>DAIRFC010000032.1:0-24588 GCA_036795215.1 Actinomycetota bacterium | reverse complement strand
TGACCAGGTTCATCATGTTGAACATCGGCAGGTACATCGAGATGACGATCACACCGACGATGCCGCCGATGAAGAGCATCATGATAGGCTCGATGATCGAGGTGAGCGATTTGACCGTGGCGTCGCACTCGGCTTCGTAGAAGTCGGCTACCTTGTTGAGCATGGTGTCGAGCGCGCCCGTCTCCTCACCGATAGAGATCATGTGAGTGACCATAGCCGGGAAGACAGCCACGCGAGACAGTGGCTTGGCGATAGTCTCGCCGGTGCGGACGCTCTCCTTGACATCAACCATCGCTTCTTCGATGACCGTGTTGCCCGAAACCTTGCCGGTGATCTCGATCGACTGCAGGATCGGCACGCCGGCACCCACAAGCGTGGCCATCGTACGCGTGAAGCGCGCTACCGCCAGTTTCTGCACCACCGGTCCGATCTTCATGGGCAGCTTGAGTTTGATACGGTCCCACGTAGCTCGCCCTTGGTCGGTGTTCTTGAGACGCTTCACGCCCCAGAAGATCAGGATGACAATGGGAAATATGATGAACCAATAGCTCTTGAGTATGTTGCTGAGACTCATCATGAGGCTGGTCAGCATAGGAAGCTGGCCGCCCAGGTCGTCATACATGCTCGCGAAGATCGGGATGATGAAGAGCAACATGCCGGCAGCCACGCAGATGGCAAATACGAGCAGAAGCACCGGGTACATCATGGCGGACTTGATGGTCCGCTTGAGCGTGTCGTCCTTCTCCAGCTGGACAGCCAAACGATCAAGGGTCGCATCCAGGCTACCGCCCGCCTCACCGGCGCGCACCATGGAGACGAACAGCCTGTCGAAGGCCACCGGATAGCGCTCCATGGCGTCGGACAACGCCATACCCGCTTCCACATCTTCACGCACGGAGCCGATGAGCTTCTTGAACCGCTTGTTCTCCGTCTGCTCCTCGAGGATGTAAAGGGCCCGCAGGACCGCGAGTCCGGAATTGATCATCGTGGCGAACTGACGGGCAAAGACGGCTTTGTCACGAGTCTTGATGCGCTGCGATGACTCCAGCATCGCATTGATGTCGATGCCGGTCCGTTTCTGCTCCAGCTTCAGGACAGTGAAGCCCTTGCGACGCAACTCGGCGACGATCGCAGCCTTGTTGTCGCCCGTCACCTCACCGGTGAACGGAGTGCCGCGATCGCGCCTAGCAGTGTATGTATAGGTTGCCACCCTACTCCTGCCCCCTGATCATGCGGTCCCCGACCGCAGTTTTTGAGCTTCGTACTTACTATCGGCCGAATCTGTGCACGACTGTAGCGTCTCGCGGCGCGATCTGGAGCCGCCCCGCTCTCCCCCACGCTGCCGTCCTAGGCCGCCCCCATGAGCAGCAGGCGTTCAAGATCCTCGGGTTGCGAGGACCGCCGTATCGCCAGCTCTTTGGTGATATGACCGTGGCGTACCAGATCGGCGAGAGACGAGTTCATCGTCTGCATGCCGTACTGAGTGCCCGTCTGCATGACGGTGTAGAGCTGATGCGTCTTGCCCTCGCGGATGAGGTTGCGTGCAGCCGGCGTGGTCACGAGGATCTCGCAGGCCACACAACGGCCTTTCGTACCGGCCTTTGCGAGGAGTTGCTGAGAGACGATGCCCTCGAGCGTAGCGGCGATCTGTACGCGGATCTGCTCCTGCTGATGCGGCGGGAACACGTCGATGATACGGTCGACGGACTGTGGACAGTCTTGCGTGTGCAGTGTCGCAAAAACGAGGTGACCGGTCTCGGCAGCCGTGAGGGCGATCCCGATCGTCTCCAGATCGCGCATCTCTCCGATGAGAATGATGTCGGGGTCTTGCCGCAAGGCCGAACGCAGTGCGACCGGGAAGCTTCGGGTATCGGTGCCCACTTCACGCTGGTTGACGACGCACCGTTTGTGATTGTGCAGGAACTCGATGGGATCCTCGATAGTGACGATATGATCGGCGCGCGATTGGTTGATCTCGTCGATGAGAGACGCCAACGTCGTCGATTTGCCCGAGCCGGTGGGACCCGTTACGAGTATGAAGCCCCGAGGCTTGTGACAGAACGAGTGCAGCACCTTGGGCAGGCCCAGTTGCTCGATGGTCTTGATGCCGACCGGCACCAACCGGAACGCAGCACTCAGAGTGCCGCGTTGGAAGTAGGCGTTGACGCGAAAACGAGCGGAACCGAACAGTGAATACGAGAAGTCCACCTCCCAGTCGGTCTCCAACTTCTGCCGTTGATCCTGAGAGAGGATGCTGTAGATGAGTTCGCGCGCATCGCTTGGGGTCAGCGGTGGATAGTCGAGATTCTCGAGATGACCGTCGAGCCGCACCACCGGGGGCACCCCGACTGCCAGATGCAGGTCCGAAGCTTCCCGGTTGACGACCTCTTTGAGAATCTCACCTATATCCATGTTTGCTCTTCCTTAGCCCATTCAAGTTGCACGTCTTGTTACACGATCACCCGAGAGATCTCCTCGATGCTGGTCGCCCCTGTGAGCACGCGCTCAAGACCATCCTGCCGCAGGCCTATCATGCCTTCGGCGCTTGCTACACGCATAATCTCATCGGCACTCTTGCGCTCGACGATAAGTCTCTCTATCGCCTCACTGACGGGCATGATCTCGTAGATCCCCATTCGCCCTTTGTATCCCGTATGGTTGCATCGCGTGCAGCCGACCGCCTTGAACAGGTTGACGTTCTGCCAGTCGTCAACGACTTTCTGGGCGAATCCAAGACGTTCGAGCATCTCCCGGGTGGTCGGATACTCCTCTTTGCAGTGCTCGCACAGCTTCCGCACCAAACGTTGGGCGATGACACAGTCGACAGCCGATGCGGTCAAGAAAGGCTCGACGCCCATCTCTGTAAGACGGGACAAGGCACCCGGAGCGTTGTTAGTATGCAGGGTCGACAAGACCAAGTGGCCCGTAAGCGCTGATTCCACGGCGATCTGTGCCGTCTCTTTGTCGCGGATCTCGCCGATCATGATGATGTCGGGGTCGCAGCGCAGGATGGAACGGAGACCGGCGGCGAACGTCAGACCGGCTTTGACGTTCACCTGCACCTGGTTTATGCCCGACAGCCGGTACTCCACAGGGTCTTCCACGGTGATGATGTTCTTGTCGGGAGTGTTGAGGATGTTCAGGGTGCCGTAGAGAGTCGTCGACTTCCCGGAGCCTGTCGGGCCCGTGACCAGCACAGCGCCGTACGGCTTGGTATAGGAGCGCGTGTACCGCGACAGAGCCACCTCGGAGAAGCCGAGATCTTCGAGCCTCAACATGACGTTCGAACGGTCGAGCAGACGGATGACGATCTTCTCGCCGTAGACTGTGGGCAGAGAAGCGACACGCATATCGATAGGCTTGCCACCCACTACCAGACCGATGCGGCCGTCCTGTGGGATACGCCGCTCGGCGATATCGAGGTCGGCCATGATCTTCAGACGGGATAGGACTCCCTGCTGAAGACGCTTGGGGATCGTCATGGTCTCGTGCAGTACGCCGTCGTGGCGGAACCGTATGAGAAGGTCTTTTGCCTGCGGCTCGAAGTGGATGTCCGACGCTCCTTCGTCGGCAGCCCGTGCAAGCACGCCGTTGACCAACTTGACCACCGGAGCGGCATCGACCTGCTCTCTGATGTCACGAAGCTCAACCTGAGTGGTGGGCTCGTCGCTGGGCCCCTTGGCGTCTTCGTCCTCGGCGATGTGATCGTCGGGACGCTTCATGCTGCCGAGCATCGTCACGATGTCGTCGTTCGTAGCGATGGCCGGCTCGATGTCGTAGCCCGTGAGAATACGCAGGTCGTCTATGGCGACGATGTTCGACGGGTCGGCCATGGCGACCAACAGTGTGTGGTCGTTGACGAGGGTGACGGGGACGGCCGCATAGCGGCGGGCGTCCTTCTCGGAGATGAGATCGGACACGACCGGGTCGACACGCGTGTTGGCCAGATCGAGATACTTCACCCCGAGACGCATGGCCAAGGCCTCCATGAGCTTGGCCTTGGTCACCCAGCCTTTCTCCAGAGCAATGTCACCGATCCGCTGGCGAGAAGTGCGCTGTTCGGCGATGGCCTCCTCTACCTGTTCGGGTGTGAGGACGCCCATCTCGACCAGGACTTCACCCGTGCGCTTGCCGGACAGCTTGCGCTGTTGAACCGGCTGCTGCGGTGATTGCTGCTGTTGGGGCTGCTGCTGCAGATTCTCCTGGCTAGCGGCCTGCATGGACGACGCTATCACCTTTCTCCATGGTCGATACTTCTGCGCATCACGTCAATCGGCGCTCGTAACCCGGTCCAGAGACGGTATGATGCTACGGCCTGCATGATGAGCATCTCCCTGCCATCTATGGCCACAGCCCCCTTCCCCCTCGCCGTTTGCACCAGCGTCGTGGTGCTTAGACTGTAGGCCAGGTCCACCACGACGTGACTGCTGTGGAGTTTATCGACAGGAAACGGCGGTTCCTTGATTCCGCCCGCTAAACCGATGGGAGTCGCGTTGACAAGGACGTCGGCAGTTCTGACGGCCGTAGGAAGCTCTTCGAGCGACACGGTCTCACAAGTTGTCTGACCCCAGTCACAAGCAGCCAAGCTGAGCGCCAGGGCGCGGTCCGGCGTACGGTTGTAGATGCGCACTCTTTTGGCCCCCTGCTCGACGAGAGCGGCCACCACCGCCCGGGCTGCGCCACCGGCGCCGACCACCAGACATTCCAATCCACCAACACCTTCGGGGAGAACCGAGTCCACTGCAGACGTAAAACCGGTCACGTCGGTGTTGTGCCCCAGAAGCCTTCCTTGGTCGTTCACGATCGTGTTGATAGCCCCCACCCGGGAGGCCAGGGGATCGACATCGTCCATCAGTCGCAGCGCTGTCTCTTTGTGTGGCACTGTGACGTTCACCCCCCGCATGTGCAGGGTCCTCACCGCCTGCACCGCTACGTCAAGCTGCTCGGGCGCGACGTCGAAGGCCAAATACACCATGTCTAACCCGTCGTGCCTAAGGGCTGCGTTATGGATCACGGGAGACAGAGAGTGAGCGACCGGATGGCCGAGGATGCCCAGAAGTTGCGTCTGGGCGCTGATCCTACCTGTGTGTGCTTGCATCATCCCCTCCTGGCCGACTGGAATGGCCGCCTGCGGAAAGCCTATCGCACCGTCGCCGGGAGACGCCTGCTACCAAGGTTGGAGAGTGGTCCCAACGTTATTGGGCGGGCGCGTTGGCCTTTGCCTCCAAGAACTCCTCGTAGGAGGCGGTGAAGAAGTGGTGGCCCTCAGTATCGCGAAGCACGTAGTAGAGATAGTCGACATCGGCCGGGTCGAGCGCGGCCTTCAAGGCTGCCACGCCCGGGTTCGCGATCGGTGTTGGAGGCAGCCCCTTGACCACTCGGGTGTTGTAGGGAGAGTCGCTCTCGAGATCCGACGTGGTGAGATCTTCGGTCCACTTGCCCACTGCATACCGCACAGTGGCGTCTATACCGAGGGTCATGTCGGCCTCGATCCGATTGTAGATGACCGCTGCCACCTGCGCTCTCTCTTCGGCTATGCTGCACTCCTTTTCGATGAGCGAGGCAACGATGACGATCTGGTAGGGAGTGAGACCAAGGTCTTCGGCCTTGCTCCAGGCCAAAGACTTTGTCTTCGTGTCAAACGCCGTGAGCTGCGCTGTAATGAGCTCCGATGCGCCGTCGCCCTCGTAGAGGTAGTACGTGCTGGGGAACAGCAACCCTTCGAGAGTCGTGAGTTCCGGGTTCGTCCCGCCGACTTTCGGTACGTCGAACCTGGTCGGTTTCTCGGCGAGGGCAACATACGCGTCGCCGTCGATGGTCCCCTCGTCGTCCAAGAGATCCGCCACTTGGTCTATGGCCTTGCCCTCTGGGATGGTGAGCTTGAGACTGGGCGCAGCCTCGCCTGTCTCGAGCATGTCGACCACATCCAGGAGTTGCAGGCCCTCCTCGAACTCATAGTTGCCTGGGCGGAGTGCGTTCTCGGTGCCCCTGGCTTTCACGAGATCCACGAAGCCTGAGGAGGATTGGATCACGCCTTTGTCTTCGAGCAGGCGCCCGATCTCTGAAGTGCTCATCCCGGAATCGATGACCACCTCGATCGTCTCTCCGGCTACCGCCTCGGTAGTGGTGGTCGTGCCGGAACGATCCGCGTACCAGTCCATCGTCCTGTCGACCACGTAGGCGACGCCCACGAAGAAGAGGATGAACCCGAGGACAACGACGATCCGAAGCGGCCACCGGCGCTTCTTGGGTTGGCGTGCAGCCCAGAAATCGTCTTCCCGAGACTTCTTACGTGGTCTGTAGTCCATCGATCTCCTCATCCCCCACGGCATCAGTGCGCGAATCGAGGTAGTTCTGAAGCATATAGCTTGCGGCCACAGCGTCGCGCTCGTTTGATCGTGTCTTGCCCTGCTCTGCAAGCTTCGAAGTGAATCTCTCGTCCCAGGTGACCACCGGCACCGAGAGCCGGCGCTCGAGCCGGGCCTTGAACGAGAGCACGCTCTCCACTTGCCGGTTGGTCCCTCCCGAGAGCGGCCGCGGCAGGCCCAATACCACCTTGGTGACGTCCTTCTCTTCGACCACCGTTGCGATGCTCTCGATCAACCGTGCCTCATCCTTCTCTTGTAGGGTCTTCAGGGGGCTGCAGATCATCCCTGTCGGGTCCGACAGCGCGAGCCCTGTCCTGCTGCCTCCCAGATCTATCCCCAGAAGCCGCATCAGTCACTCAGAGCAGCGATGACGGCCTCACGCGCCGCCGCAACGGCTTCGGGAAGCTTTGCCGGATCGCCACCGCCACCCCGCCCGAGCTGGGCGGTGCCTCCACCTCCGCCACTAAACAAGCGGGCCGAAGACTTGACTATCTCGCCCGCATTGACCTTGGTGACCCCCTGGCTTGCACTGACGACAAGAACGGCCTTGCCTTGGATCTCCGCCCCCAGAGCAACCACGGAGGGCTGGATACGATCGCGTATCTGGTCTACCAGCGAGAGAAGGCGGTCCATGTCTCGCGCCTCGACCACATCGGCCAATATCGTTACGCCTTCACACTCAGTGCCGAGGTCGACGAGTTGCTGAACGAGGTCTTTGGCGGACTCCTTCAGAAAGCCTTTGACCTCCGTCTCGAGGTCACACGTTCGAGCTTGGAGTTTGTCGAGCCCATGTAGGATTTCTTCGTCGGTCGTCCCCAACATAGCCGCGGCCTTTCGGACGACATCGTCACGTTCTCGATAGTACGCAACCGCCGCCCTACCCGTCACGGCCTCTATCCTCCGGACGTTAGCCCCCACGCTACCCTCGGAAACGATCTTGAAGATGCCCAACTCGCTCGTCCACCCCACATGGGTGCCACCGCATAACTCGCGGCTGAAATCGTCGATCTCCACCACCCGGACGAAATCGTCGTACTTCTCCCCAAAGAGCGCCATGGCTCCCAGATCTCGGGCGTGCTCGAGGCTGGTGGTGAAGGTCCGAACGGGATGGTTCTCGACGATCCGACGGTTGACCAGCTCCTCGATCTCAGTGACTCTCTGAGGGCCCAGCGGCTCGTGATAATTGAAGTCGAAGCGGAACTTGTCGGCTCTCACCGAAGAGCCAGCCTGCGTGACGTCCTTGCCTAGACGGGATCGGAGTGCGTAGTGCAGTAAATGGGTCGCTGTGTGGTTCGCCGCCACATCGTGCCGGTAACTCGATGACAATAGGGCCTTCACGCGAGTCCCAGGCTCGATACGTCCCTCCAGCGGTCGCGCCACGATGACCTGCACCTGGCCTTGCTGCTGCACGTCCTCGACGGCGGCTTTGCCGTCCTCAGACTCCAGCCGTCCCGTATCGGCGGTCTGGCCACCCATCTCCGCGTAGAAGGGGCTCTCGCGCAGAGCCACCAGGATGCGGCCGTCGGGCAGCGCTTCCACATTCTCGGCTACCGTATAAAGGTCTTCACGCTCGTAACCCCTGAACTCAGTGGGGTGCGCCGTCTCACGGGCAAAATGGACTATGCTGTCCTGCAGACCGTCACCGCCTCTTTGTGCGCCCCGTGCCCGCTTGCGCTGATCTTCCATGGCCTCCTCGAAGCCCGCCACATCGAGGGTGAGTCCGCGTTCCTCGACGATCTCCCGGGTCACCTCGCTGGGGAACCCGTAGGTGTCGTGGAGCAAGAACGCGACCGCCCCGGGAAACACGGTGCTCCCTTGTGCTCCCGCGTTCGCGATGGCCTCCTCCACCAGCACGAGACCCTGATCGAGCGTGCGGTTGAACTTCTCCTCCTCAGTCTCGGCTACTCTCAGGATGCTGTCGCGGCGTTCCACCAACTCCGGATAGGCCCCGCCCATCAGCTCTATGGCCCTGTTGGCGAACCGGCGCAGGCACGGGGGCTCCATACCCGCCGAGCGGCTGAACCGCGCTGCTCGTCTGATGACCCGGCGCAGTACATAACCACGCCCTTCGTTGCTCGGCAGCACACCGTCGGCCACGAGAAACGCCATCGCGCGGGCATGGTCGGCCAGGACCCGTAGCGCGACATCGACGTGGTGATCTTCGCCGAATGGTCTCCCGGCTATCTCCTCGCCCAGCTCGATGAGGGGCTTGAAGGCATCGGTGAGAAACACGGACGCCACATCCTGTTTGAGGGCGGCCACACGTTCCAGCCCCATGCCGGTGTCGATGTTTCGTGCCGGCAGTTCCGAGAGCACCTGGTTCTCGTCCATGTTGTATCCGGTGAAGACCAGGTTCCAGTACTCCACGTAGCGGTCGCAGTCGCAGCCGGGCCGGCATTCCGGGTCGGAGCACCCATATTCGGGACCGCGGTCGTAGTAGAGCTCCGAACAGGGGCCGCAGGGCCCGCTGTTACCCACCGGTCCCCAGAAGTTGGCACTGCGAGGCAGACCCACCATCCGCTCCCGCGGCACGCCCAAAGCGAGCCACAGAGCGACGGCCTCGTCGTCGGGCGGGATGCTCTCGTCGCCCTCGAAAAACGATATCCAGATACGATCTGGTTCGAACTTCAGATAGTCCAGCGAGAACTCCCAGGCGAATCGGATGGCGTCTTCCTTGAAGTAGTCGCCCACCGAGAAATTGCCGAGCATCTCGAAGAAGGTGCAGTGGCGCGCGGTAAGCCCCACCTTATCGATGTCCGAAGTCCGGAAGCACTTCTGGACACTCGTCAGCCTCCGTGCAGGGGGCTCGGCTATCCCCATGAAGTACGGCTTGAACTGCTGCATCCCGGCAGTAGTCAGAAGCACCGACGGGTCCTTGTGCGGAACAAGTGAAGAGCTGGGCACGAGCAGATGCTCCCGCTCCGTGAAGTAATCCAAGAACATCTTGCGCAGTTCAGCTGTCTTCACCTATCAGACCTTCCCTCTCCCCCTGGCCGCCTCGGCCAAGGTCTCGTCTTCCGCCATGTATTGGCGCAGATTCTCGATAGACTTTCTGATGAGACGCGATACGTGCATCTGCGAGATACCGATCCTGGCAGCCACCTGCGTCTGTGTCATACCTTCGAAGAACCGCAGATGCAGGATCAGACGCTCCCGGGGATCGAGTCGCGACATGGCCGGCGCCAGCATCCGCCGCCGCTCGAAGACCTCGTAGGCCTCCTCTTCACTTCCAAGGACGTCCAGCAGCTCCAGCGAGTCGTCGTCTTCGCCACTGCCTCCCGAGAACAGCGATACCGAGCTGTACGCTCTCCCGCTCTCGAGCGCCTCCACGACCTCTTCTTCCGTGACCTGCGCGGCAGCGGCCAACTCCGCGATCGTGGGCGAACGTCGTAGCTGCACCGTGAGTTGTTCAATGACTCGGTTCAACTTGACATTGAGGTCTTGCAGGGCGCGGGGCACCTTGACCGCCCAGCCCTTGTCGCGAAAATAGCGCTTGATCTCACCCATGATGGTGGGTGTCGCGTAGGTGGAGAGCTCGACTCCGCGGTCGAGATCAAAGCGGTCGATCGCCTTGATGAGCCCGATGGAGCCTACCTGTACCAGGTCTTCCACGGGCTGCCCCCGGGAAGCGAATCTACGAGCGAGACTCTTCACCAGCGGCAGGTAGCGGGTGATCAATTCCTCTCGGGCTGCTGCGTCCCCATGTATGCGAGCCCTGACCAGCAACTCGCGCTCCGAAAGAGCGTCCGGCCGCTCGGCGTAGGGCACCACACCCGCTGTTGGAATCGGGTCTCTCTCTGATCCCACGGCCGGCACCTAAGACGTCCGTTTCTCCATCAATACCCCGTAGGAACCCCCCGATGACTCGACAACACTGAACGCGTCGACGAGGGACTCCAGCATCACTCGGACGTCAAGCAGACATCCCTCGCAGGGTTCGAACGGGTCGGTCGCCACGAGTGCAGCCCGCACCCTCCGATTGAGCAGCCCATAGAGCCGTACGTCCAGGCCACCCTCGACCGCGGCGAGTTCGAGCAGTAGTTCATGGCCGTCCACCGGCTCCTCGGCAAGCAGGGTCTCCACGGCCAACTCGACGTCGTCGAGCCTGTCCAACGGCACGTCAAGGCGTGACGCCATGCCTCCCATGACCACGCGCATAACGGGGAGCTCTCGAGAGCTCCTCGGGATGCGCAGCGTCACGATGTCGCCGCGGTCACTCACAAATGCCGGGGGTCGTGATGCTCAAAGGTCGAGGTCTCCCTCCAGCCGCTCACGTATGTCTTCTTGCTCTTCCTCATAGACACTACGCCCGCGATCGATCGCCTCAGTGGCGCGGGTCTTCACGTCGGCCACAACGCGCTGTGCTTCGGCCGGTATGTCATACATCGCTTCCAGCAACGGCTTGCCGGTCTCTTCCGAGATGCGGTAAGCGATAAGGGCAGCCCCCCCGATAGCCGCTCCGGCCGTCAGGATCAACAGAGAGCGCACTGTTCCCATCACTGCTCCTTTTTCCGACGTGACATGAACGATGAAATGCCTGCATTGAGCCCGGCCGCCAAGCCCGACACCTTCTGAACAGGCTTGGAAACAGCGCTTTGTACGGCCGACGTCGCCTGCTCCGCGGTCCTGACGATGCCGACCACCGATCCGGTGAGCTGGTCTACTTTGTCTAGCTCAGAATTGACCCCATCGAGTGTGCCCTCCACGCGCGTCAGCAGAGGAACGATCTGCGAATCGGTAGTGGAGAGTACGCCGCTCAACCTCTTGAACACCTCCCCTAGACGGAAAAGTGCAAACGCTAGCCCCACCCCAAAGAGTATGAAGAAAACACCTATGGCGATCCTCATGATTGCGCCGGCATCCCACTCCATTCCTGGCCCCTTTCTAGCTCGGATCAACCGCCGAAACTATACCACAGGCCCCTTTTGGCCCCTCTTGCCACGCGTGTTCCTGCCTTCCCACTCATCTCTCCGCAGACACGATGGTGCCCGCGAGTATCACCCGCTCGTCTTCATACACTACGGCTGTCTGTCCGGGCGCGACCCCCTGCATAGGTTCGTGCAGGATCACCGTCTCGCTGTCGGGCATGTGCGCGGACACAGCCTCGCCCGACGAACGCACCTGCACGACCAGGGGGCCGCCACTATAAGGGCCGTGGCTCACCAGATCCGTGATCCTGACCACACTGCTGAATGTGTCCTCCGCGTTCCCCACTGTGACTTCACGCGTGCCGGCATCGATGGCCACCACATACGTGGGCTCGCTTCTTGCGAGCCGCAGCCCCTTCCGCTGGCCGATGGTGAAGTTGTACGTCCCCGTGTGTCGTGCCAACTCGTTGCCGTGCAAGTCGACGATGGCTCCAGGACGCTCCCCCAAGCGCAAACGCAGGAAGCGCTTGTAGTCGTCATGGGGAACGAAGCAGATCTCCTGGCTCTCCTCCACATCCCGGCAGGACAGACCGGCAGCCGCCGCGATATCGCGGACCTCTCTCTTGCACAGACCCCCCAAGGGGAAGACGACGCTTTTGAGCAGTTCGGGGGACACTCGAGCCAGAACGTACGATTGGTCTTTTGCGCAATCTACGCCTCGGGCAAGCATCCTCTCACCTCCCACCAAACGTGCATAGTGGCCCGTGGCCACAGCCTCGAGGCCCTGCTCGCGCGCGATATCGCGCATCACACCGAAGCGGATGCGGGCGTTACATGCCACGCATGGGTTCGGCGTCCTGCCGTTCTCGTATTCCCGGACGAAGTACTGCACGACCTCGCGCCGGAACATGTCGCTTGCATCCACGACCATGTGCCTGACCCCGATGTCCGCAGCCACAGCGGCCGCCTTCCCGGCGGCGCTAGGCGAACAGGGTCTGTTCTCGGCCGGATCTTCCGAGTCGTCAGAGAACACCAGCGTCACAGCCACCACACGGCAGCCCTGACGTTTGAGAAGCAACGCCGCCACGGCGCTGTCGACCCCGCCGCTCAACCCCACGAGTACGCTGCCCGGGTGGTTCATGGCATGGCTCATAGCGACTACGGACGACCTCCCACCAACATCAAGGGCCGGGTTTGCCCGGCCCTCATCGGTATCGTCTCTGGCGGCGCGACCTACTCTCGGCCCAGATTGACGAGGCTCTGATTCAGACTGCCTTCGTCCACAAACCCGTTCCAGACCTGGCGGATGATGCCGGCTCGATCTATCAGGATGAGCTCTGGTGGATACGTCACTCCAAGAAGGGTGGAGAGATCCCCGTACACATCGGGCTTGCTGTAGTCGTATTTCAAGAACGTGTACCGGTTGAACGACGCCTCGAGGCGATCGAGACTCTCCATGACCGCCACGTCGTCGGTGGCGCCGGTGACGTAGAAGAGCAGGACGATGGGTGCTCCCTTGCCCAAGGCATTGGCGAACTCTTCAGGAGTGTCCTCGGTGATAGGGATGTAGATATCGGCTATCCGCTCGCCGTCAGGCAGACCGATCTGCACTTGCTCGCCCTCGTCTGCCGAAGGGTCAGGAGGTGCCGTGGTGACGAGGGTGGTATTGCTCGGCGGGGGCTGCTCGTCGCCGCCTCCACACCCGAGACTTACCACGGCTACGACCAGAACGAGGAGCAAGACCAGAACTGACTGCCTACTTCGTCCGCACATCGCCGTCCTTCCCGTAATAATGCTCCACCTTGCCGTGTCTGACAGTCGCTTGAACCTGCCTAAGCAGGTGGGTGGCCGTCCTTGGAAGGACATATACGCCGTCCAAGCGAACAAGCCTCCCAAGCGATGTGTGTTGGCTCAAGTTTGGGCCAGATCACGAGCAAGGTCGAGCACTTCGAGGGTAGCACAAGCCCCCCTACCCGGCAACGGAACTCAGATCCGGCCCCGCGCGTTCTCGCTAGGTGGTGCGTATGTGAAGCTCGCGAAGCTGCTCCACTACGACCTTGGAGGGAGCATCGGTGAGTGGGCACGACCCACTGGCGGTCTTCGGGAACGCGATGACATCGCGGATGGATGACTCGCCTGCCATGAGCATCACGGTGCGATCGAGGCCCAACCCGATACCACCGTGGGGTGGGATACCGTAGTCCATGGCCTCCACCAGGAAGCCGAACTTGGCCTCGATGTCCTCGGCCGTCAATCCAAGGGCCGAGAACACCGCTTCCTGAAGA
Organism: Actinomycetota bacterium; assembly: GCA_036795215.1. Lineage (GTDB taxonomy): Bacteria > Actinomycetota > Thermoleophilia > RBG-16-64-13 > RBG-16-64-13 > RBG-16-64-13. The sequence continues at coordinate 11,067 of DAIRFC010000032.1, read as the reverse complement.
GCGGGGTCTGAGATCCTCAGAGAACCGCTGCCCAATTCCACTCCGTTCAGCACCAGGTCGTACGCGTAGGTACCCAACTCCAGTGGGCGCTCGACAAGATCCTCAAGACGTTCTAAACGGGGCTTTGTGAAGGGATGATGCTGCGCCTTCAGGCGCTTCTCACGTTCGTCGTATTCGAACATCGGGAAGTCGACCACCCAAGCGAAGCACCAACCTTCGCGCTCGATACCCAGCCGCGTGGCCAGGGCCAGCCGTAGCGCGCCGAGACTCGGCTCGGCCACCGCCTTCTGATCGGCGATGAAGAGCAGCAGATCGCCCGGATGTCCGTCGAGCCGAGCGATGAGCGACTGCATCTGCTCCGGCGTGGTGAACTTCTGCAGCGGCGAGCGGACGCTCCCCTCCTCTATCCACACGGGCAGGAGGCCCTTTGCTCCGAAGACGGCGGCTTCGGCCGCAAGGTCGTCGACGTCTTTGCGCGAGAAGCGTCCCCCACCCGTTGCACATATGCCGCGTACGACGCCTCCCGCCTGCACCGTCTCGGCGAACAGCCGGAAGTCTATGGCTCCCGCCAGATCGCTCACGTCCGCGATCTCAAGACCAAAGCGCAGATCGGGCTTGTCGCTGCCGTAGCGGGCCATGGCATCAACGTACGTCAAACGCCGGAAGGGCCTCTGTAGCTCCACTCCCAGCGTCTGCTTGAAAGCGGCCGCGAACATCCCCTCCACCAACGCTTGGATGTCTTCTTCATCGATGAAGCTCATCTCGATGTCGATCTGAGTGTGTTCGAGCTGCCGGTCTGCCCTCAGGTCTTCGTCTCGGAACGCCCGGGCTATCTGGTAGTAGCGCTCGACCCCCCCGATCATGAGGAGCTGCTTGAAAAGCTGTGGCGACTGGGGAAGGGCGTAGAACTTGCCCGGCTGCAGCCTGCTGGGGACGAGGAAGTCGCGCGCGCCCTCAGGCGTGCTCTTCGTGAGGATGGGGGTCTCCACGTCCAGGAAGCCTTGGTCGCCGAGATACCGCCGTACCGCCTGCACCACCTCGTGACGCAGGGAGATGTTGTGGAACATGCGGGCGCGACGCAGGTCGATGTAGCGGTACTTCAGGCGTAGTGTCTCGTCGACGTCCAGCTCGTCCTCGGGGATGAAGGGCGGGTTCTTGGCCGCGGCGAGGATCTGCAGTCCATCGGCGACGATCTCTACCGAGCCTGTGGGAAGGTTAGGGTTGACCATCTCCGGCGCGCGGGCGACCACCGTGCCGGTGACGCTTATCACGAACTCGTTGCGCAACTCTTGCGCCTGATCGTGCACCGCCGGGTTGCTTTCCTGCTCGAAGACCAGTTGGACCAGGCCGGTACGATCGCGCAGATCGATGAATATCAGTCCGCCGTGGTCGCGGCGACGGCGCACCCAGCCCGCCACCTGCACACGCTTCCCCACGCTGTCATCGCGGACATTGCCGCACCACTCATCTCTGTACGCCAAGGTCGGTCCTTTTCTCGAGGTTTCTGTTGACGGTCCTGGTCAGGGGGTCGTCGTACCGGGTTTCGCTAACTCCATGACTTCACCGTCCGTCAGCGATTCTTCTTCTCCAGATCTTAGGTCTCGGACTGTGATGACGCCGTCGGCCAATTCTTGCTCGCCGACGATGAAAGCATACCTGGCTCCACTCCGGCCTGCCTGTTTCATTTGGCCCTTCGCACTCCGAGACATGTAGTCAAGATCGACGGCCGCCCCCAGCAGACGCAACTCATGAGCCAGGGCGAACACCTTTTTGCGTCCTTCGGGCGTCAGGCCTACCAGATAGGCCAGAGGCGGCAGCGCCTCGGGAACTTGAACTTCTGCGCGCGCCAGAGCCAGTAGGATACGCTCGATGCCGGTGCCGAAACCCACGCCCGGCGTCGGGGGACCTCCGATAGCCTCCACCAAGCCGTCGTACCTGCCCCCTCCTCCGACACCTGATTGGGCCCCGAGCAACGAAGACTGAAACTCGAACGTGGTGCGCGTGTAGTAGTCCATGCCTCTCACCAGCGAATGGTCGGTCGCAAACGATATCCCCTGCACCGCCAGACACTCTTGTACGCGTGCGTGGTGCTGGGAACAGGCCGGACACAAGTGGTCGGCCAGACGCGGAGCCGTCTCGAGGACCTCCCGGCACGACGGGACCTTGCAGTCGAACGTGCGCAGAGGATTGATCGCAGCGCGCTCGCGGCACTCCTGGCACAGCGCTTCCGCGTGCTTCGTCAGGAAGGCACGCAACTTCTCCATATAGCCCGGACGGCATTCTTTGCATCCCATGGAGTTCAACCGCAGCTCCAACCCTCCAAGCCCGATCTCCCCGTACAGCGCGGCCAGGACCCCGATGACTTCGGCATCCACCTCGGGTTCCGTGGACCCAAACGCCTCGATGCCCAGCTGATAGTGCTGGCGGTAGCGGCCCGACTGGGGGCTTTCGTACCTGAACATGGGGCTGTGATAGTAGAGCTTCACAGGTTGCGGCAGCGTGTGCATGCCGTGCTCGACGTAGGCGCGAGCCACAGGGGCCGTACCTTCGGGTCGCAATGTCATGCTGCGGCCACCCAGGTCTTCAAAGGTGTACATCTCTTTGCGTACGATGTCGGTGGACTCACCCACGCCGCGTGAGAAAAGCCGCGTCTCCTCAAAAGTGGGTGTGTCTATGCGGCGATACCCGTAGCGCCGGAAGACATCCTCTGCGCGCGCGATGAGCCAGCGGCGTAGAGTCTGATCACCCGGCAGGATGTCGTACGTACCCTTCGGCGCGGAGATCAGATCACTCATCGCTGCCCAGACCGGTCAGGAAGGGATTCATCGCCGCCTCCTGCCCGAGAGTGGTGGACTGCATGTGCCCAGGATAGACGGGCGTGGTCTGTGGATACCGGTTCATCAGCTTGCCGACGGAATGGAGCAACTGGCGGAAGTCTCCCCCCGGGAAGTCGGTGCGTCCCACCGAACGGTAGAAGATGAGATCGCCCGGGAACAGGTGTCCCTCGATGTCGAAGGTCACATCACCGGGCGTGTGTCCCGGCGTAGCCATGACCGACACTGTGAGTCCACCTATCTTCAGCTCGGCGCCGTCCTCAACGACCAGCACCGTGTCCGCGGCCACAGGGGCGATGGGGTAGCCTGTCGCGGAGCAACCCTCTTCGCCACGCAGCACGGGAGCGACCGTCGCAGAGCAGTACACCTTCGCGCCGGTGGCTTCGGCCAGCCCCTGTACCCCATCCACGTGGTCGAAATGCCCGTGTGTGACGAGGATGGCCTGCAGATCCAGGTGTTCCTTCTGGATGATCTGGGCAAGCCGCTGCGGCTCACCACCCGGATCGACAGCACAGGCGACACGGTCGTCGTCCCACACTAGATAACAGTTGGCCTGCAAAGGCCCCACAGGTACGCAGAGAATGTCCATGAGGCGAGATTCTACCAGAGCGGGTGCGGCGTCTGCCCTCACGTGAGATGCGGGAGCCTGCCTCTCGGTGTCAGTTGGGAGTGACGCGGTATGCGTCGTACACCGTGTCGATCCGCCGGATGCGCTGGAGAACGGTCTCCAGATAGTCGATCTCGGGGACCTCGAACACAAAGCGGTCTTTGACCATGTTGTTGCGGGCGGTAGTTATCTGAGCCGCTATGACGCTGATGCCGCTCTCGCTGAGAGTCCGCGAGATGTCTTCCAACAGGCGGTTGCGATCATACGCCTCCACCTGTATCTCGACCCGGAGAGGCGTCTTCGTGCGCGATTCCCACTCCACACGGGCAAAGCGTTCAGGGTTCTTTTCGAGGTTCCTGACGTTCGGGCAATCCCGCCGGTGGATCGTGATACCGCGCCCCATGGAGATGTAGCCCACCACGTCATCCCCCGGTACGGGACGGCAGCATTGCGGTAGACGCACGGCCACGTCGTCTATGCCGTCCACACGGATGCCCAACTGGCTGGCCGAGGGTCCAACACCCTTGGCCTCCTTGGTGAGTGTCTGCGAGAGGGACAAGGCGTCGGGGGCGGCCTCGGCCTCCTTCTTGAGGCCCTGGATGACCTTCTGGACGATGTGCTGAGGACTGATCTTGCCCGAACCGACCGCGATGAAGAACTCCTCCTTCTTCGTGTGGCCGGCCTCTTTGATGATCTCGCCCACCAGATCGGAATTGATGAGCCGCTGAGCAGGCAGACCCTGCTTGCGCAGCATCTCCAGCAGAGTCTCGCGCCCCACGTGCTCCGCGTCTTCGCGCTGCTCGCGCTTGAACCATTGCCGGATCTTGTTGCGTGCGCTCGAACTGGCGACGAACTGCAGCCAATCGCGCGAAGGCCCCTGGGGCGTCTTGGAGGTGAGGACCTCGACGATATCGCCGGACTGCAACCTGTAGGTGAGTGGCACGATGCGGTTGTCGACCTTGGCTCCCACACAACTGTGGCCGACATCGGTATGGATGGCATAGGCGAAATCCACGGGGGTCGAGCCCGCCGGCAATGCCTTCACCTCCCCCTTGGGCGTGAAGACATACACCTCGTCGCGGAAGAGGTCGATCTGCAGCGACTCCATGAACTCGCCGGAGTCCTTGGTCTCCGATTGCCAGTCCATGATCTGCCGCAACCATTGCAGCTTGTCGGGATTGGCGCCGGTTCGTTGACCACTGCGCGGTCCCTTCTCCTTGTACATCCAGTGAGCCGCGATGCCGTACTGCGCCGTCTCGTGCATCTCGTGAGTGCGGATCTGGATCTCGAGCGGTTTGCCCTGCGGGCCCATCACCGTGGTGTGGAGCGACTGATACATGTTGAACTTGGGCATCGCGATGTAGTCTTTGAATCTGCCCGGGAGAGGCTTCCACAAGGAGTGGATGATCCCCAGAGCCGCGTAGCAGTCTTTCACCGAATCCACCAGGACGCGGAGTGCGGTGAGGTCGAAGATCTCGTTGAATTCCTTGCCCCGTCGCACCATCTTGTCGTAGATGGAGTAGAAGTGCTTGGTGCGCCCGACGATCTCGCCTTCGATGCCCACTGCCGTCAACTCATCGACCAGGATGCTCTTCGCCTCTTCCATATCCCGCTGGCGGTCGGCACGGCGTTGAGCGACCATCCGCTGGATCTCGGAGTACTTGCGGGGATGCAGCGTGGAGAAAGCAAGGTCTTCCAGTTCCCAGCGCACCGACTCGATGCCTAGGCGATGAGCCAAAGGCGCATAGACCTCCAGCGTCTCCTTGGCCTTCTGTATCTGCTTCTCTTTGCCTAGATAGCCGAGTGTGCGCATATTGTGTAGACGGTCGGCCAGCTTGATCAGGATCACCCGGATGTCCTTCGCCATCGCGACGATCATCTTGCGGATGTTCTCAGCCTGCTCCTCCTCCACCGTGCTGAACGACATCTGCGAGAGCTTCGTGACGCCATCTACGAGAAGCGCTACCTCATCTCCGAACTGCTGTCGCACGGCTTCGATGGACATGCCGGTGTCTTCGACCACGTCGTGCAGCAGAGCGGCGGCCACCGTGGCGCTGTCAAGCCCGAGCCCGGCGCAGATGGTAGCCGTACCGACCGGATGATTCAGATAGGGCTCGCCGCTCGCGCGCAGTTGACCCTCGTGCTGCGCAGCGGCGACCTCGAACGCGGACGTTATGAGTTCGCGGTCGAAATCAGGATTGTGCTCGACGATCTTGACGACAAGGTCGTCCAGAAGCGGCCGGTACGACTCCACAGCCTCGCTAGGGCTGTGCACCGTACCCTGCGCCTTGGGTGCTGTCCGGGTCTTCAGAGGGTCAGACAAAGTCTCACGCACTCCTCATATTCCGCCTCGGCTGCCACATAGGTCGGGCTGTCCCGCACGTCTAGTTTAGCCCCTCCGGGCGAACCGCAAACACAACCAAGTTCGGCGAGCACTGCGGCCGCCCGGGAGAGATCGTCGTGGCCAAGCGCCACCTGAGCCTCTTGCCATGCCAGCTCGACAGCTCTTGCACGCATGTCGGCTTCCGGGTCGTGACCCTCTTGCAGGGCCCGGAACACACAGACCATAGCGAAACGCGGGTGCACCACATACCGCAGCAGACGCATAGTCTCCTGTTTCTCGGCCTCTCCGTAATAGAGATGCACGGCCGCTCCCGCCTTGGCCGCTCTGCGAAGGATGGCGGCATGGCCCGCGCGATACGGCGGGTCGAGCACCACGACATGAGCCCCCGCACCTACGGCGCCAAAAGCCTCTTCGGCGACCTCCCATTCGGCCAGCATCACCCGCGACGCCGGTGTGTCCGCGTTCTCGCCCTCCCCCGCCCGGCCGAAACACCGCAACTGCCCGTCGCACAACGCTTCCAACGGAAGACGTTCTTGCAGAGCGGCGAGCGTACGGGTCGCGGAGGAGGTGAGCAGAAGAGCCCGTTCTCCTGTCGCCAACACCTGGGCCAGCGCAGTGAACCGACCGGGGCGCCCTCTGAGGTCGCGCCCCCGGGCAAAGGACAAGCCGGCACCACCGTGGCCGCCAACGCCACTCGTTGCGGTGTGATCTGCGCCGTTGGGACCTACGCCGGCTGCGGGAGAGCGCGGCGGCACTGACTCGCACCCGCCATCGGTGGGGGCTGGGTTGGGGCCCAATTTCTCCACCAGGAATTCGGGGCGAAGAGTCCCCTGCCATTCATCCAGGCGAAGTTGCACCCCCAGTGTCCAAGCATCCCCGCCCTCGCGGACGGTCTGGACTACCGGCCCGAGTCCAAAACCGATAGCCCGTGCCCGCACCCCGTCGACCTCGACGGTACAGCGCATATGAGCCCCCGTGCGCGTCGTCTCGGCGTTGTCGATGCCGCCGCCGACGATCAGCAGGCGCGGTCTCGGGTTCCCGGTCCCGAAGGGACCAAGCGTCGCCAGGGCTTGGGCTACATCGGCATTGACGTCTTCTCCCCGTATGACGGCGTCGGCCCGATAGGTGGCGATCAGGTCGCGCGCCTCCAGCACCGACCGCGCATGTTCTTCGACCGCGGCACGGAAGTCTTGTAGGTTCTCCGGATCGAGCGTAAGACCCACCGCCTGCTTATGACCTCCGTATATGGTGAGGAACGACGCACAGGCGTCGAGCGCACCCACGAGATCGTAGGCGGGGATACTACGGCCGGATCCCTTCGCAACGCCTTCACGGAGGCCCAGAAGGATGGTGGGCCGATGGTAGCGTTCCACCAGCCGGGAGGCCACGATGCCTACCACGCCCTCGTGCCAGTCGGACCCGGCCAGCACCAGGGCTGGAGGTAGTTCACCCAGCGCCTCGACCTGGCCCACGGCCGAGTCGAGTATCTGACGCTCAACATCCTGACGCTCTCCGTTGAGTTCGTGGAGTTGGCCGGCTATCGACCGGGCCTCCCCGAGGTCTTCGGTGAGCAGCAGCCTGAGAGGCGGGGACGGGTCGGCCAACCGGCCGGCGGCATTCAGACGTGGCGCCAGGCGGTACGCGACGGTGCCCGAATCGATCGCTCCCGTGCACGACGCCACTGAACACAGTTCGCGCAGACCCACACGTTGCCCTATGGAGATGAGCTTCAGCCCCTCTTTGACGTAATACCGATTCTCGCCCCGCAGCGGAGCGAGGTCCCCTATGGTGCCGATGGCCACCAGGTCGAGCAATCCGTGCAGAGGCCTGGGGAGAGCGTCGAGTTCTCCTCCACAGCGCTGGACTTGCAGGGCATGAAGGAGCTTGAGTGCAAGGCCCACCCCGCAGAGATCGCCACTCGGATAGTCCCCGACTACTTCGTGGATGACGAAACAGTCGGGGAGCACCGGACCGGGCTGGTGATGATCGACCACGATGACGTCGAGCCCCCGCTCGCGGGCCAGACGGACCTCGTCGGGATAGTTCACGCCGCAGTCGACGGTGATGAGCAGGGCAGGCTCCCCGGCGGCGATAGTCTCCACAGCCGTACGCGAAAGGCCATAGCCCTCGTTGAAACGGCTTGGTAGGTACCACTCGGCCTCAAGACCGAACTCACGCAGACCCAAGACGAGTACCGCGGTAGCCGTGATGCCGTCGGCATCGTAGTCGCCGTGCACCACGACCCTCTTCTTGCTGTCGATGGCATCTGACAGGGTCTCGACCGCTGCCCGCATATGAGCGAACAGGAACGGGTCGGGAAGAGGACACGAGCCATCCAGGAACATGCGGGCCGCGGCGGGGTCGGTCAATCCCCGGCCTGCCAGCACCATTGCGGCCACGAGAGGGATGCCGAGCGCGTCGGCAATCCGTTGGGAATCATCCCACGGGTACGGGGTGACGGCCCAAGCGGTGTGATCGAGTGCGGTGGAGTTCGTCATGTCGGTGACACTATACCGACCCAACCGGACAGGGAGGGTAGACACACGTTAGAAGCTCAGAGCCTGCCCGACCGGATGATGGCGTAGATGAGCCACACGCCGAAGAACAGCGACCCCGCGAATCCCGGTACGCCCCAGACTGAGATACCACCTATGTGAGGTCCACCTTCCACCATGATGGCCACCGCTGTGCCGGTGACCCCCAAGGCGATGCTGATGAGAGCGGCGACAAGCCTGTTCGTTATGAGATCCAGGCGATGTGTCACATCCTCCAGGCCGGTGTGACGGTACCGCACCTCGAGTTCACCGGTACGCAGCTCTTCCAGCAGATCGTGGAGCTGCAATGGATACTCGCTCGCGACCTGCGCATACTCAGCCGCATAGCGCTGCACCCGCGTGGGGAACCTTCGCGGATCGATGAGTCTTCTCTTGAGCTCCCCGGTGTGCTCTCGTGCGAAGTCGAAGAGGTTCAGGCTTGGATACAGTTGGCTCACCACTCCCTCCAAGGTGAGGATCGCTTTGTCCAAGACCAGGAACCTGCTCGCCAACGAGAGACGCAGCGAATAGACGATCTGAAAAACCTGATGAAGCAGGACACCCATCTCGACGCTCTGGAGAGAGACCCCGTAGTAACGGTTGAACGCCTCTTCGATGGCGGCCGTGACCTCTTCGTCCAAAGAAACCGGCCAGTGCACTCCCAGCCGCCTGAGCGAACGCTTGATTCCCGGGATGTCGGTATGCATCACGTACAGAAAGAGCTTCGTACCCTCTTCCAGGTCGTCGGCACGAAGATTGCCCACCATGCCGAAATCCAAGAGACCGATCCCACGTTCGCCCAGGTATACGATGTTGGCCGGATGAGGATCGGCGTGAAAGAACCCGTCGTGCAGTATCTGCCTGAACCAGCACGAGGCGATGAGTTCGGCCAGACCCTTCCGCTTCTCGGCCTCAAGGGCAGTCACTTCGACTTGGTTGAGCGTGGGGCCTTGCAGGAACTCTATGGTCAAGACACGCTTGCTGCAGTACTGCCAGTAGACCTTCGGTATGACCACTTTGGGGTCGTCCTCGAAGTTCGCGGCGAACCTTGCCGCGTTGCGGGCCTCCAACAAGTAGTCGAGCTCGCGGCCTATGGACCGAGAGAACTCCTCCACCACGCCGACGGGCGAGAACCCGACCTCCCAGCGACCCTCGACTAGCTCGGCGAACTGGTAGAGCAACTCCACGTCTCTATGGATCTGTTCCGCCGCCTCCGGGCGCTGCACCTTGACAACCGCGCGTTCCCCGCCCGGCAATACTGCCCTGTGCACCTGCCCTATCGAAGCCGAAGCCAGGGGTTCGGCGTCGAAGCTCTCGAACGCCCGTTCAAGCGTCAACCCCAGATCTTCCTCGACCACGCGCGCCACCGTGGAGAAGTCGAAGGGACGCACACGGTCTTGCAGCATGACGAGTTCTTGGACGATATCCGTCGGGATGATATCGGGGCGCGTGCTCAGGAGCTGACCGAACTTCACAAACGTGGGGCCAAGCTCCTCGAGCATCTCCCTCACATGCTTGCCGCGCTGAGTGGGTGGAGGCGCGTTCCGCTTGTGACGCCGGGGAAGGAGGCCGAACAAGCGATGATGTTCGAGCAGGTATCCGAAGCCGTGCTTCACAGCGACGGCAGATATCTCTCGCATCCGCTCCAAGTTGCGGACACGGGTCATGAAGCCGGCATGTCTGACCTGGACCAAAGGCACGGCGACTCCTTCGGCGTCCGACTAGATCGGTCGCGGCACGGCCGGGCTCTCGCTATTCGCCGTCGGGTCCGGCCGCCTCTTGCCCAGCCTGCAGGTCCGCGGCAGCCTCCAGAAGCTGCACACGGTGTTCGAGTTGACGCAGGCGGAATTCCATATCCTCGAGTTCACCCTTGGTGCTCAGGCCAAGGTCCTGATATGCACCATGCAACGAGACGTCCGCCTTCTTCAGCACGGCGCGAGCCTCGTCACGACTGCGGGCCACAAGACGATCGACGACATCGCGGCCCTCATCGGTGCTGAGCTGGCCTTTGCGGATGAATTCTTCCACCAGTTCCTGCACGCGGTCCTTGGTCAATGCCGCCGCACCCATCCCAGCAAGAAAAGTCCGCTCGATCAGGTCACGCACCCCATGGGCGGCGGCGCTTCTGGTATCGCTCTCCGCCCCACTCTCGCCCGTAGCGTCTTCCTGGTCTTCGCTCACCCGATTGCTATCGGCTTCCTCGGTCATGGCGTCCTCCTATCAGCGGTTCGTCCGCTTCGCACCATTCTTCGCGACCGGGCGTTTGCTACTCGAAGTCTTACCCTTCTTGGGCTTCTGTGAAGCACGAGGCTGCACGGCCTGCTGCGAGCCTTGAGCTCCATTCGCCGCCTTCTTGCCGGCCTGTTTGGACGCTGCGTTGGCGCCGGTCCCCACAGTCGCCGCACCGGCATCCACAGATACGTCACCGGCTGCTCCTGCAGCCACCAGGCGTTTACGATAGCGGGGCTCGCGCTCCTTCCACAGAACCGCGAGGGGAGTGGCCACGAAGAACGATGAGTACGTCCCGGTGATCACGCCGATGGTGAGCGCCAGTGCGAAGTCTTTCAGGGTCGGGCCGCCGAAGATCAAGATGGCCAGCAGTGGCAGAAGCGTCGAGATGGTCGTATTGATTGAACGAACCATCGTCTGAGCGATGGATACGTCGGCCATCTGACTGTACGTCTCTTTCTTCATGAACGTCGCGTTTTCGCGCATGCGGTCGAAGACCACGATCGTGTCGTGCACGGA
>DAIRFC010000031.1:21936-24938 GCA_036795215.1 Actinomycetota bacterium | reverse complement strand
ATCGAGCGGGCATCGGTGGCCTCGCTCAGAACCACCGCGATCACGATGGCGGAGACGTACGTGAAGCTGCCGGTGAGGTCGTAGTAGCGCTCGGTCCGCCCCACATAGGACGGCACGAAAGCCAGCCACTGCACCGCGAAGATGTAGCAGAACACAAGCGCAAAGACGGGCATGTCGCCCACGGTGACCCCGCCCTGGGAGCCCGCCCATGCGAAGAACGCCCCCAGCCCTACGACCCCAAGCGTGGCGGCGATCGACGAGGCTGCCTTCTTGTCGGCCATCTTGTGCTCCTAACGGACGGTCTCGGCATGCAGATGCGAGAGCAATGGTAGCAGCATGAGCCGCGCGCTACGCCGGCTGTAGCACAAGGCGGCGGCGCGACCATCTGCACGACCGATGGTGTCTGGTGACCGTCTTGCACGCGTGATAGCGTTGTTCCGCAACGGTCACTGCGACCACCTCGACACACCGGAGGCGCAGATGTTTCAGGTCAAGGCCACAGTCGTGGCATTCTTGGGTAACGTCGAGCTCTATCCTTGCCATTTCCAGCACAGGGTCGGCGACGAGATCATCTTCGACGGCGAGAGCTACCACGGTCGCCTGTGCCCGGACGTCTGGAGCAGGATCGTGCCCAAGGTCGAGGCACTCCATCAGGCCGGTCCAAGATACGTGGAGTGGTTCTCCTACTACCCGTTCTGGTATTGCGCTCTCAACAAACCGGACCCCGCGATGAAGAAGTACGACGGGCTCGGTTTCAGCAACGTTCTGCAGACCGCCGTCCCGCCACCGTTCGACATGGCCAACTTGGTCGGTTCAGAGGCTTTCCGGTGGCCGCCGAGCGAGCGGGACGACATCAACAGGGAGCCGGCCGTCATCTGTCCCGACGCTAGAACTTCCATGGTGGTCAAGCTTGAGGCGTTCGATCTCAGCGAGAAGGGCTATGACACACCCTACTTCAGACGGCAGATGGCCATCTTGAAGAAGCTCGCCTCACGAGGAGGAGTGGCCTCAGACAAGATACTGGATACGTTCACGAGGGATGAGATCGAGCGCATACACCCCCCCTTGGGCACCCAGATGATCCGCGTGCTTACCGAGGAACTGGAGCTCATGGGATACGTAGAGACCGTCGAGGGCATCACCTCGATCACTCCCAAGGGCGCCGCGAAGCTGAAGACCTTCAAAGAGGGATTGCCCGCGGAGCACCTGGAGGCCTTCGAAGAATACACCGACTGACCGCCCAGGCCGGACGCCGTAGCGGGTGGCGCCGGCAGGGAGACGCCCTTGGAGGGCGTATTCGATGATTTGGCCGTCGCTCACGACGGTCCATGGCATAGTGGGATCTGACGGGGGGGGAAGATGCTCAGCGTAGTCGGCACGCGGACACGGCGCCAAGAAGGCTTTACTCTGATCGAGCTTCTGGTGGTGATCGTCATCATCGGCGTCTTGGCCGCCATCGCGATCTCTGCGTACATAGGTCAGCGCCACAAAGCTGAGGACGCGGTAGCCAAATCCGTTGTCCGCAGTGCCATGATCACCATCGAGTGCGCCTATGCCGAGTCGTGTGATTTCACTGCGATAGAGGACACTCACCTGAAGCTGATTGAGACGGCCATCGTGTTCGTAGACGCGGCAAACGCGGCTGCAGCCCCCACCGCGGACGCAGCGGCCAACGAAGCCAACTGGTGTGGTACGAGTGCCGCCACCTATGAGGTCGGGAGTCTCTCCCGATCCGGCAAGAGGTTCGGCGTGGCGGTGGACAAGGGCGCGTCCGGGGGCAACACGTTCTTCGTGAATGGAGAGGCCCGCGACTGGTAGGATAGGGCGGCATGACGAAGCCCTTCAGTCCTCTTCTGAGCAACGCCGCCATCCTCGCAGGCTGCGGGGTGCTGGCAGGAGCCGCCTGGGCCGGCTATTCAGCGCTGGTGGTACTCGCCGGTCTCGCGCTTGCGGCGGCCCTCGTGACCAGACTGTGGAGTCGTCTGTGTCTGAAAGGCGTCACGTGCGAACGCAGCATGAGCGAACGCCGGGTCTTCCCCGATGAGGAGGTGCTACTCAGCCTTCGGGTGGTGAACCGCAAGCTGCTTCCTCTCCCTTGGGTAGAAGTCCGTGATGAGATGCCGGCTCGTCTGGCGGGCGCCACAGTGACGGATGCCGAAGCGACGGAACGGCCCGACTTCGTGGCCTTGTCTCGATCGACCCCTCTGCTCTGGTACTCTGCCGCCACCTTCACTCGGCGGCTGGACTCTTCCGCTCGCGGATACTACCCCTTGGGCCCCCTCTCGGTGACATCGGGCGATATCTTCGGGCTCCATCCCCGCAGTCACACACGCCCCGATATCGACCACCTGATCGTGTATCCGCGCACGTACCCACTCGCGGAACTCGGCATCCGGTCGCTCTCCCATATTGGTGAAGTCGGAGCGGAAACGCGTCTGTTCGACGATCCGTCACGACTCATGGGAGTCCGGGAGTACGTTCCCGGCGACAGCCTTCGCCGCATCCACTGGAAGGCCAGTGCCCGCAGTCGGGCACTCCAGTTGAAGCTTTTCGAATACACCACTGACCACAAGGTGGCCGTCTTCTTGGCCGTCGACACCTTTGGCGAGCAGTCGCCGGACGACTTCGAACTCGGTGTCAGCACCGCTGCTTCCGTAGCCCGCCATTTCCTCGAGCGAGACGTGCAGACCGGGCTCTTCGTCAACACCAGGCTGGCCGACACCGGTCACCAGGCGCGCATCGCCCCGGGCAACGGCAATGCTCAACTCATGATCTGCTTGGAGACTCTCGCCAAGACCACGGCGGACATCGGGGTTCCCTTTGTGGATTTCTTCGACCACGAACGAGGCGCCCTGGGATTCGGCGGCTCCTTGGTCTTCGTGGTGGGAGAGGTATCAGAACCGATCGAGCTTCTGACGGCGGACCTCGCAAGATCGGGGCGACGCGTTCTGGGCTTTCACGTCGGCGGAGGTGACGGAGACGCCACGCCGGGCGAGGCCGCT
>DAIRFC010000031.1:16535-21836 GCA_036795215.1 Actinomycetota bacterium | reverse complement strand
CCCGGGCTGACAAGCGGCGCTCACTCGCCCGGCATACGCTGGCGCCGTGTGGAACAGCCCGCGCCGCCCGCACACGACGAAGTGGCCGCGGTCGCCTGATGACCGGAGCGACCGTCCAGTCACGCTCCCGTGTCTCGTATGTGCTCGCAGTCGCAGCCGTCGCGGGCCTCGAAGCGATCTGGCTCTACGCGCTGCTGCACACCCTGAGCGAAGGGACGAGGGTCCACGTCCCGGCGTCTCTGCTGCTCGTGTTGTACGTGGCATCCTTCGTCCTAGGCCTGGGGATGAAGCTGGCGCGCCGCTCCGTCCGCACGACCAAGGTGATCTTATGGCTCGTCTGGCCGCTCGCGGCCTTCTTGGCCCTCCTGGCACTGCTCGATCGCAGCGGGGGCATCGGCGATTACTTCGGGGCGGCGATGTTCATCATCTTCGCCACCGCCGCACTCTGGCCGCTCGGCGCCCGCCTGGGGACAGGTCGCATGACCTACGAGACGGTCGTGACGGAATTCCAGCTGGGGCTCGCGGCTTTGGCCGCATCGCTCCTGCTGGGTTACCTGGTCGGCGTGGACCAACCGTCTGCAGTCCCCCTTGCGGTGGTCTTCGTAGGTCTCGGCCTTGTGGGTGTAGCCGCGACCAGATCGGATGACGGAGGCGGGCCCTTGTTCTTCCGGCAAGGCGGCACATGGTGGGGTATGGTTCTGGTGAGCGTGGCTCTCGTGCTCATGCTCGGACTCATCGCGGGAGTCCTCTTCACCCCCGAATTGATGCAGTACGTGGGCCGCGGCATCCGTGCTCTTTGGGGACTCGTCGAACGGCTGCTGGACGCCATCGCCGGGCTCTTCTCGTCACCCGGCGGTTCGGAGATGCCAGCCCCTCCAATCGCGGAGATGCCGGTTCCGCAGGAGGAGCAGCAAGGTTTCTCGTGGGGGATCCCTGAATGGCTTCGCTATCCCCTGCGCATCGCATACGGGGTCTTCGCCGGCGGCCTTTTGCTGCTCGCCGCCTGGCGCATCGCTTCGCAGTTCTTTGACTGGATCCGGCGCAAGACGGGCAACGGCGGGGTGGAGTTCGAGTCACTGCCGGGAGCGTTCCGGGTAGATCTCAGGAGGATACTGCGACGCATACTCGCCTGGGTGAGCGCCCTTTCGCCCTTTGGCAGGATCCGCCGAAGGCCGGCGGATGAACTGCCAGGGACGGCCTCTGTGCGCCGTCTCTACGCCGACATGCTACGCTGGGGCGCGGAGTCGGGGTTCCCGCGCTTGCCGTGCCAGACTCCCTTCGAGTACCAGCAGATGCTCTGCGCGGCGCTCCCAGCTCACCAGGCAGACGTAGCTTCTATCACCGAGGGCTACGTGAGGGCCAAGTACGCGGGGCGGCCACCGACAGAGGCGGAGTTGGACCGGCTGAAAGAGAGCCGGCACAGACTGAAACACCGAAGATCGTGAAGGCGGGCATGGACAGACTCTCCGACGAAGAGGCGCGGCAGGTCAAGGCGGTCACCGACCGCGTCATGGCCAACGTCGGCGACGTGATGGTGGGCAAACGGGAAGTCGCCGAACTCATGTTGGTCGCGCTTCTCTGTGAGGGCAACGTGCTTGTGGAAGACGTACCCGGAGTGGGCAAGACGGTGCTCGCCCGCGCGCTGGCAAAGTCACTCGGCTGTGATTTTCGACGCATCCAGTGCACGCCCGATCTGCTCCCCTCCGACGTCACCGGCGTCGAGATCTACGACCAGGTGGCGGGCTCTTTCGATTTCCGGCCCGGCCCCATCGTCGCGAACATCGTGCTGGTAGACGAGATCAACCGAGCCACCCCCCGCACGCAGTCGGCGCTGCTCGAGGCCATGCAGGAGCAACAGATCACCGTCGATCGGCACACCGTGCACCTTCCGCGGCCCTTCATGCTCATGGCCACCCAGAACCCCGTGGAACTCGAGGGGACGTTCCCCCTCCCCGAGGCGCAACTCGACCGTTTCATGCTGCGCCTGGAGATCGGCTATCCCTCCCAGGGAGAAGAGGCCGCGGTGCTGACCCGTTTTGGGGAGAGTGACCCATTCGACATTCTGGAGGCCGTCACCGGCGGTGAGGAACTGCTCGCTCTGCAGAAGCTCTGCCGGCGCGTCTACGTGGACGGCTCGGTGCGCGACTACGTAGTCGATGTGGTCCGCGCCACCAGGGAGCACGACGATGTGAGGTTGGGGGCCAGCCCCCGTGCCTCACTTGGCCTGCACCGAGCCGCGCAAGCGCTGGCAGCCGTACGCGGACGCTCTCACACCCTGCCCGATGACGTGAAACTCCTCGCGGTACCCGCGCTGGCACACCGCCTCATCGTCAAGACCGAGGCCCGTCTCCGCGACCGCACCGCCGAGAAGATAGTCGCCGACGTCGTGAGCAAGGTGCCGGCGCCGGTCGAGAAGACCTGACAGCGACACCGCCACGCACACGCCCGGGCCCCGGGTAGGACTCAGGGCTCCAGCAGCACTACCGCGTCGACGAACAACTCGTATTCGTCCTCTTCGTCCAGGTCGCGGATGAGCACCTTCTCCACCTCGCCCTCGCCACGCACCGCGAGCAGGCGAGACTGGTAGAGCACCTTCACATCCGAGCGTTTGATCTCGGTGGCTATCTCGTCGGGAAGAGCGAGCGCCTGAAGTTCGGTGAGGAAGATCACACGCGGAGTGACCTCGGTGAGCGTCATCGCAAGCTTGGCCGAGGCGGCCCCTTTGTCGAGTACCAGCACCCGTTTGTCTGCCAGCACCGAGGTATCGTCCACCTCGGTGTAGACTCCTTTGCCGGCATACTCCTCAGTACCCTGGATGGTCGTTGCCTCTGCCGTGACACCGGTGCCGCACCCCTTGCCCGCGGCAGCCACCGCCTCGGCGCTCAGAGGCTCCAGTTTTGTGCCGGAACGCCAGTTCTTTATCGCGTCGTGCAGAGCGTCGGCGGCCAGATTGGAACAGTGCATCTTCACGGGCGGCAAGCCGTCCAGAGCGTCGGCCACGTCGGCCCGGGTGACCTCGAGCGCTTCGTCGAGCGTCTTGCCCATGACCAGTTCGGTGATCATGCTGGACGTGGCGATGGCCGATCCGCAGCCGAAGGTCTGGAACTTGATGTCGTCGATGCGATCGTCTTTCACGCGCACGTACATCTCCATGAGATCGCCGCACACCGGGTTGCCGACCCGCCCGATAGCGACATCGTCGCCCTCGAGGATGCCCACGTTGCGGGGATTCCTGAAGTGCTCGAGGGTCTTTTCAGAGTATTGTGTGGACTTCATGGGGTCCTCCTAGTGCTTTCGGTAGAGTGGCGAGAGCCGCCTCAGACGATCGACGACCCCCGGCAGCACCTGCAGGAGGCGATCGACGTCGGAGTCGCGGCTGAACCGGCCGACGGTGAGTTCCAGAGATCCGTGGGCCTCTTCGTGGAGCAGGCCACATGAGATGAGCGTATGCGACGGTTCGAGGGTCTTCGAAGAGCAGGCCGAACCGGTGGATACCGCTATTCCCTCGTCTCTCAGTGACAAGAGCAATGACTCGCCTTCGATGCCCTCGAAGCGGAAGTGAGCATTGTTGGGCAACCTCTCTACTGGATGCCCGTTCAGGTGAGAATCGGGTACCGTCGACAGCACCTCGCGGATGAGCCGGTCGCGGAGAGCGGCCAGCCTGGGCGCCTCGGCCGGCAGCTCCGCGGCGGCGATGCGCGCCGCGGCGGCCATGCCCACGATGCCCGGCAGGTTCTCCGTGCCCGAGCGCAGCCCGCGCTCCTGGCCGCCACCCATGGTGACGGCTGCCAACCGCGTGCCCTTGCGGATGTAGAGAGCTCCGACCCCCTGGGGACCGTAGATATCGTTGCTCGAGATCGATAACAGGTGGACCGGAACCGCACTCATGTCGAGGGGCACCTGGCCTTCGGCCGCCACCGCATCCACGTGAAGCGCGATATCGCTGCCGTTCAGCATCTCTGCGATGGCGGCGATGGGCTGTATGGTGCCGATCTCGTTGCTCGCCCATCCCACGGAAACGAGGATGGTGTCGTCGGTGATACGTGCCCTGAGCTTGTCAGGGTTGATGCGGCCGAACTGATCCGGGGGCACCCTGGTCACCCGAAAGCCTTCCTGCTCCAGGTACTTGCCGAGGTTGAGCACGGAGATATGCTCCACTTCGGTGATGACCACATGGTCGCCCTTACGCTTGTTGCGCTTCGCGTATCCGAGGAGCGCGACGTTGTTGGACTCGGTGGCTCCCGACGTAAAAATGACCTCCTCGGGTGTCGCCCCGAGGAAGGCGGCTACGTCGGCTCGACTCGCCTCCAGCGTGTCGGTGGCTCGGTCGCCCACGGAGTGCAGGGAGGCCGGATTGCCGAAGCGTTCGGTGAAGTACGGCTGCATGGCTTCCACGACCCTGGGATCGACAGGCCGCGCGGATTGGTAGTCCAGGTAGACCTCGCCCTCCGCGAAGATCCGGTCTGCGTTCGACGACGTCATCGCAGGCCTGCCTAGAACCACATGGTCGCGCCGGAATCCAGCGCGAGATCGTTGAGTGTAGCCGCGCCTACGATCTTGAGACCCTCGATGAGGTCCACCTGCTCCCAGCCCAACATCTGCTTGGATGCTTCGCACACCAGGATGGGGATACCCATAGCCAAGGTCTTGTCGAGCATCTCTCGCACGCTGGGCAGCGAGCCGAGTTGCATCTTCTCGGCCTCCCCGGGACGCAGGATCGTGAGACCCATACCGAGGTAGTACACGGTGGGGTTCAGATCCATGGCTTTGGCGGCCTGCGCAAGCACCAGCGGTGAGTACTGCCGGGCCGGATCGTTGCTCGTCTGCACGTAGAGGATCGCCTTCTCATCCTTCATTATGATCGCCTCCTAGTCGCCTTTGCGGATCAGGAATCTCTTGTGGTCGCCTTGGTCTTCCACAGACAGCACTTCATGGCCGGCGCGCTTCGCGAACCTGGTGAGGTCCTCCTCGGCGGCCGGGTCGTCTGCGAGCACCTCGAGCACCTCTCCCGCGGCAAGACCATCCATGGCTTCGCGGGTCTGGAAAAGCGGCTCGGGGCAGAAAAGACCGATGCAGTCGAGAGACTCATCGGCGTGTCCAATCTTGTCCATACCAGTCCTCACAATGGTCGAGCAGTAGTGCCCTGGGTGCAGTGTTCCCAGGTGGCTCGACTGCTAAGCCCGGCCTCACAGATGGGTTTCTGCGCGGCGGCCCGGCGGCAGGAGGCTGCTAGACCTCCAGAGCCCACCCGAACCGTTCGAAGAGTCTACGGTCGAAGTCGGGGTCTTCGCGCGAATACGA
>DAIRFC010000031.1:13221-16435 GCA_036795215.1 Actinomycetota bacterium | reverse complement strand
GTGCCCCGCACCACCATCCACTACTACCTGCGCCAGGGCCTACTGCCGCGTCCGCAGAAGACCGCTGCCAGCCGCTCGCTCTATACCGAGGAGCATCTGAAGATCCTACGGGAGATCGCGGACCTCAAGCGCACGGGGATGTCTATAGCAGAGATCGAGGCGGAACTACAGCACAGGGTTGGGCGAGCCAATGAAGTGACGGTGGACCTGGCCGCCCAAGAATACGAGCGGATGCACAATCGCATTCTTGCAGTCGCCGCGCAGGAGTTCGCCGCCAAGGGATACAAGAACACGCATGTGACGGCCATAATGCGTCGCCTGGGCATCACCGCGACTCTCTTCTACAGCCATTTTGCGAGCAAGCGAAAGCTTCTGGCCGAATGTGTGAGCGTCGTCATGCAGTGGAGCCTTGCCTACGCTGATGAGCAGGTCGCCTCACTTGACGATCCGGCAGAACGCCTTCTCTGGGATGTGTTCAGCCATGCCCATGTTTTTGAACTGGGCACCTCAGCCGTTGCCCTCATCCGTCTCGAGGGTCTGCAGAGCGATCCCGAGTTGCGCAGATCGTTGGAGGAGGGTGTGGCGGGTACCGTGACCCGCATACTCAGAGAGCTGCTGACCACGGCTTCCCCCGCGACCGCACGCGCCTTTCCACAGGAGCTGATAGCCCTGAGCCTCTTCGGCGCGTATGAACAGACTGTATTCAGCTCGACTGGGACCAAGTACACGCGTGAAGATCTGCTTCGCGCACATCTGTGGCTGTTCCTCGCGGCTCGGGCGGCCCTGAACGGCGAGATCGACGTAGATTCGCGTCTCGCCAGGTACGAAAGACTCATTTTGAGACTGGCGTCGGAGATGCCGCCGATGCCTCCCGCTCTCAGCGTCTAGACCGTCGATTTCATCCAACTTCCACCGGCGCTTTGGTGCTGTCGCGGCACTGAGTATGGGACAACACTCACGGATTTGATATCAGTTTCTTGCCATGATAGTTTGGCCGCGTGAAGGCAATGCGGGCACCGTTTGTCGATCGGTCTCAGGAAGGCAGGCGAGATGGTAACGGAAAGCGCACTTGCAGAGATCGTGGGAAAGGGCAAGGTCAATGCAGACCCGGCCACCCTCGACGCCTTTGCCGGCGATCTCAGCTTCGTCGGCAGATTGCTCCCCCAGTTCGTGGTCAAGGTCGGTGACCCGGAGACCATCCAGAAGCTGGTCACTCTCGCCAAGGAGACGGGTACGCCGCTCGTACCCGTGAGTTCCGGCGGCCCACACTTTCACGGCGACACCGTGCCGTCCGAGGCCGGCGCCGTGATTGTGGACCTGAGCGGCATGAAGAAGGTGGACCTCATCGACCCGTTCGAGCGGGTCGCTTCCATGGTCGAGCCGGGCGTGACCTTCGGGGAGCTGAGCGCCGGCGTGGCCAAGCAGGGGCTGCGCCTCAACATGCCGCTGCGGCCCCGGGCCACCAAGTCGGTGGTGGGCAGCATGCTGTCGCGGGAGCCGGTCATCATGCCTCACTACCACTGGGACATCTCCGACCCTATCGGATCCACCGAGGTGGTGTTCGGTACCGGGGACATGTTCCGCACCGGCGCCGCCGCGGGCCCGGGCGACATCGCCCAGCAGCGGGCCGGCGGCGGCGTGCAGAAGGAGGCAGCGGGTCCTTCGGCCATGTCGCTCCACCGGCTGTTGCAGGGCGCCCAGGGCACCATGGGTATCGTGACCTGGGCCTCGGTGAGGTGTGAGCTGATCCCCGACAGGGAGCAGCCCTACTTCATCGCCGCGAACGACGTGGCGAAGCTGCTCGAAGCCGCCCACTGGCTCGTCCGCCTGCGACTGGGCGACGAACTGCTGATACTGAGCGCCGCCGACTTCGCGGCCCTCATGGCCGAGGACGACGCCGCGTACGCCCGCATGGCGGCCAAGCTGCCGCCCTGGGTGCTCTTCTTCAACCTGGGCGCGTACAAGTACTTCCCCGACATGCGAATGGAGGGCCTCATCCAGGACACCCGTGAGTTGCTGCAACGCCTCAGCCTGCAGACGGCGCAGAACGTGGGCGGCGTGGCGGCCGGTGAGTTCCTGGAGACTATCCGCCGGCCGTCGGACGAGCCATACTGGAAGCTTCGCCGGCAGGGCGGCTGCCAGGACATCTTCCTCCTCACCACCAGCGGGAAGATCCCCGGTCTGGTCAAGGTGATGACCGAGGCCGCCGACGCGGCCGGCTACTCTTCCGCCAAGATGGGCGTCTACGTGCAGCCCATCGTGCAGGGCACCGGCGTCCACGTGGAGTTCAACCTCTTCTACGATCCCGCCGACCAAGCCGAGGCCTGCATCGTGCAGGGGCTCGCGACGAGCGCCATCCAGCCGCTCATGAACGCCGGGGGCTTCTTCTCGCGACCCTTCGGCGAAGCCGCTAGATGGATCATGAACCGGGATGCGGCGCAGGTCGAAGCCTTGAAGAAGTTCAAGGCCATCGTCGATCCGGCCGGCATCCTCAATCCCGGAAAACTGTGCTTCTAGCTGAGAGGGAAGGGACCAGAACGATGGCGCTCAAAGATTTTGAAGCCGACATGGAGTCTTGCTGCCGCTGCTCGGCGTGTAAGTTCATCCCCCTGGAGGTGATCACCGGCCAGGAATACGCCGACTGCTGTCCCAGCGTCTCCCGGTACAACTGGCATTCGCACTCGGGCGGAGGGCGGATGGCCTTCGGTCTCGGACTCATCCGCGGCCGGGTGGAGTACACGCCGAGGACGGCCGAGGTCATCTACAACTGCAACCTGTGCGGCGCGTGCGACGTGTCGTGCAAGTACGCCATGGAGTTCGACGTGCTCGAGCCGCTCTACGCCATGCGCGAAGAGTGTGTGAAGAGCGGGCAGACCGTCCCGGTGTGGGACAAGCTCGTGAAGACCATGCAGAAGCAGGGCCCCCTCATCGTAGGAGCGACGGCCAAGAAGGGCCAATGGTTCAAAGACCTTACAGTCAAGGACTACGCGCGCGAGAAGACCGGGGTGATCTATCACGCCGGGTGCCTGGCCAGCTATGACAAGGCTGCCGGCAAGGTGGCCGCGGCCGCCGTCTCGCTGCTGGGCAAGGCTAAGATCGATGTGGGCATCGCCAAGGACGGCGAGCTCTGCTGCGGCGGCCGCGCCTACGAGATGGGCTACCGCGACGAGGCGCTGAAGCAGGCCGAGCTGAACGTGGCGCGTTTCAAGGAGTC
>DAIRFC010000031.1:11905-13121 GCA_036795215.1 Actinomycetota bacterium | reverse complement strand
TGACGTCGTCGAGCTCTTGGACAAAGCGATTTAGGGGGCGTCGGACATGGCACTCAGCAAAGAGCAATACAAGGCTTTCGAAGCCGTCGTCGGACCCGAGAACATCTCCGACGACCCCGTGGATCTCGATGCCTGGGCGTGGCGCTCGGGCCAGGCCGCCCTGGCGCAGGACTTCCAACCGCGTTTCGAGGCCATCCTCATGCCGGGCTGCACCGCGGAGGTGCAGGCCATCGTGCGCCTGTGTAACAAGTTCGGCGTGCAGTTCAAGGCCTCCAGCACCGGCTGGGGCAGCTACTGCGACCCCCGCAATCCGGGCTGCATCAAACTCGACATGCGGCGCATGAACCGCATCATCGAGATCAACGAAGAGAACATGTACGCGGTGGTGGAGCCGTACGTGATCCACACCGAGCTGCAGGCCGAGCTCATGAAGCGGGGCTTCTGCTGCAACGTCAACGGGGCGGGAGGCGTGACCTCGGCGATGCCCCTGGCTGCGCATGAGGGCATCGGCCATATGAGCGGCACCTGCAGCATCAGCGAGCGCAACCAGCTGGCCATAGAGTGGATCACTCCCGAGGGGGAGCTTATCCAGACCGGCTCGCTGGCGGCCCTGGGTGAGTGGTTCTGCGCCGACGGGCCCGGCCCCTCGCTACGCGGCATCATCCGCGGCAACGTGGTGCCGCTGGGCGGACTGGGTGTCTACACCAAAGCAGCGCTGAAGATCTACCATTGGGCCGGCCCTCCGGTCCCGGAGGTCAAGGGCTGCTCCCCCGAGTACGTGTGGCAGAACCCCGGCAACTTCCTGCTGCGCTACCTCTCCTGGCCCGACGAGGACGGCCGCCAGGCCGGCATCCAGAAGCTCGGCGAGAGCGAGGTGGCCTTCGGGGTCATGGGCTTCAACCCCAACATGGTGGCGTCGAATGTGGCGACCAACAACGAGGAGGAGCTGATCCTGACCGAGGAGTACTCCAAGGAGATCGTCGGTCCGGGCATCTGCATCGTGATCGCCGGCAATTCGCCGCGCGACTTCGAGTACAAGAAGGCAGTGCTGGAACAGATCATCAAAGACACCAAGGCGACGTCGCTCACCGCTGTGGAAGAGGGCGACGTGCACGACAGCTTCATATGGCGCTTCATCCGCGTCACCTCGTCCATTCGTGAGACCATGCGGGCCACCGGGGTGTTCGGCGGCGAGATCTTCGGCACCGACTCCTAC
>DAIRFC010000031.1:0-11805 GCA_036795215.1 Actinomycetota bacterium | reverse complement strand
GACCATGCGGGCCACCGGGGTGTTCGGCGGCGAGATCTTCGGCACCGACTCCTACAGGGTCTCGCGCAACGCGGTGCAGTACTCGCGCAAGCACAAGCAGGACCTCATCGACCGGGGGCTCGTACACGACGACAACATCGACCCCTTCATCACCTCACTGGAGTCTGGCCAGCTCACCCACTCCGAGGTGCTGCTGCGCTGGACGCCCGACCCCGACGTGGCGGCCGGAGGCATGGAGTTCCTCTGGCACGCGAACGAGGACACCGTGAACGGCCACCACGGTCTGCCACACCACCTGTGGAGCGACATGCAGCACGACTTCTTCGGGCCGCACTCGACCAACTACACATACTGGCTACGGAGGATCAAGAAGGCCTACGACCCCAACGGCGTCTCGGAGTCGAGCCACCACCTGACTGCCAAAGACATCTAGCTGGGTGCGCCTACCGGAGCCCCCGCCTCAGAGCCCCGTAGAGATCGGCGGCGTAGCGTTTGGACACCTCCGCATCGGGGGCGATCCAGTCGAAGGCGTGGCACGCTCCCGGATAGACGTGGAGCTCGGTGTGCACACCGGCACGTATGAGCTCCCGAGCGTAGGTGATTCCCTCGTCCGCCAGTAGGTCACGGTCGCCCACGGCCACGTAAGCCGGCGGAAGTTCCTTGAGGTCCGTGGCCCTGGACGGCGCAGCGTAGTGCGAGATGCCGTCACCTCCGGGCTCGCGGCCCAGGTACGCGCGCCAGCAGTGGATATTGGCCTCGCGGGTCCAACCGACAGCGTCCGGATGAGTGTCGTCGGGAGGGGCTACGTTGTGATCGTCGATCATGGGCCAGATCAGGAGCTGCAGCGCGATGCTCACCTCGGCCCGGTCACGAGCCAGAAGCGCCAACGCGGCCGCCAGTCCCCCTCCGGCGCTCGGACCTCCCACCGCGATACGATCGCGATCTATACCCAGTCCGTCGGCCGCCGACGCCATCCATCGCAGGCCTGCGTAGCAGTCCTCCAGCCCGGCGGGAAAGGGGTGTTCCGGAGCCAAGCGGTATTCGACGAGACCCACTGCGCAGCCGGCCTCCACAGCGAACAGGGCGCACGCAGGCTCTTCGTCGGCCACGCTCCCCAGCACATAGCCCCCGCCGTGTAACCAGTAGAGCAGTGGCAACGGCCGCTCTCGACCTACCGGCCGCATGATCCTGAGCGTCACATCCGGCGCCCCCTCGGGTCCCGGCACGACTCTCTCCTCGGTCTCGACCTGCTTGAGAGCCACTGCGGCTGTACCGGTCGGGGGCATCTGCCCCTCCATCGCGGCCCGGGCTGCTGGGATGTCTCTAAAAGAGACACGGCGACCCATCAGCGCTCTGGCGGGTGCTCTCAGATCAGGGTCGAGAGCCTCTATGGGATCGGGGTTCATCGCGTTCATCGATCTGCCCTCCAGGTAGGGTGGAAAGACGCTGCGCAGACACACCGTATCCTGATTGTACACATCAGAGTGCAGCACGAGCAGCGTTGTACATCGTGTATCGTTGCCTCGAAACGCATGGCATGTGCGCACTGGAGGCGCGGATGAAGACCCCTATGCGGCACCGTCCCGAAGGTACAATGACCCGAGGCACCACGGCGCCCAACCGGTTGCGCCGTGTGGATCGTTGGATCGCCGCCAACCAGGGCGCATTACTCGTGTCGGCCGGGCAGCCACCCCTTGTGATCGACCTCGGTTTCGGCGCCTCACCGGTCACGACGGTCGAATTGTACGAACGGTTACGCACGGTGCGGCCTGATGTGGAGGTGACCGGCTTGGAGATAGACCCGGTCCGAGTCGAAGAAGGGACACGGTTTCTTGCCGAACGCGCTACGGGGACCGACTACCCGGGACTGACCTTCGGGCTGGGAGGGTTCGAGGTGCCGGCGCCAAGGCCGCCGCTACTGATCCGAGCCCTCAACGTCCTTCGCCAGTACGACGAAGCCGAGGCTTGGCAGGCTTGGAATAAGCTCTGCGCCCGCCTCGCTTCCGACGGCGTGCTGATCGAAGGCACCTGCGACGAGATCGGCCGGCGGGCCGTATGGGTGACTTTGGGCCGCTCCGACAGAGATCGCTCTCGCCATGAGAAGCGTCTCACCACGGCCGATCCTCGTACCATCACGTTCGCCGCGCGGGTGTCCACCCTGCCCTGTCCCTCAGATCTGGCCGAGCGGTTGCCCAAGACCCTGATCCACCATAACGTCCCAGGCGAGCCGATCCACAGCTTCCTGGGCGACTTCGACCGCGCCTGGGCGATCGCAGCTCCCCATTCGGTATTCGGGCCACGGCAGCGCTGGATCGCCGCGGTACAGCATCTCTCTCAGACCTGGCCGGTCCTCACACGGCCGCCCGCCGGTGGGCGTGCCCGCTGGCGGCTCGGCGAGGTCACCCTGCCCTGGACGGCGATCGCCCCGCGCTGACCGGCAGCCGTCTCGGCGTTATCATGGGGATGTGACACCTGTCAGCCGCCTGAGAGGAGGTCTCTCGTGTCTCACGCCCACGGGAACACTCGGCCCAGAAGGTTCGCGATAGGTATGGGACTGGTCGTTCTCCTCGCCGGTCTTGTGCTCGCGCCTGTAGGTTGCGGCTGCAGCGAGACCACTCCCACCACGTCGTCGGTCACCTTGCCGGCTTCCACCACGACCACCGTCGTCCAGTCCCCCTTCCCCGACGTGTCGGTCGGCCATTACTACTACGCACAGATCGTCGATCTTGCCACCCGGGGCGTGGTCGGTGGCTTCACCGACGGTACCTTCCGGCCCGATGCCCGGGTCACGCGCCAACAATTCGCCAAGATGATCGTGCTCGCAGCCGGGTATCCGGTCTCTGAGGACGACGTATGCACGTTCGAAGACGTCCAGAAGAGCGGCGCCGGTTCTCTTTATCCCGACAACTATGTGGCCGTGTGCGCATCCCGAGGCATCACCACAGGCAAGACCTCCACAGATTTCGGCCCTGAGGACTACCTGACGAGGGCGCAGCTCATAACGATGGTGGCACGAGATGCAGGGCTTTCCGAGCCTCCGTCAGACTTCGTCCCCCCCTTCCCAGACTTCTCTGTGGCTCACTACCCTTGGGCCAGAAAGGCTCACTTCTCGGGGCTTCTGGATGGCCTTCGGGAGTTCGAGCCGGAGTACAAGGGAGTCTATGACTTCTGGGCCTATGCGACTCGGGGTGAAGCCTGCGTGCTCCTCTACAACCTCATGGAAAGACAATCCGCCGGAGGATAGAATCGTCTGGCTAACTGCGAGAAAGGGGTGGCCGGTATGTCGACCGCGATGTTCGAATCCACGGAGAGAGGCCTGCCCCTGTTCCGCAGAGGCAAGGTGCGCGATATCTACAGGCCCAGCGCCGAACATCTGATCATCGTCGCATGCGACCGCATCTCGGCCTTCGACCACGTGCTTCCGACCCCCATCCCCGACAAGGGCCGTATCCTCACCCAGATCTCCAACTTCTGGTTCAAGCATTCCGGGCACATCATCCCCAACCACATCGTCGATCCCGACCCCGGGCCGCAGTGGTATCCGGAGCTCGACTGGTACGACCCTGAGTTGGACGGCCGCACGATCTTGGTGCGCAGTACCACTCCCTTGGTGATCGAGGCGATCGTTCGCGGCTACCTCTCCGGCACCGGTTGGAAGGAGTACCGCGCTTCAGAGACCGTGTGCGAGCTGCCGTTGCCTGCCGGCCTGAAAGAATCGGACAGACTGCCCGAACCCATCTTCACCCCCTCCACGAAGGCCGTGTCGGGGCACGACGAGAACATCTCATTCGAGCGGGCGGCCTCCCTCGTCGGAACGGAGTTGGCCGAGAAGGTACGCGAGGCCAGTCTGGCCCTCTACCGGTTCGCTGCCGAGCACGCGCTGAAGCGAGGCATCATCATCGCCGACACCAAGTTCGAGTTCGGAACGCTTGAAAACGGTGATCTCATCCTCATCGACGAAATACTCACACCCGATTCGTCGCGGTTCTGGCCCGCGGATTCTTATGAATCGGGCCGAGCCCAAGCCAGTTTCGACAAGCAGTATGTCCGCGACTACCTCGAATCCATCGAATGGGACAAGGAGCCCCCCGCGCCGGTACTGCCTGATGAGGTGGTGGAGAAGACCCGCGAGAAGTACTGGGAAGCAGCCAGGAAGCTCACCGGCGGAGACGACTGACCCGCTCGAATCGACCAGACGCGGTGACGCCTAGACCCGGCGGCGCCCCGTCTTGGAGGGCCACCACACCCTGTCGCCGGCGTCGTACACGAGCGCCGGGACCAGCAGGGCCCGGACCACCAGGGCGTCGAGCAACACCCCGAAGGCTACGATGATCGCCAGCTGCACCAGGAACAAGATCGGGATAACACTCAAGGCCGCGAAGGTCGCCGCCAGCACGATGCCCGCCGAGGTGATGACCCCGCCGGTGACGACGAGCCCGCGCAGCACACCCTCCTTGGTCCCCCGCACAAGCGATTCTTCGCGCACACGGGTCATCAGGAAGATGTTGTAGTCGATTCCCAGAGCGACCAAGAACACGAACCCATAGAGCGGGACCGCCGGATCGGCGCCCGGGAAGTCCAGCAGATGATTGAATATGAGGCTCGATACGCCCAGAGCCGTCCCGAAGCTCAGCACTGTGGTGACCATCAATAGCAGCGGAGCCACAATGCTGCGTAACAGTACCATCAGGATCACTGTGATCACGGCGAGCACCACCGGGATGATGAGATTGCGGTCGCGAGTGCTGGTCAGATCGGTGTCGAGGTCCAGAGCCGTCGATCCGCCCACGGTCACCGACGGGTCCAGCGCATGAAGAGCGGCACGCAGAGAGGAGACTGTGTCCCTTGCCGCCGTGGAATCAGCCTTGTCGGTCAGCGTGAGTTGCAGCATCACTTCCCCATCCACCACGGTAGGTGTAGCGTGCGCCATGGGACCTTCGGTGGGAGCAGGGATAGGGATGGAGCCACTGGGTGAATCGGCCGACACGACCGAGGCGCTGCTCACCCCCACGTTTTCGAGTGCAAGAGCAGCCGCCTCAGCCAGCCTCTCCTGAGGCACTATCGCCTGCACGGGTTGTCCCGAGCCGCCGGGGAAGTGAGCGGCCAGCACATTCTGTCCGTCACGCGCCGAAGACTCCCCCATGACCAAGTCGCTGGCGGGCACTCCACCGGCCTGTAGGCCGATGAGACCGACGCACCCGATGGCGAGCACGATGCCAACGACGATCCACATCAACCGGGCACGACGGCGCACGGTACCTGCTATCCGCGTCCAGACGCCTTTCAGTTCGTCCTCGGCATGCCGGCTCCCGTAGCGTATGTGCCGCGGCCAGAAGGCCACGCGTCCCGCGAGCACGAGCATCGCAGGCAAGAACGTGAGAGCCGCCAGGACGGCCAAGACGATGCCCAGACCGGCGACCGGGCCCAGTGCCTTGTTGGAGGCCAGGTCGGAAAGCAGCAGGCAGAGCAGACCGGCGATGACGGTGCCGCCCGAAGCAAGAATGGCCGCGAACGACCCTTTCCACGCTGCCTTGGTCGCGGCCCATACCGACTCGTGGTCTCGCAGAGCCTCCCGGAACCGAGACACGTACAGGAGCGAGTAGTCGGTGGCCGCCCCGATGACCAGGATGAAGAGGATCCCCTGCACCTGGCCGTTGATCTTGAAGAGGCCCGCCTTCGCGAGATAGTAGTTCGCCAGCACGGCCGCGCACAACGCGCTCATCGCAGCGAGAAGCACCATGACCGGCAGCAGCGGAGAACGGTAGACCACCACCAAGATGACGAACACGGCGAGCACGGCCACGAGAAGAAGGATCCCGTCCACACCCGCGAAACTGTTGCTAAGGTCGGCGGACAGACCCGCGGCGCCCGTCACGTAGATCTGCAGGCCGTCCGGCGGGCCATCGAGAGCGGCCTTCAGCTCGGCCACAGCGTCTTTGATCTCGCCTTGGGTCGACAGCGGCACGAACATCTGCGCCGCCATCTGGTCCACGGACGGGATTGCCGGCGACACGCCACCCGTGATAGCGTCGACCTCCCCCGGTAGGGTCGAGTAGCGCGTCGCCAGCCAAGCCAGGTCTTCGTTGCTCAACCCGGAGGCTCGCTCAGCCACCACCACGGCAGGGATGCTGTCGCCGCCCAGGAACTCCGTCAGCCGTTTCTGGACCTGGGTGGATTCGGCAGTGCTGGGCAGATACGACGCCTGATCGTTGACCGCCACTTCGCTGATGCGGCCGAAGTAGGGCCCACCTATCCCAGCAACGGCGATCCACACGACAGTGATGAGGAGCCCTACAAGAGGCCGCACCCATCGCCTAGAAGTCTTTGAGGCCACGAGATCTCCCACCGCCACAGTATGTCTACAGGTCCCGTGTCAAGCGATCGAATCCACATGGAACACATAGAGTCAGCGATGATACACGCACCAACGCCGCATCCGTAAGAGCTCAGCAGCAGCCTGATGCTCCGGTCTGCCGGGCGACCCGCCGTGCCCACAGTCTATGATAGGGATGAACCGATGAAGGAGAGCAGTCCGTGCGGACCTTTCGAACCCGGATACGGCGGTATGCATACGGCCGCAATCTCTTTGCCGACCGGCTTTTCGAGAACTTCCTCGTCTCGGCAGTGGCTTCCATCGTACTGCTGCGGGTCATACTTGCGATCGCCGGATACCCCACGTTCGCTCCCGGAGGGCTTCACATCGCCCATATGTTGTGGGGCGGTCTTGGCATGCTGGTCGGCATAGTGATCCTTCTAGCTTCGCTCAGCCCCCTCAGCGCCCCCGTGGCAGCGGTCATCGGCGGCATCGGTTTCGGGGTGTTCATCGACGAGCTGGGCAAGTTCGTGACCAGCGACAACAACTACTTCTTCGAGCCTACCATCGCGATCATCTACGTGATCTTCATAGTGCTCTACCTCGGCGTGAAGGGACTCACCAAGGACAAACACAGCTCTGAGGAGACGCGCCTCATAAACGCTCTGGAGCTCATGAAGAGCGGCGTGCTCGGGCCGCTCTCTTCCACCGACCAGCAGAGGATCCGCGAGCTCCTTGCGCGATGCGACCAGGACCACACGCTGGTGCGTGCGCTGAGCGGACTACTCCATGACATGGAGGTGTCTTCAGGCGGGAATCTCGGCATCCTTGCCCGTATGCGCCGGGCTCCGGCTCGGGTCTACGCCCACATCCGTACAAATCGGTGGTTCGCATGGGGGGTCATGGTGTTCTTCATAGGCCAGGCCGTGGTCAGGCTGGTGCTCGACGTGATCTCTGTGCGACAGGTTGGACAGTGGTTCTTCATCTGGCTGGTGGTGGTGCTCATCGTCCTCATCGTGGCCTTCTGGCAATCGAAGGCGCTCCAAAGGATACCGAGGGCGCAGTTCCTGGCGATCCTGGTGGTCTTGGCACTTGCCGGACTGGCCGCTCTCTGGTTCGCCGTGCGAGCTATGGAGGTGCCCCGCTTCGAGATCGCGGAGTGGGGAGAGGTGGTGTCCTCGGGGGTGGCGAACATCGTCGTCGTCGTGGGGCTTCTGCGTCTGAGAGAATCCCGCCTGGCCGCCTTCAAGATCTTCCGGCTGGCTCTGCTCATGCTCATCTTCTTCACGCAGTTCTTTGCTTTCTACCGTTCGCAATTGGTCGCCGGGGTGGAACTGGCCGTCAACCTGCTCATCTACGGGATCCTGCGGTACATGATCGATCAAGAAGAGGGGGCCCAAATCGCTGAAACGGTAGAGGTAGCAGAGGTGATAGTAGGTAGACTAGATGACGTCAATTCGACTATCGTGAACACACATGAGGCCGACGAAGAAGGAGAATGGTCATGACCCTGATCGATGCGGTACACGCTCGCCAGATCCTTGATTCCCGCGGAAACCCGACAGTTGAAGTGGAAGTGGTGCTCGAAGACGGCACCATAGGTGTGGCGGCCGCGGCCAG
Organism: Actinomycetota bacterium; assembly: GCA_036795215.1. Classification (GTDB taxonomy): domain Bacteria; phylum Actinomycetota; class Thermoleophilia; order RBG-16-64-13; family RBG-16-64-13; genus RBG-16-64-13. The sequence continues at coordinate 3,872 of DAIRFC010000031.1, read as the reverse complement.
CGGCGCGTCCACCGGGATCTTCGAGGCGTGCGAACTCCGCGACGGCGAGGGCCCCTTCGGAGGCAAGGGTGTCATGCGAGCGGTCGAGAACGTGCGCGGCGAGATCGCCGACGAGCTCGAAGGCATGGACGCCAGTCGCCAGCGCGAGATCGACCAGATCATGATCGACCTCGACGGCACACCGAACAAGACCAAGTTGGGTGCGAACGCGATAGTCGCCACCTCTGTGGCCGTAGCCCGCGCCGCGGCGGAGTACCTGGGGCTACCCCTTTATCAGTACATCGGCGGAGTCAACGCTCACATACTGCCTGTTCCGCAGATGAACATCCTGAACGGCGGCAAACACGCTCCCAACAACGTGGATCTTCAGGAGTTCATGGTGCTGCCCGCCGGTGCGGAGAGCTACTCCCAGGCTCTCCAGATGGGCGCGGAGACCTATCAGGCTCTGAAGAAGGTCCTGGACGGCCGGGGCCTCCGCACGGCTGTAGGCGACGAGGGCGGTTTCGCCCCCGACCTCGACAGCAACGAGGACGCCATCAAGGTCATCGTCGAAGCCATCGAGAAGGCAGGATATGCGCCGGGCCGGGATATCTTCATCGGGCTCGATCCGGCCGCGTCTTCCTTCTATAACACCGAGACCGGGCTGTACGAGCTCGCCAGCGAGAACCGCGCCCTCAGCTCCGCCGACATGGCCGCCTACTATGCCGACCTTTGCGACCGCTACCCCATCATCAGTATCGAGGACGGCATGGCAGAGGAGGACTGGGATGGCTGGGCCATCCTGAACGGCCTGATCGGACAAAGGGTGCAGGTGGTGGGCGACGACCTGTTCGTCACGAACACCACCCGCCTGGCCCGCGGGATCGAGCTGGGCAACGTAGCCAACAGCATCCTCATCAAGCTCAACCAGATCGGGACGCTCACCGAGACGCTCGACACCATGCAGATGGCCCATCGCGCGGGCTATACCACGGTCATCAGCCACCGTTCGGGAGAGACCTCCGACAGCACCATAGCCGACTTGGCGGTAGCCCTGAACGCCGGTCAGTTGAAGACGGGCGCCCCGGCCCGCGGCGAGCGGTTGGCCAAGTACAACCAACTGCTGCGCATCGAGGAAGAGCTCGACAACATCGCCGAGTACGCCGGGATGGATGCGTTCGGAAGCATCAAACGCGCCTGATCCGCTAGGAACTAGACCCGCTGGGCATGTCTCGGTTCGGCCTCTTGCGTTCAGGACTGATTCAGGCTCGCAGTGGCAGCATGATGGTATGGAGTTGCAGTTGCGCGGTCGGCTGTGACCTTCTGCGATTCCTAGTGCCCCGTAGTGTCCAGCTCGAACTGAGTTGGACACTACGGGGTGTCCATGTGGCAGGCAGGTGCAGCGAACAGCTGCGATCCATAGTAATTGAGTCCGTGTCGAGGAGGGGTTGATGGAGACCATCTTGGTGGGAGTCGACGGTTCGGAAGCCGCGGGAGTAGCTCTGGAGTTCGCCGTTGAAGAGGCTCAGGTGAGAGGCGCCATGCTCCGGGTGCTGTCGGTGTGGGAGCTTCCCCCGACGAAGATACATGAGGCCGCGACAGCCGTACCACAGGTGACGGAAGGACTGCGGAAGGCGGCAGAGAGCATAGTGTCCGAGGCCGTGAATCGCGTGAAAGAACTGGCGCCCGACCTACCGTGCGAGAAAGTGGTCCTCGAAGGTTGGCCGCAGGGCGTCATCGTCGAGGAGGCCAAGGGGGCTCTTTTCGCTGTGGTCGGCCGGCGGGGACGGGGCGCTCTGGCCTCGCTACTGCTCGGTTCGGTCAGCCGCCACGTCGTCGAACACGCGCCCTGCCCTGTCATAGTGGTGCCCCCACTCGACCGGTAGAGTCGCTTGGCCGCTCCGGTTGCGGCCGTGCTAAAGTGGACTGGTCTGGTATCGATAGCCATTCGCACCGGGGGCTTGGGACGATGGTGATCAGCAGGCCAGTCCTCCTATCCCTCTTGCCCATGGCTTAAGAGGGAGAAGACCATGGCGGACAAAGGGTCGAGCTCAAAGTTGATGCAATTCATGGTGAGCAGACTTTCTACGGCCTCACCATCCCAACTGGTCAGACTCGTCAAGAACCCTCTCGTGCAGAAGCTGATCGTCCACGAGGTGGACAAGAGGCTGATGGCGTCACTCAAAGATCCCGAAGCCGACTCCGGTTATCTGACGAGTGTCAAAGAAGACCGGGTGGCCATGGGGATCTCCATCATGGAATCGCTCCGCCGGTCTATCAGGGGTAATCACATGTCCGACAGCTACCTGCACGGCATGCTGCAGATCCTCATCAAGACACTCTTCATCGACCGCGGGAATCCGGAGCAGCGTAAGCAGTTCCAGGAGGCCTTCGGCAAGCAGGCTCCCACCTTCTTGCTGCTCGCCCCCAGCAAGGCCTGCAACCTCCGCTGCCCGGGCTGCTACGCCGACTCCGACGACAAGACCAACAAGCTCGAATGGAGCCTCACCGACCGCATCATCCAAGAGGCCAAGGACCTGTGGGGGGAGCGTTTCTTCGTCATCAGCGGGGGAGAGCCTTTCGCCTACCGGTCGGAGGGCAAGGGCCTTGTGGACCTCTTCGCCAAGCATAGCGACTCGTTCTTCATGGTCTTCACCAACGGCACCCTCATCGACGACGAAGCCGCCAAACGGATGGCCGAAATCGGCAACGCGCTGATGAACGTATCGGTGGAGGGCTTCCGCGAGCTCACCGACGCCCGCCGCGGCGAAGGAATGTTCGACCGCGTCATGGAGACCATGGACCGGTTGAACCGCTACAAGGTGCCCTTCGGCGTCTCGATCGCGGCCACCCGCCAGAACGTCGAGGAGATCTTCTCCGAGGAGTTCGTCGACTTCATCATGAAGAAGGGCGCCCAACTCGCCTTCATCTTCCACTACATGCCCATCGGGCGGTCGTTCTCCATGGACCTGATGCCCACTCCGGAGCAGCGGGCCTGGATGTGGAAGCGTTCCTGGGAGATCGTTCGTGAGAAGAAGTTCTTCATGCCCGACATGTGGAACCACGGCACCTGTGTCGACGGCTGCATCGCGGCCGGCGGGCACGGCCAGGGCGGCTACTTCTACATCGACTGGGACGGCGCCGTCACGCCCTGCGTGTTCATGCCCTACTCACCGGTGAACATCCGGGATGCCTACGCCGAGGGCAAGACGCTCAACGACGTGTGGCAGCACCCGTTCTTCCAAGCCGTGCGCCAGTGGCAATACGACTACGTCGACGACGACCGCAGCATGATCGCCCCCTGCCCCAACCGCGACCACCACGACGAGCTGGAACAGCTGCTATTGAAGTACAAACCGGAGCCCATTGACGTCAATGCTGCCCAGACCCTTATCGACCCCGAGTACACGCGAAGCCTGGTGGACTACAACCGTAGGTTCGAGGCAATCACCAACCCCATCTGGGATGAACGCTATCTCAAGCGCGAGTCCTTCGAGGGCGATGAGTTCGCACCGTTACCGGACGTCCCGGTTATCGCCGAGGCCGAGACGGTCAAAGTGGTCGGGGCGTTCGGAACGTCGCAGGAACCCGGGTGTGACGAGGAACTCGAGCAGGCGGCAGAATCGGAGAGTACGGGTGTAGCTGTCTGACAAAGTCCCTTGCCGAGCGGTCCAGTCGGACGGGGCACGCGACCACGACCGACCGCATCATCTCGCTAGTAGAATGCTGTGCATGAACGGCATCGGCACGCTCCGGGAAGACTCCTTGCACGCGGCACTCAAAGCCTGGTACGCACAGCCCGGCGATCGGGTCGAATGTGAGGTCGACGGTTATGTGATCGACCTGGTCCGCGACGATCTCCTCATCGAGGTGCAGACCGGCAACTTCGGGTC
>DAIRFC010000003.1:85386-94086 GCA_036795215.1 Actinomycetota bacterium | reverse complement strand
GCAGCCTGCCGCTGTGCTCTATGGCGCCCAGAAGTATCGACAGGAAGAACCCGCTGAGGAGAAAGAAGAGCACTATGCTTACGGAGCTTTTCACTGCTTTAGGGTACCAGAACGGGGTACTGGGTAAAACAACCGCCGTGCCCATCAACGGCCTCTTGGGTAGGTCCGCCGTCTACAGGTCACCGTTGGTCATCATGACCGCGACCTTGGTCTGGCCCTCTTCCTTCAGAATTCTGAGAAACGTACGCAGAGGGGTAAGATCTTGGGAGAGTGAGAAGTGCATGTCCAACTCAGCACCGCGAAACACCTTGGCAAATCCGCGGATACGCAGCGCGTATACACGTTCGAAGAGCTTCTCACGCAGTAGCGTCTGTGCTCTTCGCGCCGACAAGACGTACCAGTCGGCGCGCTCGATACGTGCCCGAGCCGCAAGATAGGCTTGATCGTCAGACTCGACGAGGTAGTTGACCACCGAGTCTTCCAGATCGCGTTTACCACTTGCCTTTGGGCACCGCACGACCAATGCTGCCGCTGTTACCACATGGTCGTCCAACTGGTCCCCAACAACCTCACCGCCCAGTTCCGGGTCGCCGACGATGGCGAATATGTATGGGAGCTGCTCCTTTGCTTCTTTCTGCAGCGCTCCATAGATCTTGTAGGTGGCAAGAGCGAAACAGTCGTCGGGGCTGAGCGTCACCAATTCCGCTGCCCGGCGAAAGCGTGATCCGTGGAACTTGATGTTGAGACGGTAGATGGGCCGGCCGGACCCGTTGAGGACACGATAGTCCGTATCACTACGCGATTCGCGGAGATCTACGAGATCCAGCTGGTTCGTTCGCATCTCCTCCTTGTAGATGTCCTCGAACACCATCTCGGCACAGCGACCAACGAGAAGCTGGCCCAGCATCTGCCGGGTTCTCTGGATATCGCCGGAATCGAGGTCGCCCCACGACAGACCCAGTACGTCGACGAGGCAATCCTCCGCGCCCATGAGTTTCCCCAGCCTTGCCAAGGTAGTACCCTGGGCGCGAGCGGCCGCAGCAGGTGATTGCCCATCCCCGGCAACGAAGCTCAGGGCTCGTAGAAGATGAAGAGGCTTGGGCCAGCGGCCATCCCCGAAGACCGGCTCGAGAGTGCTAACGAACTCCTGCCAGTGGGGCTCAGTCACGGTCGACCTCCAATCCGAAGCGCAGAGCGGAGGCCGCCACGTATTCCTGCTCGATTTCCATTGCCAGCCAGCGCCGCTCGAGACCTTGGGCCACGAATCCCGTGGTGTTGCTTCCAGCGAAGGGATCGAGCACCAGGTCGCCCGGCACCGAGAGCATCTTGATGAAGAACTCGGGCAAGGCCATTGGGAATCGCGCTGGGTGCACTTTGAGTCCATGCTCGCGACATGCGCGGATGTAGTCCGAGTTACTCTCGTTGTTGCCCCGCTCAATCAGATTGGACGGTATAGCGCCGCCGTGATCCTTGCGGAACTTGCCTGTGATGTTGTGGCCACTGGGGCGCTTCTTTGCCTTGTAGCCTCGCTCGATAATGCGGACCATGTCCGGGCTATAGGCAGTCAAGATCCGCCGATTATCCGCGTCGGGCCACGGTGTCTTGGCGAACCACCAAACATACTCTACCGAGTCCTTGATCCGTATTCGCCGAACGTTGACCCATTCGGCGGGGGCGGGGAGCTTTGCCGGGTTATACCAGAAACACTCCTGCGCCAGATGAAACCCCACTTCCTCGCAGAGAGCAATCAACAGCTTGAAGTGGTAGAGAGATCGCGTCGGCTGACCGCGCTCGTAGCTACCTCCTATGTTGAGAACGAAGCTGCCATCATCGGCGAGAAGTCGCTTGATCTCCCGGGCGAAAGGCAAGAACCAGGAAACGTACTCGTGTTTCTCGACGTTTCCGTATTCCTTCTTGAAGTGGAGGGCATATGGAGGGGATGTGAACGCGAGCTTCACAGACCCTGACTCCAGCTGCCGCATGAGCGGAAGCGCATCGCCGACGCAGGCAAACCCGAGCGGGGTTGAGTATGCCACCCAGGGCTCAAGAATGATCGCTGGGTCCTTCGGCTGCTCCTCACGCTCCTCTGCAGACTCATCGATCGGGAACAAACTGGCAGCCCCACTGGCGGGAACACTCATAGAGCAAGTCCCTCCTCTCTGAGCACGGGGAATTGGACGATGCGATCTTCTGTTGTCAGTATGACATCCCCACCGGACAGATTCGATGTGCCGTTGTTCATGTGGAGCGAGCATCGAGGCATCGGAGCCCTACGTCGCTGCTTCCCGAGCGCACGACAAAGACCCTCGAGCTCCGTGCATCCGCCAGCTTGGCCTCCCCCCGGCGGCGGTGGTAGAGTTCGTCGTGCAAGCATGGTGCCTTTGCAGTCAGGCTTTGGGTCATCCTAGAGCCGAGAGGGAAGCCGGTGTGAATCCGGCGCGGTCCCGCCACTGTGACCGGGCCTTACGCTGGGGGGCGTTAGGACCTGGAAGTCAGATACCTGCTGTGAAGGAGGAGCAGACGCTTTCCGCGGAGAGAGCGACTCCGCCCTGTTGTCGCGGGGCGCCGACTCGGTTCGACCACGATCTGGTCAGGCCGGGGAGTAGCTGACCTGCTCTCCACCATCTTGCGGGCCATGACCATAGGTTGAACCGAAAGGAGTCCGCATGACCGGACACCCGACGCCTTGCCGCACAAAGGCAGGGCACCGCTCGCTGTCTGAAGGGCAGCACCGAATCCCGCTCAGATCCCTGTTGCTCGCGACCCTCCTCGTCGCGATGCTGCTGGCCGGAGCGCTGCTGGTGGCAGGTTGCGGCGACGACGCCGTCGCAACCGAGACGACCGTTACCGAGCCCACCGGCATCACCGGCGCAGAGGCCGAGACACTGACCTCCCTCACCATCGAGACGGGGATCCCCGAGGTGGCCGGAGACGTCTTCCCCGTCACCGTGCGCAATGGCGACGGCTCCACCATCACCATCGGCCAGAGACCGGAGCGGATCGTCTCCGCCGCGCCGTCGAACACCGAGATCCTCTTCGCGCTGGGCGCCGGAGACCGGGTGGTCGGTGTCACCTCGCTCGACGACTACCCGCCCGAAGCGGCCGCGATAGACAAGGTGGGGGACTACACGCCCAATCCGGAAGCCATCATGGCTCTGAGCCCCGACCTGGTGCTGGGCTACGCAAGCTGTCAAGAGGCTCTTGCGCCGGTCGAAGCTGCAGGCGCCACCATCATGATCTTCGATCCCACCACGGTGAACGAGATCTACGACAGCATCAGCAGCATCGGCGCGGCGGTGGGGACCGCTGAGAAATCGGCCGGCCTCATCAATTCCATCAAGGCCCAGATAGAGGAAGTGTCCCAGGCGACCGCCACCGCCGGGGAGCCCCTCACCGTCTTCTATGCCGTGGACAACACGCTCTGGACCTGCGGCCCTGGGTCGTTCGTCGACGAGATGCTGACCCTGGCCAACGCCGTCAACGTAGGCTCCATGCAGGGTGTGGACGCAGCGGATGCCCAGGCCTACTACCAGATGTCGCCGGAGCAACTCGTAGCGGCCGATCCCGATGTGATCCTCCTACCGACGGCTTCGGGCTATGCGAATGCCGACGAGTTCGCCACCGATACCCGCTTCGCCGGGCTCACGGCGGTCAAAGAAGGTCGCGTATACCTCATCGACGACACCACGATAACCCGCCCCGGGCCGCGCATCGGCGAGGGGCTGAAGTTGCTGGCGCAGGCGATCTATCCCGGAGCCTTCTAGGCTGCGGACCGGACAGACCGAGGCGCGCGGGCGCTCCGCGGGGCCCGCGCGCCTCGGTCGACGCCGGAAGGATGACCGTGCAGGAGCTCACAAGTTGAATCGCAGTAAAGACCCCCGCAAGGACCAGAGCTGGGAGCGCAGCCGGGACCGCCGCAAGACCTACCGCTGGGTCATGGCGGCATTGGTCGCTGCGCTGGCCGCTGCGATAGTGACCGCGGCGATCGTCGGAGCGGCCGGGCTCCCTGTGCAAGAGGCCTTCAGAGCGTTCAGCGCGCTCTTCCGGCACGGCGTCGACGCCACCGGTGACTTTCCCGAGTGGGCGCCCCGTCTGCTCCTCGACCTGCGCATGCCCCGCATCGTGCTGGCCCTCATCGTAGGCGCCGCGCTGTCTACCGCCGGCGCCTCGTTCCAGGGTATCTTCCGCAACCCGTTGGCCGAGCCGTATCTCTTGGGGGTCTCCGCCGGCGCCGCGCTGGGCGCCACGGTAGCCATCGTATGGAAACCGCTCACCGCGCTCGGCATCTACACGCTGCCCCTCTTCGCCTTCGTCGGAGCGGTGGCGGCGGCGTTCTTGGTTTACCGGGTGGCCACCGTCGGGGGGCTGACCACGGCCGCTTCGCTGCTCCTGTCGGGCGTGGCGGTCGGATCCACCCTCACCGCCCTCACGTCGTTTCTCATGGTGGCCACCGAACGCGACCTGCACACCGTGGTCGTCTGGCTCATGGGCGGACTCACAACGGCCACCTGGACCAAGGTCTTCATCACCGCCCCCGTGGTGGTGTTGGGCTTCATCTACATGCTGCTCATGTCGCGACGCATGAATCTGCTCCTCATGGGCGAAGAGCGGGCCCGAGAGTTGGGTGTGGACAGCCGGCGGACGCGGCGCAGTCTGATGCTCGTCGCCGCGCTCACCACCGCCGCGGCCGTCTCGTTCTCGGGACTCATAGGCTTCATCGGGTTGATGGTGCCTCACATCATGAGGCTGCTCGTGGGACCCGATCATCGCCGCCTGTTACCGGCCACGGCCCTCTTTGGCGCCCTCCTGCTCCTCGTCGCCGACACTGTGGCCCGCACGGCCATGGCGCCCGCCGAGATCCCTGTGGGCATCATCACGGCCGCGACTGGGGGGCCCTTCTTCCTCTATCTGCTGCGGGTACGCAAGGGGGTGTGACGTGACACCGCACGAGACCATGGCACCGGCTGCAGCCGGTGCGCCCCCACTGTACGAGACCCGCGCCCTGGAAGTCGCGCTGGGGGGACAGCGCGTCTTGGGCCCGCTCGACCTGCGTGTGGAGCACGGCACGTTCTTGGGTATCGCCGGTCCGAACGGATCGGGCAAGACCACCCTCCTACGCGCGCTCACCGGCGGAGTGAAGCCCACCGGCGGGGAGATCCTGCTGGAGGGACGCCCCGTGGCGCACTATCCGGCCATCGAACTCGCCCGTCACGTGGGTGTCGTCCCGCAGAGATTCACGCTTGACTTTAGCTTCACTGTTGAGGAGATGGTGGCCATGGGCCGCTATGCGCGTGGCGGCGGCGCGGCCGACACGGAGGCGGTGACATCCGCACTCGAAGCCACCGGCATGACCCCACTGGCCGGCCGCCTGGTCACCGAGCTATCCGGTGGAGAGCGCCAAAGGGCCCTCATCGCGCAGGCCCTGGCACAGGAGACCCCCACCCTCCTACTCGACGAGCCGCTCAACAACCTCGACCTCAACCATCAGCTGGAGATCATGCAGTTGCTCGGCCGGCTGCACGGTGAAGGCAAGACGGTCGTGGTGGTGCTGCACGACCTCAACATGGCCGCCCAGTACTGCGACGACCTCCTGCTGCTCGACCAAGGCCGCTCCGCGGAGCGGGGATCTCCGAGTGACATCCTCGACCCCAAGACCATCTTGGAGGTCTTCAAGGTCCGGGTGGCCGTACACCGCCAGGGATCGCGGCCCTACCTCACCCCCTTGTGGTCGCGGACCCCCGAGTGTCTCCCCCCCGCCGGCGACAAGCACGTGCACGTCGTCGCGGGAGGCGGTGCGGCATCGCCGCTTCTGGAAGAGCTGGTACTGCGCGGCTTCGCTCCCACGGTGGGTATCGTGAGCGTCTTCGATAGCGACTATACGACCGCACAGCGCTATGAGCTCGAGGTGGTCTCGTCTCCCCCGTTCGAGCCGTTCCCCCGGGAAGCTATCGATGAGTTCGACGGCCTGGCTCACTCGGCCGACATCATCGTCGTAGCCCCAGTGTTCTTCGGCAAGGGCAACCTAGCTCCGCTGCACACGGCTCTTCAGGCGGCGCAGGACGGCAAGAGAGTCGTCGTCTTCACCGAGCCACCCATCGAAGAGCGCGACCTCTGCGACGGAGAGGCCGTCGCGCTGGTAGAGCGACTGCTCAGCGCCGGAGCCCTCGAGGCCCGAGATACCGCCGACGCCGTCACGAAGATACAGGCCGCCTCTGCTTAGGCAGGACGCCTCCGCTTGAGTAGCACGCTGCCCGCCGTGAGCAGCCCCGCCCACACCGCCGTGGTGGCCGCCATGAACACCACCGCCTGCTTGATATGCGCCCGTTCGAGCGGCCGCACGGGATCCCCCAAGGTGGGGTAGTCGACCGACCGGCCGTCTCTCATGAGAGGGCCCCCGAGCTGCACTCCTAAGGCCCCAGCCATGGCCGCTTCGGCGATGCCGGAGTTCGGGCTGGCATGCTTGCCCCCGTCCCGCTTACAGATACGCAGCATGTCCATGGGACGGAGCCCGGTGACGGCCGCGGCCAGGAAGTTGGCGACCACCGTGAGTCTGGCCGGGACGAGGTCGGCCACGTCGTCAGAGCGTGCCGACGCCCAGCCAAAATCGATGTACCGCTCGTTGCGGTATCCGAAGGTGGAGTCAAGTGTGCTGACCGCCTTGTAGGCGGCGGCCGCGACCGGGCCACCAAGGTACGCATAGAAGAGGGGCGCGGTCACGCCGTCCATGGTGTTCTCACCCACGCTTTCCACAGCGGCCCTTACGACGCCCCTCTCGTCAAGGACGTCCACGTCCCTGCCCACCATCCGCCCGACCAGTCTCCTTGCCTCGGGCAGATCCTCCCGCTCCAAGGCGCCGTGCACGTCGAGGGCATGGTCTGCCAGGTCGCGCGCGGCGAACGTGGTCCACAAGACGATTATCGAGGCGATGTCGCCCACCACCGGGTGCAAGCGCCGGGCGACGCCGGTGACGGCCGTCGCGGCCAGTGCGGCCGAACCGATCACCGTTCCCGCCGTGACCACCCCCGCGAGCTTCTCGTCGGCGATGCGGCGTCTCGTGAAGCCTTCGAGCCTCTGAGCCAGTCCTCCGGTGAGCTTGGCCGGGTGGGGCAGCCACCGGGGGTCGCCCACCACCGCATCCATGAGGAGCGCGCAGGCTATCTGAGTACAACGGTTCATCCGAAGAAACCCTCCATCCCGCCCACAAGGCGGTCGTTCTCGGCGCTCGTGCGCACGGCGATGCGGAAGTACCGGCGATCGAGCCCCTCGAAATCGTCACATACCCGGATGGCCAATCCGCGCTGCAGCAGGTACCCGGCCAGGTCTGCGGCGTCTGCCGGTCCGGCCTCGATCTTCGCCAAGAGATAGTTGGCAGCGGCAGGAAACACGCGAAGCCCCGGCAGCCGGGCCAGGCGGGCGGCCAAACGCTCGCGCTCACGGTCGACGAAGGCGCGGGTGGCGGCAACGTACCGCTCGTCGGAGAGGGCCGCGACGCCCACGGCCTGCGCGAGGACGTTCACCGACCACGAGACCATCGCCCGGCGGAGCGCCTCCGCGACACCCGCGGGCGCCACTGCGATCCCCAACCGCAGCCCCGGTATGGCATACAACTTGGTGAACGACCGCAGCACCACCAGATTCGGCAGGTCCACTCCCAGCAGGCCGGGGTCGGCGGTGAACTCCGTGAAAGCCTCGTCTACCACGAACCACGACCGGGGCTGGGCCGAGATCACGGCAACGAGGTCTTCACGCGGGCAAAGCGACCCGGTGGGGTTGTTCGGCCGCCCGATGAAGACCAGCTCACCTCCGCCCAGGCACGAGGCAAGACGGCCGGTGTCGAGGGCGAAATCGTTGCCCTCCTCCAAAACCAGGGCCCTCACGGCAAGGCCCGCCTCCGCCGCCGCTCGCGCGTAGTCGACGTAGGCCGGCACGGGGATGAGAGCCTCGGACGCACCAAGCACTCGAGGAAGAGCCGCGATGATCTCAGCCGACCCGTTGCCCACCACCACACGTCCGGCCTCCACACCGTAACGCCCGACTACCGCCTCCACCAACCGCGAGCACTCAGGGTCGGGGTAGTGCTCCACCTCCTTCAGGTTGGCCATCACCACCCCGCTGAGCCACTCCGGCGGACCGAGCGGGTTGATGTTGGCCGAGAAATCCAAGAGGTCCTCGGGAGCCACACCCGCCGCTTCCGCGAGCTTCTTTATGTTGCCGCCGTGGGTGCTCAATTCCAGGCCCACAGGGCGCCGGCCAGAGCCGGCACGCATTCCACGATCTCGCAGGTGGCGCCAAGGGTGTCGCCCGTGTATCCGCCGATGCGCCGGCGGCAGTACAAAGCCACGAGCAGGCCGGCGGCGATAGAGGCCGCCGCCGCCACCAGACCCTGAACGCCCACGAGCAGCCAGCCCGCGACCAAGACCACCGCGGGCGCCCACACCAGTAACACCCAGCGGTGAGCCCCGCGCAGCTCGAAGACCGTGGCGAGCCCCCCGTCGGCGCGGGCATAGCGGAACAGGGCCATGGTGACGACCATGGCGCACCGCCCGGCAAGCGGCATGAGCAGGGCGATCTTCCAACGCGCGCCCTCGGGGGCCACCGAGGCGAACAAGGCCGTCTTGACCACCACGACGCATACCACGGCGACTACGCCCATGGCGCCGGTGCGGCTGTCGCGCATGATGGTCAACATCTGTTCGCGAG
>DAIRFC010000003.1:77574-85286 GCA_036795215.1 Actinomycetota bacterium | reverse complement strand
CCCATGATGCAGGCACGGGCACCGGGGTGAGAAAGGCGAGTGCCGAGAAGAACGGCTTCATCACGCGCCCGAGTGCGAGACCGAAGCCTCTTCGAACGTCGCCACTTCGGTGAGGACCCGCACCGCCGCATCCACGATGTTCATGGCCAGAGCCGCACCCGTCCCCTCACCCAGGCGCAGGTCCATGTCCAATAGTGGCCGTTTGCCGAGCTTGTCGAGAGCGACGCGATGTCCGCGCTCCACGCTGCGGTGAGCCGCGATCATGTATTCCGTCGACAGCGGACAGATCGCCTGTGCCACCAAGGCCCCGGCCGTGGAGATGAACCCGTCGACCACCACGGGCCTGCACATCGAGGCTGCTCCCAAGATCAAACCTGCGATGCCCCCGATCTCGAATCCGCCCAGCTTGGCGAGCAGGTCGAGACCGTCGGCCGGGTCCACAGCGTTGACTCGGAGGCTCTGCTCGATCATGCGCACTTTGTGTTGAAGTTGGTCGTCGTCCAGGCCGGTCCCGCGGCCGGCCACGTCGAGCGCGTCCGCCCCGGTGACCGCCGCCACGATGGCGCTACTGGGCGTGGTGTTGCCGATGCCCATCTCACCCGTGCCGAACACGTCGGTGGTAGGCGCAAGATCGCGTGCCACCTGTATGCCTGCTTCCACCGCCTGGATGGCCTGTTCGCGGCTCATGGCCGGGCCTCGCGCGATGTTGGCCGTCCCCGGTGCGACCTTGCGGTCGAGTACCGCGCTCCGCAGATCGCCCAGGTCGGCGGCCACACCCATGTCGACCACGATCACCTGGGCGCCCACCTGCCGGGCCAGGGCATTGATGGAAGCGCCGCCGGCCACGATATTGGCCACCATCTGCACGGTGACCTCCGGCGGATAGGCGCTGACACCATCGGCCACCACGCCGTGATCGCCGGCCATCACCACCATGGCCTTCCGTTCGACCGGAGGCCTTGTCGACCCGGTCATGCCCGCGAGTTCCTCGGCGAGGTCCAGAAGTCTCCCGAGCGCCCAGTAGGGCATGGCAAGGGCCTCCAACCTCGCGTGCGCCGCAGCTCTCGCGGCGGCGCCCGGCGGGGAGATAGACGTCAGGGTCGCGTCAAGCAAGCTCATGCAAACACCTCTCCACTGCTTCGTAGCTGCCGCCGGCCGGCGCCGACGGACCTTTCAACATCAACGGCAGACCACTCACCATGAGCACCACCATGCCGGCCGCGGCGGCGATGGTCTGATTGCAGCGGCCCAGCAGATCGCGGTATTGGCGGCCCGACGGGGAGCCGGGCACCACTCCCATCCCCACCTCGTTGGTCACGAAGATGGTGGGTCCTCCGCGACGCCCGCAGGCGTCGATGATGGTCCGGCAGCGCTCCACCACGTCGTCCTCGGTGAGCGTCGACGCGGCTCCGGCCGCCGGCGGCGCATCCTTCATGCCCGTGTGCCACATGAGGTTGCCCATCCACACGGCCACGCAGTCGACCAAGACCACGGCCTCCGACGGCGTCAACGCAAGCGCCCCGGCCAGGTCCACCGGCTCTTCCACGGTGATCCAACCGCCGGCGGCGCGGGCCTCTTGGTGCACCCGCACGCGACCTGCCATCTCACCATCCATCACCACGCTGGTGGCGAGAAAGACCCGCGGCGCCGGCAGGGACTCTGCCAGACGCTGCGCCATGCCGCTCTTGCCGCTGCGGCAGCCTCCCGTGACGAGCACGACACCGCCCATCTCAGCTCTCCTCGCCGTCGCGGAGCGGCCACAACGCGGAAAGGGTGGCCATCTTGTCGTCGTACACGTCCACGCGCGTCACCGACGCGGGTGAGATGTCGAAGAGCCAGAACCCTTGACGTCCCAGGCCGAGCAGCCCGGAGATCAATCCCCGGATCACCCCTCCATGCGCGAAGACCAGCGCAGCCTCCGCCGCCTGGGCAAGGATGCGTTCCCGCGCCCGCGCCACGCGCCGGTCGAACTCCTCCAGACTCTCGCCCCCGGGGAATCCCGTACCGCCCGCGGGCGACGCCCACACTTCGAGCTCCCCCGGGTACCGCGCCTCGATCTCCTCGGAGGTCAAGCCTTCCCAGAGGCCGAAGTCCATCTCGCGGAGGTCGTCGTCGGTCACCACCGTCAGCCCCCGCCGGACGGCCACCGCCTCGGCGGTCTGCCTGGTGCGCAGAAGCGGGCTGGCGACGCACCACACCTCCGCGCCCGGATCGAAGAGACGCACCGGCAACGACTCGGCAAGCCGCGCCACCTGGTCCATCCCCCGAGGAGTCAACGGATGGTCGGTGCGACCCGAGAAACGGCCGTCCACTGTCCCCTCAGTCTCCCCGTGCCGTATCAGATAGATCTGTTTCGGCGCCATTTCAACCTCCACTTCACGCGCCAAAGTCATGCGCAACAAAAAAGCGTCCCAAGCCCGGGGGCCCGAAGACGCCGTACTACGTACCGATGGCCGACACCACCACCCCTTACCACGGGGGCAGTGCATGTCACATCGGCACGGGTAGGTCTTCTGGCTTTCGGATCCATCTACTCACCGCGCCTTCCCATCCCTTGCGGGCAGTGGCACCAGCGGTTTTCGTCCCCGATCACAGCGGCGGGTCCGCGACGGTCTTGCACCGTCTTCCCTGTGGCTCTCTTTGAGCCACCCGTACGTCCATGTCACTTGTAGCACAGGTATCGCGCGGTTATCAAGGCAGGCCACGGCACGGGCGGTCCCCGTCCGCCCTGGGCGGACGGAATACCTTGACAGCGTCCGTGGCGCCCTCTTACAATAGCCATGCTGACGGCGTCTCGAGCGGATCGTCACCCGCGAGAGACAAGGGAACCCGGTGCGAATCCGGGACTGCCCCGCAGCGGTGAGTGGGAACGAAGGCCATCACCAAGCACTGGCTCGAGACGAGCTGGGAAGCGATGGCCGTTAGGAGAGATCCGCAAACGCGGAACCGCCCACGAGTCCGAAGACCTGCCGAAAGCGCCTGTTGTGCTACCGCGACTTCGAGGGAGAGGAGCGGTCGGCGTCATGTCGCCATATTCCCTGATACTCGGGGATTCGGCCTGCCTCCGGCCCGTTCGGCATCCACATACGCGCGCAAAGGAGGAGCCTATGGGAGCAACGTGCAAACCAGCCGGACGAAGCGCTTTGCGACCGGTCACAGTCCCACCCTACCTGGGTATCGTCAACACGATATCCCAGAGACTCGCCTCAGGAGTGTACGAAGCGGGGGACCGGCTGCCTTCGGAGGCGGAGTTCTGTGAGGAGTTCGGCGTGAGTCGCATGACCTTGCGCAAGGCCCTCACCATCTTGACTGATCAAGGTCTGATATCGGCTAAGAAAGGCAAGGGGACGTTCGCCCGTCCGTTCGATCTCGGCGATTCAGTGTTCAGCCTGAAGCAAGCCGTGGGCCGATTGTTTGACGGTCGCGTCGAGGTACAGCTGCTCTCCGCCTCCACGATTGGAGCGAGCCGGTGGATCGCGAACAAGCTGGATATCGACCAAGGCGACAAGGTCGTGTACATCCGCCAGCTGGTCGTACACGAGGATTCTCCGGCCATCTATCACAGGGACTACGTGCGCTACGACCCGCGCAGGCCCCTGGTAGAGCTGCTGCTCAGGTCCACTTCGTTGTACGGGCTGCTTCAGACCTCGCAGGGAGAGAGTCTCCCCCACGCACAGATCACTCTTCGCGCCTGTGCCCTTGGCGCCACGGCGGCGAGGATCCTCCAGCGTCCATCGAGGGCGCCCGCCCTCTGCATAGAGCACCTGTTCCTGGATGCCGACCACCATCCCCTTGCCTGGGGCCGCTTCCTGCTCCGCTCCGACATGTTCGCCCTTCGAACGTCCCTGGGCCCCGTTCAGAAGGACTCTATCGGAGACAGTACGAGACTTCAGACACGAACCACGCGCCCGTTACGATGCATATCGGAGGTATGAGAGATGGAAGAAGCGACCGCCACCAACGAGCAGCCGAAGACGACCCACGCACCTTTCGAGCAGGGCTATGTCCAGATCTACACCGGCGACGGCAAAGGCAAGACGACGGCCGCCATGGGGCTCGCCGTGCGGGCGGCCGGGGCGGGCCTGCGGGTCTTCATAGGGCAATTCATCAAGATGGGCCGCTACAGCGAGATCGAGGCTCTGGACGCCTTCGGCGACAGGATCGTCTGGAGACAGTTCGGCAGAGGCCGTTGGATACGGGGACGGTCGTCGGACGATGACATCGCGCTGGCGCGGCAAGGTTTGACAGAGGTACGCGACGTCCTCAGCTCGGGCGAGTTCAAAGTGGTGATACTGGACGAGATCCTGATGGCCACCTGGCTGCGGATGCTCGACGTTCAGGACATCCTGGACCTGATCGAGGCCCGGCCGGCCGGCGTGGAGCTGGTGCTCACCGGACGCAGGGCCGACCCGAAGCTCATCGCGCGGGCCGATCTGGTCACCGAGATGTGCGAGGTGAAGCACTACTACAAGAAGGGAGTCCTTGCGCGCAAAGGCATCGAGAGCTAAGCCGCGGCGCGAGGCCGCCGGCTCAGGCGCGAGGCCGCCGGGGCACGAGCGAGACCGTCCGCTCAGGCGCGCGATACGTCTCCGACGCGCTCCTCAAAGCGGAACTTCGAGCTCCGCAGCTTCTCCGGCACCTCGCACGGGTACTTGCCGTTGAAACACGCGGCGCAGAAGGCGTTCTCCTCGTCACCGACCCCGGTCGCGCGCATGAGCCCATCAAGTGATAGATAGTGGACAGAGGTCGCGCCCAGTTCGCGGCTGACGTCTTCGACGCTCTTTCCAAAAGCGATGAACTCGTCCTGGTTGGCCATGTCGATGCCGTAGAAGCATGGATACACGATGGGCGGCGACGTGATGCGCAGGTGGACCTCCTTGGCGCCCGCTTCGAAGAGCACGTGCACCAAGGCGCGGGTGGTGGTGCCCCGCACGATAGAGTCGTCCACCATCACCAGGCGCTTGCCCTTGATGGCCGACGCAAGCGGGTTGAACTTCATGCGGATGCCCAGCCTGCGGACCTGAGGGTCAGGGTTGATGAACGTCCGGCCGATGTAGCGGTTCTTGATGAGCGTCTCGCCGTAAGGGATGCCGCTTGCCGCGGCGTAACCCGTGGCCGCGCAGATGCCCGTGTCGGGGACGGGGCTGACCAAGTCGGCCTCCACGGGCGCCTCCAGGGCCAATTGCCGGCCCATGCGACTGCGGGCGGCATAGAGGGTCTGGCCCTTCATGACCGAGTCTGGACGGGCGAAATAGATGAACTCAAAGACGCACAGGGCCGAACGCTCGCGGTCGACCACTTGGTCGATGTGATATCCGTCCTTGTCGATCACACAGACCTGGCCCGGCTCCAACTCGCGCACCAGACGGGCGCCGATGATATCCAGCCCCGAAGTCTCGCTGGAAAGACAGTAGCGGCCGTCGACTTGGCCCAGCACCAGCGGCCTGATCCCGTAGGGGTCGCGGAAACCGATGACCTCATCCTTGGTGAGCAACACCGCACTGAATGCCCCCCGCAACCGCGGAACGACGTCGCGAAGAGCCGTCCGTATGTCACGCGAGGGATGCTCGGCCAGCAAAGCGGCGATGATCTCGGTATCGGACGTGCTCTCGAACACGTGGCCGTTCTTCACCAGACCGGCGCGCAGCTCGCCGGTGTTGACCAAGTTGCCGTTGTGAGCCAGAGCGATGAACGACCCGTCGCGCGTGCGTGCGAAGGGTTGGGCGTTGCGCATCTCGCTCGAGCCGGTGGTCGAATAGCGAACGTGGCCGATGGCCAGATTGCCGGGGAGTGACTGCAGAGTCTCCTCCTCGAATACCTGCGAGACCAAGCCCATCTCTTTGTGGACTGTCAACCGCGCTCCGTCGGTTACCGCTATGCCGGCGGATTCCTGCCCGCGATGCTGCAGGGCGAAGAGGGCGAAGAAAGTAAGGCGGGCGACATCCATCTCGGGCGCGTAGATGGCAAACACTCCACACTCGTCGTGAGGTGAATCATCTCGCCAAAGGTCGCGCATCGTCCCCCCTATGACCGGTATGGCGCCGGCCCGCACATCACATGGATTTCCGCACAAGAAGCGCGGTGAACGGTCACATCGCGCACGTCAGGCATCCGGCGCCCTGTCGATCGGGTGGTCGGCGCATCCGCCCTCGTCGAGGGTCTCTGGGGCGGCCGTCGCGGTCGCCGCCGTGCAATCGGGCCCACAGCCCGGGATCTCACGCCAATCGAGCTGGCTCTGGCAGATGCGGCACACGCATGTTTCGGGGAGATAGCCTTTGATGAATGAATCGCGCGCGCCACACCGAGGACAGATGGTCTGAGCGGTCATCGCACGCTCCCCTCCCTGTCTTGGCCGTCACACAAGCTGAGACTCCATCCGCGTTCGCTACCCCGTGCCGGGCCGGCATGACCCCGGCGTGCACCCTCAGGTGGCCGACGGCGGGAACCCGACCGAGTCCCGATTCTACCAGGTCGGGAGCACCGGCGGCAGCTTCCCGGCAGCCATTGACATTCGACCGGCGCGGCTCTACTGTCCCTGTCATGACTCTCGACCGCAAGCTTCATATCATCGCCATCTCGTTGATGGTGGGGGCCATCATCATCGGAGGCATCTCGTATCTGCTCCACGGCACGGTTTTCTGGGTGATGATAGGCATAGCGCTCGTATGCCTCGTGGCCGGCATGTACTTCGCGTCCCGTGCGGGCGCGGAGCAGAAAAAACGGGAGGACGCGGACCTCTAGTTGCTCTGAGGGCGCCACGCGAAAGGGTGCCCGCCACTCTGCTCTGCGAACAGTGACACCTCGGCGGTGCGGACACCGGGGATCTCCGCAATGGTCCGCCCCGCGAACTCCACGACCTCTCGCGTGTCGGCCATGTGGATCTCGGCAAGCAGGTCGAATCTCCCTGTGGTGTGACAGAGCCAGGTGATCGCAGGCACCCGCGCCAGGGCGTCGCCCGTCTCGACGATGCTTCCGGTGTCGACCCCTATGTGGACAAGAGCGCCCGTGGGCAGCCCCAGGACCGCCGGGTCTATCACGGCGGCGATCTTGCACACCCCTCGACCGACGAGGCGATCGATACGACTCTTGACCGTGGGCTGGCTGAGTCTCACCATCCGCGCGATGTCGGCCGCCGGCCGGCGGCCGTCCTCCTGTAGCAGGGCGATGATACGCACGTCGATATCGTCGATCCGTTCCGACGGCCGGGGGTCATCCCCCGTGAACGCCACTCCCGGATACGCCCCCGCGTCGCCATGCCAGGCCGGTGCCTCGTAGCGGTCGGCCCGACCCGAAGCTCTGGACGCCGTGGAGACGCGGCGTTCGATGGGCCGCCACGAGATCTGCCGGGTGACGACGAGAGTCTCCACTCCATCCACCCCGGGCATCCCGCCGATCCTCCGCGCTACCAGGTCGAAGATTTCATCCGATCCGCGCAGGATGGCCTCGGCAAACACCCCGTAGCGCCCGATGGTCTGGGTCGCCCAGCAGATCTCGGGCAAGGCCTCAAGGGCTCCGACCACCCCGCCCGAGCTCCCCGGCCTGCTCCTGATGAGCAGAACAACGCCTGTGCGAAAGCCGAGGACCTCCGGGTCCACGACAGCCAGTACCCGGCAGGCGCCGCCGTCGATCAGCCGGTCGATGCGCTTCTTGATGGTCGATTGGCTCACTCCGAGCGCCGCGCCGATGTGCACGTTGGGGACCCGCCCATCTTG
>DAIRFC010000003.1:17599-77474 GCA_036795215.1 Actinomycetota bacterium | reverse complement strand
TCGAAACAAGCCTCAAGCTCAGCCTCAGCCAGATGGTCCATCACCTCGGCATCGGCTCTGAGGAGCTCTTTGAACGAGGTCTTCTCTTCCCAGGCCCTCATGGCGCTGCGCTGGACGACCGCGTACGCGTCGTCCCTCAGCATCCCGGCTTCCACCAAAGCCAGCAGGACCCGCTGGCTGTAGAGCAGGCCGTAGCTCTTCTCCAGGTTGGCGGCCATGTTCTGCGGATACACGTTCAACTTCTCCACCAGCCAACAGGCCTTCTTGAGCATGTAGTGCAGGAGGATGGTGCTGTCGGGCAGGATGACTCTTTCCACGCTGGAATGGCTGATGTCTCGCTCGTGCCACAGAGCCACGTTCTCGAAGGCGGCCAGCATGTTGGCTCGTATGACGCGGGCCTGGCCGCAGAGACGCTCGGAGATGATGGGGTTGCGCTTGTGCGGCATAGCCGACGAGCCCTTCTGGCCGGGTGCGAAATACTCTTCCGCCTCCAGCACCTCGGTGCGCTGGTAGTGACGCACCTGCAGGGCGATCTTCTCGATGGTGGCGGCCAGCAGGGCCAAGGCGGCCATGAACTCGGCATGACGGTCGCGCTGCACCACCTGCGTGGAGATGGGAGCCGATCCCAGATCGAGCACGGACATGGCGATGCGCTCCACCTCCGGGTCGACGTTGGCGTAGTTGCCCACCGCACCGGAGATCTTGCCCACCGCGACCTGCTGTACCGCCCTCTGTAGCCTGCGCAGTCCGCGCTGCACCTCGAAGGCCCACAGCCCCAGCACCATGCCGAACGTGATGGGCTCCGCGTGCACGCCGTGCGTGCGGCCCATCATGAGGGTGTCGCGATGCTCCAGGGCCCGTTTCTGGAGGATGCGGCCCAGCTTGACCGTCTCCTCCTCGAGAAGCGCCCCGGCCGCCCTGAGCTGCAAGGCCAGCCCGCTGTCGAGCACGTCGGACGACGTCAGTCCGTAATGGATGTACTTGGAGCACTCACCCACGTTCTCGGCTACGCAACTGACGAAAGCGATGACGTCGTGCTGCGTCGTCTGCTCGATCTCGCAGACCCTGTCGACATCGAACGCGGCTTTGGCCTTGATCTCGAGCAGGGCGTCGTCGGGGATGCGGCCCAGACGGGTCCAGGCTTCGCACACCGCCAGCTCGACCTGGAGCCAAGCGGCCATACGGGCCTCGTCGGTCCAGACCGCCGCCATCTCAGGCGTGGAGTAGCGCTCGATCATCGCGGGGCCCCCTCGGGCGCCGGGCCCGCCGCGGGCGCCGCGGCCGCGCCGGGCTCAGACGTCGCCGCGCCCCCGGCGGCGGCGCCGGCGGCCGTATCCGCCAGTCCGGCGATGCGCAGTATCTTCGCGGCCAGGATGGCGGCATTGCGGGCTCCGTTGATGGCGACGGTGGCCACCGGCACGCCGGGCGGCATCTGCACCGTGGAGAGTAACGAGTCAAGCCCGCCCAAGTCGGTGGTGCGCATGGGCACGCCTATCACGGGCAGATCGGTCATCGAAGCCACGACCCCTGCCAGCGCGGCGGCCTTGCCGGCTCCGGCGATGATCACTTTCAGACCCCGGGCCTCGGCGGTCAGAGCGTATTCACGCACCGCCTCCGGGTTGCGATGAGCCGAGAGCACGCTCACTTCGCACGCGATACCCCGGGCCTCTAATTCCGTAGCCACGTCGTCCATGACGTGAGCGTCGGACTGCGAGCCCATCAAGACGCCCACCAACGGCTGATCCGGCATGTCCTCCCCTTTCGCAGTCATGGCCTGCCCGGCCGGGATCCGGCCCACCACGGCGGCTGCGACTCACACGCCGCGCCGCTTCTCCCACTCCTCGGCCCTGAGGCCTATGTCAGAACGGTGCTGTGCACCGTCGAAGCTGATGCAGGCCACCGCTTCATATGCCCGCGTACGGGCCTCGGCAAAGGTGTCGCCCTGACCGGTCACCGTGAGCACGCGCCCCCCCGCCGTGACCAAGCGGCGATCGCTGCCCCGCCTCGTCGCGGCGTGCAACACATCCACCCCGTCGACGGCCCAGGCCTTCTCGATGCCGCTGATCACATCGCCCTTGGAGCTGGACGCCGGGTAACCCCGGGAGGCCATCACGACGCCCACGGCCGCCCCCGGACGCCACGCGACCGCCTCAGGCAACTCCTCGCCACGCGCGGCCGCCCAGAGCAACTCCAGAAGGTCCGCATCCAGACGGGGTAGGAGCGCCTGCGTCTCCGGATCGCCGAAGCGGCAGTTGAACTCGAGGACCTTGGGCCCACTTGCCGTGAGCATGAGGCCCGCGTAGAGACACCCCCGAAAGTCGATGCCCCGGCGATTGAGCTCCGCCACCGTGGGACGCACCACTTCGTCCACCAACCGAGCGTAGAGCGCATCGTCGACAGCGGGTACGGGTGAGTACGACCCCATCCCCCCGGTGTTGGGCCCCGCGTCGCCATCGGCGATCCGTTTGTAGTCCTGCGCGGGGGCAAGAGGCAGGATGCTGGGGCCGCTCACGATCGAGAGGAGTGAGACCTCTTCTCCTTCCAGGCATTCCTCCACTAGGACCACGTCGGCTGCATCGCCGAAGCGCCGTTCGACGAAGCATCCCTTGAGAGCGACCTCCGCTTCCTCGACGGTCCGGGCGACCACCACGCCTTTGCCGGCTGCAAGTCCGTCGGCCTTGACGACCACCGGCGCGCCGTGCTCGTGCAGGTAAGCGAGGGCCTGCTGATAGTCGGTGAAAGCAGCCGTACGGCCGGTGGGGACACCCGCCGCTTCCATCACCTCTTTGGCGAAGGCCTTGGACCCTTCCAGCCGCGCCCCCGCGGCCCCAGGGCCGAACACCGTGATACCCCGATACCGCAACTGATCGGCGAGGCCGGCGACCAGAGGCGCCTCCGGTCCCACCACGACGAGGTCTATCCTCTCGCGCTGGGCAAACGCCACGATGGAAGGCACGTCTTCGGCGGCCATGGCGACGGTCACTGCGTCATCTTCGATGCCCGCGTTGCCGGGCGCGCCTATGAGCCTGCCGATCCGCGCGCTCTTGGCCAGACTGCGGACGAGCGCATGTTCTCGCGCGCCGCCACCCACCACCAAGACATCCAGTCGCTCAGTTGCCATGCTCTTTCCCCTGCTCCTCGCGCTCCTCTCCGGGAAGAGGACGGCGTGCGACGTTCGGATAGGGCACCTTGATGTGCTGCTCCCGCTTGGGCCCCACCGACACCAACGAGATGGGCACGCGGATGGCGTTGATGATGAAGTTGAGATACTCGATCGTCTTGTCCGGGAGATCCTGGACACTGGTCGCGCCCGAGATATCACTCTGCCAGCCGGGCAACTCCTCATAGACCGGCTCGATGTCGTCCAGCATGGTCTGGACGGGAGGAAGCTCCTCCAGAACCTGGCCCTGGTAGCGATAACCCGTGCACACCTTGATAGTCTCGAAAGAGCTCAGTACGTCCAGCTTGGTGACGCAGAGCCCCGTCAGACCGTTCACGCGCGCTGCGTAACGCAGCGCGACCAGATCGAGCCAGCCACAGCGGCGCGGACGCCCTGTGGTAGTACCGAACTCGTGGCCCAACTCGCGCAGTTTCTCGCCGGTCTCATCGTTCAGCTCTGTGGGGAAAGGTCCCTCGCCCACCCGGGTGCTGTAGGCCTTGGACACGCCCCATATCTCGTTCAACTCTATGGGGCCGATACCCGCTCCTACACACGCGTAGCCCGCCACCGGGTTCGAGGACGTCACGAAGGGATACGTCCCGTGGTCGAGGTCGAGCAGAGTGCCTTGTGCTCCTTCGAGGAGAACGGACGCTTCGCGTCGCAGGGCCTGCCATATCATGAGTTCCGTGTCGGCTACATGGGTGCGCAGCGACCTGGCCGCCTCGATGTAGCGCTTGCAGTCGGCCTCAAGGCTGCTCACGTCCTGGCCGTAGGTCTTGGCCATCACCTCAGCCTTGGCCTGCATGTTGGCCATGACCCGCTCGGTGAAGCTCTTCGATTCGAGCACCTCCTGCATGCGCACGCCTTGGCGCGACGCCTTGTCGGCGTACGCCGGCCCGATGCCCCGGCCGGTGGTGCCGATCTTGCCCTTGCCGAGATGCTCTTCCTGCACGTGATCGAGCATGATGTGATAGGGCATGATGAGATGGGCTTTGCCCGAGATCTTCAGATTCGCGGTGGAGACGCCGCGGCTCTCGAGCTCGTCGATCTCTGCCCTCAGCACCGTGGGATCGATCACTACTCCGTTGCCGATCACGGCGATGACGTCGCTGTTGAAGATACCCGAGGGGATCAGATGCAGCGCGAACTTACCGTACTTGTTCTCCACCGTATGGCCCGCGTTGTTACCTCCCTGATAACGGACGACGATGTGAGCCTGCTCGCACAACAGGTCGGTTACCTTGCCTTTGCCTTCGTCGCCCCACTGGGCGCCTACCACAACGAGAACCGGCACGATGCCTCCTGATCGATCTTGACCCTGGGACTCACCCCGACACCGGGCGCTGATCCGCCGGGGCCGCGGCCGACCGCCGCGCACCCAACAGTTTACACCAGGCCACCGAGCGGACGCCGCATAGGACGCCTCCCGGCCCGTCCGCACCGCGAGCATCCGCGAAGCCCTGCACGGTCAGATCTCGGGGTCGCCCGCCGGCTCGGGGCGGCTCTCATGTAGAGGGAACTGATAGTCGAGACAGCCGACCTGGCAGGCCTTCACGCACTTTAGGCAGCGGATGCACTCCGGACTATTGGCCTGCGTGGGGACATCCAGTTCTACCGGGCAGGCACGGCTGCAGCTGCCGCAGGAGGTACAGTGGCTCTGGTCGATCTTGAGCCGAAGGAAGCTGATCTTGTTGAACAGGCCAAGCAGAGCCCCCAAGGGACAGATCGTGCGGCAGAACGGCCTGTAACTCACGATCATCCAGAGCAAGAACAGCACCAGCAGGGCCACCTTCCATACGAAGAGCAGCCCCACCATCCCCCGGATGCCGGCATTGGCGGCTACCAGCGGCAGGCCGGCCTCCAGAGTGCCTGCCGGGCATATCCACTTGCAGAACCAGGTGTCGCCGAACCCCACCGCGTTCAGCACCAAAGCCGGCAGTACGAAGACCGTCAGCACGAGCACCACATACTTCAGATACCGCAAGATCTTGGGGATCCGGACCTTGCGACCGGGTATCTTGTAGAGCAACTCTTGCAGGAGCCCGAAAGGACAGAACCAGCCACAGGGGAAGCGGCCCACCAGGCTGCCCACGATGCCGATGGAGCCCAGCGCGTAGAGGCCCAGCTGGAGCTCGCCCAGCGAGAGCCGGGTGCGTATGCCCGCGAAGGTGTGCTGAAGAGAGCCGATGGGGCAGGCCCCCAACGCCGCCGGGCACGAGTAGCAGTTGAGCACCGGCACGCAGATGCCCTTGGAACGGGCCTGGACGATGGTCCCGGTAAAGAAATTGGGTATCACCGGGTTGAGCACTATCAGGCTGAGTATCTGGATCCAGCGCCGCCGCGAGAGCCTATCGGCGACCCGCCTGACCCGGGCAGTCAGATGCATGTCGGACGGTTCCCCGCTCACCCTATGCCGATGCAGCTCAGACAGATGTTGATGGCGTTGGCCACCACGGCGCGGAACTCGTCGAGACAGAGCCCGGCGACGGTGAGCCCGATGAAGACCGCCAGCGAGACATATGCGGCATAGCGTCTCATGACCTCTCCTATCCCTCGCCGGCGGCGGCGATCGCCCTAGCTGCCACCAAACCGGACGCCGAAGCCTGCACCAGGCCTCTCGTGACACCTGCCCCATCGCCTATAGCGTACAACCCGCGCACCGGCGTCTGCAGCCCCTCATCGAGCTGCAGCCTGGATGAGTAGAACTTGACCTCGGCGCCGTAGAGCAGCGTGTCGCGGCCGGCGATACCGGGCAGCATGCCGTCTAAGGCATCGAGCATGTCGATGAGGTCGCGGAGGTGACGGTAGGGCAAGGCGAAACTGAGGTCACCCGGGGTGGCGGCGCGCAGCGTGGGTTGCACCACGCTGCGCGCCAACCTCTCAGGCGTGGTGCGATGCCCGGCCCGCAGATCGCCCAGGCGCTGCACCAGGATGTCTTTGCCAAGCATGTTCGCCAACCGGGCGATGGACTTGCCGTACTCGATGGGTTCTTTGAACGGCTCGGTGAAGCGCGTGGACACGAGTAGCGCGAAGTTGGTGTTGGCGGTCTTGCGACCGGCGTCGGCGTAGCTATGGCCGTTCACGGTCACCGCATCTCCCCAGCTCTCGGTGCAGACCACGCCCTGGGGGTTCATGCAGAAGGTGCGCACCTGGTCTTCGAAGTGCTTCGAGGTGTAGAGCAACTTCGGTTCGTACAACTCGTCGGTGATGACGTCGGTGACGACCGCGGCGACCTCCACACGCACCCCGATATCGACGGCATTGCTGACCAGGGGGATGCCCAGCCGCGCCGCCTCGGCGCTGAGCCACGCGGAGCCCTCCCGGCCGGGCGCCGCTATCACGACCGGGCTCTGGTAGTAGGCGCCTCCCGCGGTCTGCACCCCGGTCACCCGCGTCGTCCCGGTCTCTTCGGTGACGATCGTCGCGACGGCCGTACCGGTCACGATGTCCACCTTGTCCTCGAGCTCCGTCCTCATGGCGGCAAGGATCTCGCCCGCCCTCTCGGTCCCGAGATGCCGCACCGGCGAACGCACGAGCCGCAGCCCCTGCTTGGCCGCCACGCCCGACCAGCGGTCATGCCCCTCTGGGTCCTGGCCGTAGAGCCGGTCGGGGGCTCCGAAGTCCCGGTAGACGCGGTCGACGTCGGCTATGAGACCCTCCATGGCCGCCGCGCCCACGTATTCCCCCAGCCATCCCCCGACTTCCGGGCTGAGCGTGAGCTTGCCGTCGGAGAAGGCCCCGGCGCCACCCCAGCCGGTGGTGATATCGCACGGCGAGCAGTGCAGACACGACCCCTCCGTCCGCGCCGGGCAGTGGCGCTCGGAGATATCCGCCCCCTGCTCGATGAGGAGAACCCGGAGGCCCGGCCGCCGTGAGAACTCGAGCGCGGCGAAGATCCCCGCCGGTCCACCGCCTACGATGACGACGTCATAGCGTTGGTCCATCCGCATCTGCATCCCCTACCGCCTTGCCGGCGCCGTCCGGCGGCTATCCGGTCAGATGGTGCTTGTCCAGATCGGAGAACCGCGTGTAGTTCTCCGCGAAAGTCAGCGAGCACTCCCCGATGGGGCCGTTACGCTGCTTGCCGATGATGATATCGGCCTCTCCCTTTCTCTCCGAGCCCGCCCGGTTGTAGACCTCGTCGCGATAGATGAAGAGCACCAAGTCGGCGTCCTGCTCCAGGGAGCCCGATTCGCGCAGGTCGGAGAGCACCGGCTTGTTGCCGGCCCGCTGCTCGACCTGCCGGGACAACTGGGAGAGAGCCAGCACCGGCACCTCCAACTCGCGGGCCAGGATCTTCAGACCTCGGGATATCCTCGAGACCTCCTGCTGGCGGTTCTCGACCCCCAGGTCTCCCATCATGAGCTGCAGGTAATCGACCACGATCAGGCCGAGATCCTTCTCCCGGGCCCGCAGGCGCCTGGCCTTCGCGCGGATCTCCATGAGGTTGAGCGAGGAGCTGTCGTCGATGAAGATAGGAGCGTTATGGAGCGCCGTACACCCCGCGGCGAGGTCGCTCCAGTCCCGGGGCTGCATCACGCTCTGCCGCACCCGCCACAGATCCACCCGGGCCTCCGAGCACATGATCCTGGTGGCGACCTCAAGCTTGGACATCTCCAAGCTGAACACGGCCACGGCCTTCTGCTGCTCCACGGCCACGTTGCGCGCCACGTTAAGCGCGAAGGCGGTCTTGCCCATGGAAGGACGCGCGGCGAGGATCACCAGGTTCGAGGGCTGGAATCCGCCTATCTTGGCGTCGAGGTCGCGGAAACCGGTGCGGCAACCCGCCATGAGGTGACCGTCGGTGGCCGCCCTCTCCAATTCGGCGTAGTTCAAATCGATGAGCTCGCTGAAGGGCTCGAAGTCCCCCGTCACCCGAGTCTGGGAGATGTCGAACACCATCTGCTCCGCGCGGTCGATGAGCTCCAGAGGGGGCTGCTCACGGCGATACGCCATCTCGGTGATCTCGCCTCCCACCCGTATGAGCGAGCGGAGGTAGTAGTTCTCGCGGACGATCTCGGCGTAGTAGCGGGCGTTGGTCGCCGCCGGAACGGCCGCCACCAGGCTGTGCACGAAGGTCCTGCCCCCCACGGCCTCGAGCTCGGCCCGGTTGGCAAGCGCCTCGCACACGGTGATGGGATCGACCGGCTCGCCCCGCGAGAACAGGTCTTCGATCACCTCGAAGATGTGCTGATGCGCCTGCCGGTAGAAATGGTGAGGCCGGATGATCTCGCTGACCCCGGGGATGACGTTGGGCGTCAGCATGCTGGCGCCCAAGACTGAGAGTTCGGCGTCAAGGTTCTGCGGGATGATGTAGTCGTCCCGGCCCTGACCCCCGTTACCTCCGCCGCCCGCCATCATTTTCACGAGCGCCTCTCCCTCCCCGAGGACGAGGTGGTCAGTCCTTCTGCTCCTCGGAGGCCACGATGACCTTCACCTCGGCCGGTTCCACACTGGAGTGGACTTCGACCTTGACCATGTAGGTACCGGCCGTCTTGATGGGCTCCTCCAGATCGATATTGCGCTTGTCGATGCGGATCTTGCGAGCCGCGTAGATGGCGTCGGCGATGTCCTGGTTGGTGACCGAGCCGAAGAGCCTGTCGCTGGTGCCCACAGCCGCCCCGATGGTGAGGACGGTCTTGCAGAGCATATCTCTGGTCTCATCGGCCCGCTCGGCCTCACGACGGACCTGAGCAGCCTTCTCTTCCATCATCTTGCGAACCTGGGCTATCCGGCCGGGCGTCGCCATCTCGGCCAGCTTCCTCGGGAACAGGTAGTTGCGCGCGTATCCATCGGACACAGAGGCCACTTCGCCCTTGTTGCCCAGCTTTTCAACATCCTGAAGCAGGATTATCTCCATAGTCACTCCTCGTATGTGTCGACCGCGGTAACCTGACGGACGGCCTTCTACCGACTGCTGTACGGCAGAAGCGCGACCTCACGGGCCCGCTTGATGGCCACGGCGACCTGCCGTTGATGACGGCGGCACGCGCCGGTGGTACGACGCGACCGGATCTTGCCCCGCTCGGACATGAAACGCCGCAGCGTGGTGAAATCTTTGTAGTCGACTTCCTCTATGCCTTCCTTGCAGAAAAAGCAGTATTTGCGGCGGCGCGAGCCCGTGGTGGGCCGTGTGCGCCTAGGCTGCTTCTTGAGATTCGCCACTTCGTCTACCTCCCTGGGACCGACTAGAACGGTATGTCGTCGCCCCCGAAATCGATGTCACGGAAATCGTCCTGCGCGGCCGCGCCCGCCGCGGGCGCCTGCGCGCCTCCCCGGGCGACCGGCTCGCGTGTTTGTGCTTCGTTCGGACCGCCGATGAACATGACTGTATCGGCGATGATCTCGACCTTGCTGCGCTTGGTGCCGTCCTGAGCCTCCCACGAACGCTGGTCGAGGCGGCCGTCGACGGCCACCTGGCGGCCTTTGCTGAGGTACCGGGCGCAGTTCTCGGCCTGAGCCCCCCAGACGATGACGTCGAAGAAGTTGGGCTTCTCGACCCACTGTCCGGAAGAGTCTTTGTATGAGGAGTTGACCGCCACGCCCAGCGTGCACACCGAGGTGCCACTGGGGATCTGACGGAGATCGGGGTCGCGGGTCAGGTTGCCCACCAGCGTCACGTGTGCGATACCGCGAGCCATCTCTGCTCCTTTGTCCTAGGCTTCTTCAGCGACCGGTTCGGGCTCCTCCGCCGGCTCTGAGGCCGGAGCAGCGGGCTCCACCGGGCCGAACGGCTTCTCGTGCCGTACGGGCATGAATCGCAGTACAGTGTCGGTGATGCCGAGGACCCGCGTCACTTCGTCGAGGGTCTTGGGCAGCGCCTCGAAGTACCAGATGTAGTAGAAGCCGTCGGGAGAGTCCTTGATCTCGTAAGCGAGACGCCGTTTGCCCCACTCGTCGATCTTCACGATGACGCCTTCGTCGCCCGTGATGATCTCTTTGGTGCGATCGAGCACCGCGGTTCGTTCTTCATCCGTCACATCTGTGCGCAGAATCAGAACCAGCTCATAGCTGTTCAGTTTGGGTCACCTCCTGCGGTCTGAGCGGCCCCGGCCTTATTGCCGGAGCAGGGGTGTTGTATGGAATTGTACTCGGCCCGCCGGACAGGAACTACGAGAGCCACTGCCGCACCGCCGGGCACGAAGTGGGGAGTATACACCGGGGGCGCGGGGAGCACCACATCGGTGCTCCCCGCGCCCCGCGGCGACCCGCAGTCAGTTGCTCTCAGCCTTGCTTGCCGGGTTCACGCGGTTCTTCGCCCTGTGGCGCCTGACCGGTAGAGGGCTTCGCCTCTGCCGTCGCCTGACCGGCGGGCTGCGCGGCCGGTGCCGCGGCAGGAGCCGCCTGCGGCCCACCGGCGGGCGTCATCCCTGCCGTCGCCGGCGGCCTCCAACCCTCCGGGTACG
This sequence comes from Actinomycetota bacterium, assembly GCA_036795215.1. Taxonomy (GTDB): domain Bacteria; phylum Actinomycetota; class Thermoleophilia; order RBG-16-64-13; family RBG-16-64-13; genus RBG-16-64-13. The sequence continues at coordinate 66,908 of DAIRFC010000003.1, read as the reverse complement.
CCTGATATCGAGCCTGCTCGCGCGCCCGGTTGCGGCGGACTATGGCCCGCACGATGGCGTAGATGATGTAGGCGATGATGGCCAGCACTATGAGGATGGGTATCAGTATCCCCAGACCTCTGATGATGGCGTTGAACGCCTTCACCAGGTTGCGGAGCCCGCCCTTCAGGGCAGCGATGAAGCCCCAGTCCTCCTCGTCCTCCAAGGTCTCGGCTCCGACCTCATAGATGCTCATGGAGATGGTCGAGTAACTCGTGTTCTCTTCGAGGAAGCGCATCCTGCCTTTGAGCGATTCCAATTCCCCCTGGGCGGATGTAAGGACCGAGCGCACGTAGAGGATCTCGTCCACCGTCTCGGCCTTCTCGAGCAGCGCCAGCAGGGAACTCACGTTGGCCTCGGCGTTTTTGATGCGGGCTTCCAGGTCTACATACTCTTCGGTCACATCGTCAGTGGAGAGCTGGTGCTTCTTGAGCGTACCGATCTTGGTCGCGTCGTCGAGTGCTTTTGCGAAGGAGCCGCTTGGGACCCTCACAGCCACGGTGCCGCTCTTCATGCTGTCTTCTTCACCACTCGCATAGGCATCGGAGCTGACCAGGTAGCCGCCGTAGCGGGCCGCCAGCATCATGGCCTGGTCGAAGACCATCTGGAACTTGCCCTGCTCGACCTCGATCTCTAGGTGGGCGCTGCTGATGATCTTCTGGCCCGACGCGGCTTGGAGCGCCGTCAGTGTACCGGCCACGGCTTGGTCGATCCCCCCGCCGGCCTCGCCGGAGTAGTACCCGTCATCGTCGGGGTAGCCGGCCGGCGTAGCCACGGTCGTGGCGGACGCCGCCCACGTGGTGCTGGTCATGGCGGGAGCAGCCGTGGTCGGCGCGGAGTCCTTGGCGACAGTGGATTCTTGGACGTCCCCGCACGCCGCCGTCCCGAGCAGCGCCGCCAACCCCAGGATGACAAACCCCACGGTGACGACCGTCCAAGCCTTGTGCTTCTTCACCTGCAACATGACAAACCCCCTGTCCCGGCCTCCAACCCCGACGGCGCTAGGACGGCCACCCCACAGTCCCAGTTCCATCGGTCATGGTGTTGCCGCCGGCTGAATCCCGCGCGCAGGCGGCCCTAAAGACCGGCCACCATGTCCGCCAGTTGGGCCGCGGTGACCAAGCCGTCGGGCTTCGCCGCCAAGCGGCCCTCCGCATCGAGTACGAAGATCGCCGGGATGTACTGGACCCGGTAGGCCATCGCAACTTCATCGGGACACATCATCACCGGAAAATCGAATCCTCCGGCCGACATGAACTTCTCCATCGCCGCCCGCGTATCTCCCACTGCCATGACCAGGAGTCCTGCCTTTTCTTTGTTCTCTCGATAGAACCTATCGAGTTCGGAGGCTTCTGCTCCGCAGGACCCTCACCAGCTGGCCATGAAGGCCAGCACCAGCGGTTTGCCCCGATATGCGCTCAACGACACGGCCGTCCCATCGAGTGTCTCGCCCGAGAAGTCCGGCGCGCCTGGGTTGGCGCCGCCCGACGTCGCCGACGTGGAGGTCTGCGACGTGGAGCCCTGCGAGGTGGTGGCGGCGTCGGCATCGGAGCCGCAGCCCGCCAGCACCGTCGTGACAAGCACGAGCGCAGTGCTCATCGCGACGGCGAGCGCGCCGATCGCAACGAGTCGGCCACCGCTTCGTTTTCTCATGAACATCATCGTCTTAGCTCTTTCCTTTCCCTGAACCCGCATTCGCGGATGCCACAGATGTTTTCACATTCGTCCCGCCCGCCTGCTCCACCGGCCGCAGACGGCCGTGAGTCCCGAACCACCACACGCCCACTGCGCCCACGACCACCATCGCCAGAGCTATCCACTGCTGCTGGGTGAGCCCTGCGACGACCGGCTGGTTGGCGCGGATGAACTCGACGAGAAAGCGCTCGATGCCGGCCAGCACGGCGTAGGCGAAGATGAGAGGCCCCTCGCGCTTGAAACGGGGGCCGATGGCCCAGACCAGCAGCGCGAAGATGACCAGAGAGGCCAGACTCGAGTACAGCTGGGTAGGATGTACCTGCACGCCCTCGGGGGTCGGAGGCACTCCCTTCGGGAACGACATCCCCCACGGCAGATCGGTCTCGACGCCGTAGCAGCAACCTCTCAAGAAGCAACCCAACCGGCCGAACACGTACCCCATGGCCACCGCCGGACCGCCGGCGTCCATGATCGCCGCAAGACGCTCCTTGGTGACCAGGGTCACCACGACGACGGCCGCGATGGCTCCGAATAGGCCGCCGAACCACACCAGGCCCTGGCCGCTCAGCATCTTCTCCGGCCACGCATCGGGATGGATGATGAGGTAGTGGATCTTCGCGCCCAACAGGCCACCGATGACCGTGGCGATGAGCAGCGGGTAGATGAAGTCGGGCCTCACGCCGCGCTTCTTGAACTGCCAGTAGGCCACGATGCCCGCGGAGATGAAGGCCAGGGCCATCATGACCCCGTACGAGTTCATGGTGAAACCCCCGATATGAAACAGCTCCGGGTGCATGCAACTCCTTCTCGCTTCGCCCGATAGCCCCGCGCCGTTCCGAGGAACGGCGCGGTGGGATTATCTCACGGGAGTGTTACGGACGTGGTTGGGGGCCACACGGGCCCCTACGCTAGCCTGCTCAACTGAACCCGGATGAGGGTCGGCAGCTCGCCGCTCCGCCGCCGCCGGACCACGACTGCGAGGAGCCCATGACGCCGCCGAACTTGGTGAAACGTTGCTCTACGTCGGTGCTGCCGCAATCGGGACACACCTTGGCCTCCTCTTTGAGGAAGCCAAGGACGAACACCTCGAAGTCCTTGCCGCATGAGCGGCATGTGAGGTCGTACGAAGCCATCAGGCCAACCCGAACTCTTTCTCGTAGTCTTTCTGGCCACGGGCGCCGATGAGCTGGCTCTTGACCTCGCCCCCGCTGAACATGATGACAGTGGGGATGCTCATGATCCCGAACCGGGCAGCCAACTCTTGGTTGACGTCGACGTTGACCTTGACCACCTTGACCGTGTCGGGGTGATCGGCGGCCAGTTTTTCCAGAACAGGGCCTACCATGCGGCACGGGCCGCACCAGGGAGCCCAGAAGTCTGCCACAACGGGCACGGTGGACGCGCCTACTATCTGGTCGAATTCCTGGGTGCTGACTTCTTGGACTGTCCCATCGCTCATTGTGCTCTCCTTCTCTACTCGCGGGCCGGTCGCCCGGCCCTCGCATCTTGACCGTCATCATACCCGACGGAGTGAACACGCCTTCTGCGGTCCTCGATCGGTTCGCGTATTGTTACCCATTCTAGGAATCCGCTAACCTATGCAGGCATCTCAAAAGACTCACATGAGCCTGCGGAGGCGACCGCTATGAGACTGACGTACTTCGGCCACTCATCCTTCCTACTCCAAACAGCAGACGGTACACGACTGATCTTCGACCCGTACCGCCATGGGTGCTTCGACGGCGCGGTCAAGTACGGCCCGATCGATGAGACGGCGGACGTGGTGGTGGCAAGCCACACTCACGACGACCACGGGGCCACCGACACCATCCCCGGCGAACCACTCGTTTTCGTCCATCCCAAAGACGAGAAGGTAGGGACCGTACACATCAAAGGAGTCGATACGGCCCACGACGAAGCCGGAGGTGAGAAGCGGGGTAAGAACACCATCATCGTCGTGGACGACGGTGATGTACGGCTCGCCCATCTGGGCGACCTGGGGCACACGCTCGACGCGGCCGCCATCCAGGCCATCGGCCCCGTGGACGTGGTCCTCATCCCCGTCGGGGGCTTCTTCACAATAGACCACGACGAAGCCGCCCGAGTGATCGAAAGCCTGGACCCGCGCATCGTGGTGCCCATGCACTATAAGACCGACAAGGTGGACTTCCCCATATCCCCCGTAGACCCCTTCTTGAAGACACAACAGACAGTACAGCGTGACGGGGGCTCCACGCTGGAAGTCACGAAGAGCACTCTGCCGACCGAAAGGACTACCATCGTGCTGGAACACGCTCTGTGATGGCCGAGATACCTGAAGACAGCAAGCGACCGACCAAGGAAGAAAAACCGGCCCAGAAGAACGCCGGACCGGACTGGCTGGAACGCCTCACCCGGATGAAGCCGGGCATGGTGCGCCGGGCGGTGATCGTCATCCTGGCCCTACTGGTCCTGTTCGGCCTGGGCAACCTCATCTCGCGCATCTGGACAGGCTATTGGTGGTACCAGGAAGTCGGCTACACGAGCGTCTTCTGGACCCCCATCTGGGCCCGCTTGTGCGTGGGCCTGTTCTTCGCGGTGATCTTCTTCGCCATCTTCTACGGCAGCCTCTGGCTGGCCCGGAAGATCTCGCCGAAGTTACTACCGGTCACCACCGAAGAAGAGAGCAATGTCTTCGAGTGGGCCACGAAGCGGCGCTGGAGCGCCCGTATCATGCTCGCCGCGGCCCTCGTTCTCGCGATCATATTCGGCATCAGCTACAGCGGCCGGTGGGAAGAGGTGCTCCTCTTCCTGAACAAGGTGGACTTCGGATACGTCGACCCGCAGTTCGGGAAGGATGCCTCCTTCTTCGTGTTCACTCTCCCGCTGTGGTCGATGCTGGTGAACTTCGTCGGGGTCGCCGTCCTGTTCACCTTCATCGGCACGGCCTTCACCTACGTGGTCGACCGAGCCTTGGTGGTGAATGACAAGAATAGGATCAGCCTTGCTCCGCACGTGAAGGCGCACCTGTCGGCGCTCCTCGCCCTGGCGATGGTGGCCAAAGCCGGCGACTACATGCTCCAGACATGGGAGCTCGACTACTCCATGAGAGGCGTGACCTTCGGGGCCAGCTACACCGATGTGCACGCCACACTGCCGGTGCTGCACTTCCTGGCCATCGTGTCGCTCATCGCGGCGGTGCTCTTCTTGGTCAACATCCGCTACAAGGGATGGCGCCTCCCCGCCATCGCCATCGCCGTCATGTTCTTGACCTGGGCCATAGCGGGTAAAGCCTATCCGGCCATCGTCCAGCAATACCGGGTGTCGCCCAACGAGATCTCGGCCGAGAGTGAGTACATAGCAAGGAACATCGACGCAACACGATGGGCGTTCGGCCTCACCGATATCAAGCCGGTTTCGAGCCCGGCGTCGATCAACCTCACGGCCGAACAGGTGAGAGTCAATTCCGGCACCACACGCAACGTCCGGCTCTGGGAGCCGCGCCCTGCCCTCTCCACGTACGCCCAGATCCAGGAGATCAGACTGTACTACTCGTTCAACGACGTAGACATCGACAGGTACATCATCGACGGCGAGTACCGCCAGGTGCTCATAAGCGCCAGGGAACTCGACCAGACCCAGCTCCAACCGCAGTCGCGCACCTGGGTGAACCAGCACCTCACCTACACCCACGGCTACGGGTTCGTGCTCAGCCCGGTGAACGAGGCGGGCACCGACGGACTCCCCCTGCTCTTGGTGCGCGACATCCCGCCTATCACCAACACCGACATCCCGATCACCCGCCCGGAGATCTACTACGGTGAGTCGGGCAACGACTTCGTGGTGGTGAACACCACCAGCCCGGAATTCGACTACCCGAAGGGTGACACCAACGTCTTCGTGGAGTCGTACGAGGGCGACGGCGGTGTCTCCATAGGGAGCACCGCCCGCCGGATGGCGTTCGCCTTCCGCTTCAACAGTCTGAAGCTGTTCTTCTCCAGCTCGCTCACCGACGAGTCGCGCATCATGTACCGGCGGACGCTGCAGGAGCGGGTGCAGGCACTTGCTCCGTTCCTGGCTTACGACTCCGATCCCTACGTGGTCGCGCGCGACGACGGGACCATGGTCTGGATGTGGGACGCGTACACCCACAGCGAGCGCTTCCCCTATTCCCAGCCCCAAGGGGCCGGAGTGAACTACATCCGCAATTCGGTGAAAGTGGTCATCGACGCCTTCAGCGGCAAGGTCACCTTCTATCAGATGGACCCGGACGATGCCGTGGCGAACACCTGGGGCAAGGTCTTCGACGACCTGTGGACTCCCGGAGATCAGATGCCCGACGACCTCCGCAGGCACATGCGCTACCCCGAAGACATGTACAGCGTCCAAGCCGCGGTGCTCTCCACCTATCACATGAACGACCCGCAGATCTTCTACAACAAAGAAGACGTGTGGGAGATCCCCATGGAGATCTACGCCCAGGATGAGATCCCGGTGGTGCCTTACTATGAAGTGCTGGCCCTCCCAGGCGAGACTGAGCCGGAGTTCGCTCTGCTGCAGCCCTTCGCGCCCCTCAGCAAGAAGAACATGGTGGCCATGATGGTCGCCAGACAGGACGGCGACCACTACGGGGAGCTCATGGTGATCGACTTCCCGAAGAACAAAGTGGTCTATGGCCCGGCCCAGATGGAAGCACGCATCTCGAACGACCCGGTGATCTCCTCACAACTCACGCTCTGGAGCCAGGGCGGAAGCCAGGTCATCCGGGGCAACCTGCTGGTGGTCCCCATAGAGCAGTCGGTGATGTACTTCGAACCGGTCTATCTGCAGGCCGAGCAGAGCCCTATCCCGGAACTCACCCGTGTGATCGCGGCGTACGGCGATGATGTGGTCATGGAGCCCAGCCTCGGCGATGCACTCAGCGCCCTCTTTGGCGAGCCCATCAGTACCGATCCGACCGTGCCCGGAGCCACCACGACAACGGCGCCGGCCACCACGACCACCACCGCGCCACCGACCACGACTACCAGCTCCACCACGAGTTCGACGACCACGTCCGTCCCAGGCGGCGACCTGCCCGCCGACAAGGCGGCGCTGATAGAACTCGCCAGCCAATACTACGAAGCTGCTAACGAGGCCCTCAAGCGGGGAGATTGGGCCGAGTATGGGAACCAGATCGACGCTCTCGGTGAGGTCTTGAGCGCGCTGGCAGGTGAGGAGTAGAGGAGGAAGCATGGAGGCCAGAAGCAAGAGCGAGACAGAAGGCCAGAGGCGACGGCTGCAGAACGAGGTGGACAAGATGTTCCTCGAACTGCTGCGCGGAGAACGCACCCCTCGTTGTGGCAAGGTCGCGTTCCGGCCCAATGCCGACGTCTATTACGACAAGCGCCAGAAGGCCGTGGTGGTGAAGCTCGAGCTACCCGGCATCGACCCTGGGGAGATAGACCTCGAGGTCGACGAGAACGTGCTGCGGGTCAGCGGTGTCCGCACCTATCAGCATCACCCGGACGCCGTCTACCAGCAGATGGAGATAACCTACGGCCGCTTCGAGCGCGCGGTGTCTCTGCCTCCTGAGGTGGACTCCGGCAAGGCGAGGGCCAACTACGCTGGCGGATATCTGGAGATCGTGCTGCCCGTGAAGACCCGCTCGGAGAAGAAGCGCATCCCCATCACAGCCTCGGACGAGGACGCGGAGGAACGCAAGCCATGACGGCCCGCGAAACTTACAACGGCCCGCTTCTGCACATGCAGGATCCCTTGGATGTCGGGATCCTCGCTGCAGGACAGGACTTCATAATCGTCTCGCAAGAGCCTGCCGACGCTTCCCTGACGGTCGGCCCAGCCGGTCTGCCCATCCTGCCACTCAAGGACACCGTGGTCTTTCCGGAGACCATGATGCCTTTGGCCGTGGGGCAACCACGCTCGGTGCGCCTCATCGACGACATCCTACGCGGAGACAGGCAGGTCGGCCTCGTCGCCACGAAAGACCCGGATATCGAGATACCGGGCCCGGATGACATCCACATGGTGGGCGTGCTGGCCACGATCCAGAAGATGATAAAAGCTCCGGACGGCACGCTGCGCATAGTCGCTCAAGGCATCCGCCGCATCAAGATCGAGCGCTTCGTGACCGAGGAGCCCTATCTGGTGGCGGAAGTCGACGAACTCCCCGACGTGGTGGAGCAAGGGACTGAGCTTGAGGCGCTGCAGCGCAACCTGGTCACGGTATACACGAAGATCATCGGACTGGTCCCCTACCTGCCCGACGAGCTCGAGATGGCGGCCGCAGGCATCGAAGATCCGGCCATGCTCGGCTATTTCATCGCCTCCACAATGCGCATCAAGACCGAGGAGAAGCAGGGACTCCTCGAAGAGGTCGACCTTTCCAAGCGCCTGCGCAGACTCACCGCGCTCATGAACCGCGAGCTTGAGGTCCTCGAACTGGGCTCGAAGATACAAGACCAAGTCCAATCGGAGATGGACAAGAACCAGCGTGAGTATGTGCTGCGACAACAGCTCAAGGCCATCCAGGACGAGCTCGGCGAGACCGACGAGACCCAGGCCGAGGCGAACGAGCTGCGCGAGCGCATCGACCAGGCCGGACTCCCCGAAGAGGTGGACAAACAGGCGCGCCGGGAGCTCGACCGCCTTGCCAAACTGCCTCCGGCCGCGGCCGAATACGGGGTCATCCGCACCTATCTGGACTGGATACTCTCGCTGCCCTGGTCGGTGCTCACCGAGGACCACCTGGATATCGGTAACGCCCGCCAGGTACTGGACGAAGACCACTACGACCTCGAAGATGTGAAGGACCGCATACTCGAGTTCCTGGCAGTGCAGAAACTCAAGAGCGGAGCCACCGGGCCGATCCTGTGCTTCGTCGGCCCTCCAGGCGTGGGTAAGACGAGCCTCGGCAAGAGCATAGCCCGGGCCATGGGACGCAAGTTCATCCGCATAAGCGTGGGCGGCGTGCGCGACGAGTCCGAGATCCGCGGGCACCGGCGCACCTACGTGGGCGCCATGCCCGGCACCATCATCAGGGCCATACGCGACGCCGGCAGCAGCAACCCGGTCTTCATGATCGACGAGATAGACAAGATGGGCGCCGACTGGCGGGGCGACCCGTCCAGCGCCATGCTGGAGGTCCTCGACCCCGAGCAGAACGGCAGTTTTCGCGACCACTACCTCGATCTGCCCTTCGATCTGTCGAAGGTCATGTTCGTGTGTACCGCCAACGTGCTCGACACCATCCCCGGCCCCCTGCGCGACCGCATGGAGATCATCTCCATAGCCGGCTACACCGAGGAGGACAAGCTCCACATCGCCCGGCGTTACCTGGTGCCGCGGCAATTGGAGCGCAACGGCCTGAGGCCCGGGCAATTCAAGATCACCGACAAGGCCCTGCGCCTGGTCATCGAGAACTACACTCGTGAGGCCGGGGTGCGCAACCTTGAGCGGCAGATCGGCAGTCTGGCCCGCAAGTTCGCCCGCATGGTGGCCGAGGAGAGCCGCAAGCGCATCACCATCGGCGAGCGGCAGGTAAAGGAGTTCCTGGGCAGACAGAAGGTGTTTCGCGAGACCAAGCGCCGCACCAGCGATCCCGGTGTCTCCACCGGCCTGGCCTGGACGCCCACAGGCGGCGACATCCTCTTCATCGAAGCGCGGGCCATGCCGGGCACCGGCCGGCTGACCCTGACGGGCCAGTTGGGCGACGTGATGAAGGAGTCGGCCCAGGCCGCGCTCACCTACGTGCGGAGCGCCTCCGAGAAGCTGGGCGCCGATGCGGAATACTTCCAGAAGCACGACGTCCACGTGCACGTCCCGGCGGGAGCGGTCCCCAAAGACGGGCCGTCCGCGGGCGTGGCCATGACCGTCGCTCTGGCCAGCATGATGACAGGGCGGGCCGTCGACTCCGGCGTTGCCATGACCGGGGAAGTCACCCTCACCGGCCAGGTGCTCCCCGTGGGCGGCATCAAGGAGAAGGTCTTGGCGGCGCGGGCGGCGGGGATCACCAGGGTGTTCCTCCCCGACCGCAACCGGGCCGATGTGGAGGAGATCCGCGGCGAAGACCTGCTCGAGGGCCTGCAGTTCTGCTACGTAGAACACGTGAGTTCGGTGCTCGACCAGATCCTCGTCGCCCCCAAGAAGCAGCGGGCGCGCTCGGCCTGCGTGGTAAGCGAAGATGGCGGATCGGCCTAGACGATGGGAGCCGGATAGCCGCAACGAGGCCTACGCGGACCTCGATCACCCCGCGGACGTCTTTCTGGAGATATGGGGTGACGATCTCTCCGTGGTCTTCGAGAACGCGCTCTTCGCCCTCTACGACCACATCGCGGAGCTCGCGGGGTTCGGCACGGGGCACGAAGAGGTCATCACCGTGGAGGGGCCGGACGCTGCGGCCGTATTACGGTCTTTGCTGGCCGAGGCTCTCTACCTGTTCTCCACCGAGGGGTTCGTGGCGGCACGCGCCGAGATAGACGTGCAGACCCGGCCGGCCGGTGAAGTGGGGGTCACCGCCCGCTTGGACGGCGAGATCGTCGACCGGCGGCGCCACACCCTGTTCACGGAAGTCAAGGCGGTCACCTATCACCAGCTCACAGTCGAGAAGACGGCCGAAGGCGGATGGAGGGCGACCGTGCTGTTGGACGTGTGAAGAGCAGAGGTCTCGTCAAGAAGGTGAGGGACGAGATGCAACGCATAAGCGAGTGGATCTGGGAACTGCCGCAGACGGGCGGTATGCGCGTTCCGGGCCGCGTCTACGCCGACCGGAGGCTCATGGACGGGCTGAGCGGCGACCAGAGTCTCGCCCAGGTGGCCAACGTAGCTCACCTACCGGGCATACTCTTGTATTCCATGGCCATGCCCGACATCCACTTCGGCTACGGGTTCCCCATAGGAGGAGTGGCCGCGTTCAGCGTGGATGAAGGAGTGGTCTCGCCGGGCGGCGTGGGCTACGACATCAACTGCGGCGTGCGACTCATCGCGACCGGCCTGCACGAGGACGACGTCAGGGGCAGGATCCCCCGGCTGGTCGACCGGCTTTTCGGCGACGTGCCTTCGGGGGTGGGGTCGAGCGGCGCGATCGCGAAGCTATCGCGCCGGGAGCTCGAGCAGGTCCTGGTGAAGGGAGCCGCTTGGGCCGTCGAACACGGCCATGGTCGCAAGGACGACTTGGAGCGGACCGAGGACGGCGGGGCGTTGCCGGGAGCCGACCCGGCCGCCATCAGCGAGCGGGCCTACACTCGAGGCCAGGATCAGGTGGGCACCCTGGGTTCGGGCAACCACTTTCTCGAGGTCCAGTGCGTGGACAAGGTCTTCGACCCCGTGGCAGCGGCGGCGTACGGTCTCGACAAGGGTCAGATCACCGTCATGATCCACTGCGGCTCGCGTGGCTTCGGGTATCAAGTATGCGAGGACTACCTGGAGGTCATGGCCGGCGCCGCCCGCCGGTACCACATCGACCTGCCCGACCGTCAACTGGCCTGCGCGCCGGTGACCTCTCCGGAGGGACGGCGATACCTCTCCGCCATGGCCTGCGCCGCCAACTACGCCTGGGCCAACCGGCAGATGATCATGCACCTCACCGAGCAGGCCCTGCTCCATGCCCTGCGCATCTCCCCCAAGACCCTCGACCTACGCCTGGTCTACGACGTAGCCCACAACATCGCGAAACTGGAGAGGCACGAGGTATCCGGTTCGAGCGTCGACGCCTGCGTCCATCGCAAGGGAGCGACCAGGGCGTTCGGGCCCGGGCGGCCGGAGGTCCCCGACTGCTACCGGGCGGTCGGGCAGCCCGTCCTCATACCAGGCGACATGGGCACGGCCTCCTTCGTGTGCAGGGGCACCGACCGGGCCATGACCGAGACGTTCGGCTCCACATGCCATGGAGCGGGCCGGGTGATGAGCCGTTCGCAGGCTCTGAAACGGGCCCAGGGCAGAGCCATCGACAGGGAGCTCCAGTCGGCAGGCATCTGGGTGCGCTCTCAGGGCCGCAAGACGCTGGCAGAAGAGATGCCCGAGGCCTACAAGGATGTAGAGGCGGTGGTAGGCGTGATGCACGGCGCGGGCATCTCGCCCAAAGTAGCCCGGTTGCGGCCCTTGGGGGTCGTGAAGGGCTGAACGCCCGGGGTGGCTAGACCTTCTGGGCCTCGCTCGAAGGGCCTTCGCCGGAGACCGCCTCGGCCTCTTCGGCACCCACGGTCTCGCCCTTCTGCAGCCGCTGCGCCGCGGCCCGGCCGAGGCGGGCGGCCTCTCGGACCGGCGCCGACTCCGACATCTTCGAGAGCGCGTCGGGCGGGACCCAGCCCTTCATGCCGTCCATGACCGCATGCACCGCTCGGGCGGCCTCGTCCCTTGCCTGGTACGAACCGGCCTTCTGCACCGCCCGGACCAAGGACTCCATCTGGTCTTTGACCGCACGTCCCTTGTCGGTGACCAGATCGCGCACCGAGAAGCTGAGCTTGAACTCCAAGTGATCGCCGTGCTTGTAATGGGTGATGCGCTGCAAGACGCGCAGGAGGCCGCCCCACACCACGCGGCCGGCGAGAGAGCGCCGCCGCTTGTAGCGGTAACGAGGACCCACGACCGTTACACCTGAACCGTTGCTCTGCACTACGACTCCCCGCTGGTCCGGTTGGTCATACTGGTAGATATCATACCGCAGCCCGCCATACCGGCAAACCATGTGTCGGCCGCCGGCATCCTAATGGTGGCGCTGCACCCTGAACCGGAAGATGCTGTACTGCTCTTCCACCGGGTCGATGCCGCCTTTGCGACACGCTATGCGGATCTGTTGATCGACGGTCTCCACGCCATCCAGATCGGGCAGGAGGAGCCCGCGACGCCCGTCGATAGCCCTCACGATGACGCCGTACTCCTTCACATCGAGGTCCTCCGGCCCGCCGACCTCCTCGGGCGCCTCCAAGACGTCCACAGAGATATCGAGACCGTCGAGCTCACTCGCTTCGAGCGGATAGAACCGTGGGTCCTTGGTGGCCGCGCTGATGGCGTTGGCGACGATCTCCTGCTCGATGTCGGGCTGGTAGGGCTCGGTCGTGCCGATGCACCCCCGGAGCGACCCGTCGGGCAGGTGCAGAGACACAAAGACGCCCGCCCGGCGCGGTTTGAGCCCCAAGACCTGCGCAGGCTCGATGACGGTACGGTCGCGGATATAGGTCTCTATCGCCTGTCGCGCGATGCTCACCAGCGGGTCTTCCCCGGTCTTTGCGGCGCCAGTCATCGTACGGCCCCTCACTCCTGTGACGTTTGCGAGACCTCGACCTCACCCACCAGATATCCTACTCCAAACGGTCCTTCGTACGAAAGGACGCGGTTGCTGGTCGCGGCTCCGCCGGCCTCAGCCGCGGCCACCACCCCCGACAGCACCGCCAACGAACGATAGCCGCACTCTCCCGCGGCTGCCACCAGGCTTGAGCGGATGCCCAACAGACGGTCCCAGTCCCCGGCGGCGAACGACTCGACGATCTCGTTGTCGAACTCGGCGCCTTTCGGGTCGAAACCGGCCGGAGCACCCGGCATCAACCTGTGGCTGAGGTCGCCGCTCGCGACGTACAGCACCCGCTTTGAGGCCTCACACATCGCGCGGCCGGCCAACTCGCCGAACCGGACGTGCTCCTCGATGCTCAGGCCCGAGAACGACAGCAGCACCAGCGCACAGGGCTTCTGCATCGCGCCCGTGAGGTAGAGGAGCGGCACCAGTGCGCCCCAGTCGAGGTCGACCACCTCGGCCGGAGAGGTGGTGGCGACGGCCGGGACGCCGTGTTGCGTCGCTTCGTCCAGGATCGCTTGGGCCAGCACTTGGTCGCCTTCACACTCCAGACGGACGTGAGGCGCCCTGAAGTAGGCCAAAGAGCCCTTGTAGGCACGCGCCGGGGAGATCCCCATCCGGTAGCCGGCTATGGATGCGTGGGGAGAGAGCAACACTATGGTCTCGGGAGCCAGGGCGGCGGCATGTTCCCCCGCCTCCAACATGGCGTCCACGGTCGAGCGGACCTCCGAGATGTGTTCCTGCCCCACCTCCGGCACGATGATGGCGGGGTGCGGCGTCACGAAGCAGCCCACGAGTGTCATGACTCCACCTCTCTCTCACGCATGGCTATGGACCGGCCGCAGCGCGGACACTTGCCTCCACTCACCGGTCTTCTCGCCACTCTGTAGCCTTGCCGCTCGATCACGACCTCCCCACAACCCGGGCAAACGGTCGATTCCGAGTCGTGTCCTGGGATGTTCCCGCCATAGACGTAGTTCAGGCCTTCCTCGCGACCTATCGCGAGGGCTCGTTCGATGGTGGTCACCGGCGTGGGCGGTGTATCGAGCAAGCCGTAGGCGGGGTAGAAGCGCGAAACGTGCCAGGGGATGTCGGGCGAGACCGACGCCAGGAAGGCCGCCAGCGAGTGCAGTTCGTCCGCCCCGTCGTTGCGGCCCGGTATGAGGAGCGTGGTGACCTCCACCCACATCCCCATGTCCCACATGCGGCGTATGGTGTCGCACACCGGTTTGAGTCGCGCACCGGCAAAGGACCGGTAGAAGTCGTCGGAGAAGGCCTTCAGATCTACGTTGGCCGCGTGCAGAAGGCCGTCGATATCCTGCAACGCTTGACCCGTCATGTACCCGTTGGTCACGAAGACGTTCTTCAGACCGTTCTCGACGGCCAGGCGTGCGCAGTCCCGGGCATACTCGTAGAAGACGGTGGGTTCGGTGTAGGTGTAGGAGATGCTGAGGCAGCCGGTCTCGAGCGCCGCCCGCACGATCTCCTCCGGAGGATGCAGGTCTCCGACGATGGCGCCCCGCTCGCGAGGCATCTGGCTGATATCGGAGTTCTGACAGAAATCGCAGACGAAGTTACAGCCCACCGTGGCCAGCGAGAAAGTCCTGCTACCGGGCAAGAAATGGAAGAGGGGCTTCTTCTCGATAGGATCGACGGCCGTGGAGACCGCGCGTCCGTACACCAGTGTGTACAGGACCCCATCGCGGTTCTCGCGTACCCCGCATCGGCCCCGCTCCCCGGGTGCGATGAGGCAGTGATGCGCGCAGAGAAAACAATGGACGCGTGGACCACCCCGCCATTTGCTCCAGAGCGCCGCCCGTACCGGTTGCGCGGGCTCGACTCCGCCCACCGTTGCTACCTCCTCGATAGCTCTCCCGAGACCCGGCGGCGCAACCGCGTCACCGGAGCCAGGTTCTGCATCCCCAGATTCATCACGTACTGCCGCACACCAAGATCGTGTTCGATGACGCCCTCGGCGACCAACTGGACCAGGATGTCTCGCGCAGGGTACGCCTCCACGGTGACCCAGGCCGTGCCCACCTCAGCCTCCCGGTGAGCGTCGCTCCCGGCGCCGCCCGGCCTACCGGTCTTGCGCGCCAACGCCCGTGACCTCTTGGCCGCGTGCGGTCCCAGGGAGCGTCCGTTGACCACCTCGACGATGTCGGACAGCTCGGCGGCCTGCAGGCGCGCGCCCCGAGAGATGGCCCCCCGTCTGAAAAAGGCATAGGGATGAGGGAGATACACCACGCCGCCCTGGCCTCTGATGCGGTCAACCGATTCGAATAGAGAAAGACCCCTGGGGATATCCTCCCACACGTACAATCCGATGATCTCTCCGACCGCGGTCGTCAACTCTATGCCGGGGATCACTCTCGGGAGTTCCAGATCCGCTTCGGCCAGAGCCACCGCCTCGAGCGCTCCCTTGACGGTGTTGTGATCGGTCACCGCCAGACAATGGATACCCTTGGCCTTGGCTGTGGCAAGCAACACGGCCGGCGGCATGAGCCCGTCGGCGGAGTAGGATGTGTGGTTGTGAAGATCCAGCCTGAGGCCAGATGGGGGCATGATCACACGTCCGGAAAAGTACCACTCATGCGACGGCGGCGCCGGTCGCGGACGACCCGCTTGCCTCCTCCTTCGCTCTGCACGCGCCGGTCGATCTCACGCCGGTCGATTATGACTTCCACACCTTCGACCCCGGCGAAGCGCTTCTGGAATTCTTTGTAGTACTTGTCTGCCAGCTCGCGGGGGATCACGTAGTAGATCACTCAGCGTCACCTCCCATCCTCCGACAAGTTCTATGATAGTGTCTCGTTACTTTGTGTCCAAGAGCCACGAGTCTTCATCCTATCGCATGACTGACACGAGCGACGAAACCGGAGCGGGACCGCTCCTAAAGAACCGATATCGATTGGGCCGGGTGCTGGGTCGCGGTGGCATGTGCATCGTCTACCAGGCTTGGGATACGCGCCTGCAACGCAACGTGGCTGTGAAGCGTCTCGACCCTCTCCTGAGCGAAGACCCGCGTACCCGGGCCAGGTTCGACCGCGAAGGCCGCGCGCTCGCGCAACTCTCCCACCCCAACCTCGTGACGCTCATCGACCGAGGCTCCAGTGACAACGAGGACTACCTCGTGTTCGAATACGTCGAGGGGCGGTCGCTCAAAGACCTCATCCGCGAGGGGCTCATGGGTGTGGGTGAGTTCGGCCGCATAGCCGGCCAGGTGGCCGAGGGGCTTGCGACGGCCCATCTCGCCGGCATCTTTCACCGTGACGTAAAGCCGCAGAACATCCTCATCGACCGCAACGGCCACGCCAAGGTCTCCGATTTCGGCATAGCCACCGGCCCCGATTGGACCCGTGTCACCCGCGCCGGATCGATCATAGGCAGCGCCCGCTACATGTCTCCCGAGCAGATCCGCAGCAAACCGGTGGACGCCCGCTCGGACATCTACTCTCTGGGCATCGTGATGTACGAGATGCTGGCCGGCCAGCCGCCGTTCGACGGCACCAATATGCCCGAGATAGCCAGGATGCACCTCAACGCCACGCCGGCCCCCCTGGGAGAGATCCGGCCCAACCTGCCCGACGGGCTGGAGAAGGTGGTGATGCGCTGCCTGGAAAAACTCCCCGAGGACCGCTTCTCTTCAATGGACGAACTGCTCGGCGCCCTCGTGGGCCTCGGCCTCTATGCTCCTCAGCGGGTCCAGGAGGTGAGCGCACCCCGCAGACGCCACGGCCGCCGTGACGAAGACGACCGCGCCGCCCGCCGCCCGCGCGCGGGTGCGGCGGCCGGAGAGACCACGGGGCACGGCGACGATGCCGACGACACCCTCTGGGCTCGCGAACAGGCCAGGGTGCTGGCCAAGCAGCGGCGGACCAAGCGGCGCTGGAAGATACTGGGGGCCGTCGCGGCGCTGGCCCTGGTGGTGGCCGCCGTCGTGGTGCTGGCCCTCATGTTGTCCGGAGACGGGACCCCTTACGTGAGAGGGCTCACTCTTGACGAAGCAAAGGAGCTGGCCGAGAGCGCCGGCATGGAGGTCGAGGTGATCGACCAGGTGCCGTCGTTCACCGACGAGGCGGGCGTCGTGCAAGACCAAGACCCGGTCGAAGGCCAGGACTCGCCCGACGACATCCTGCGGCTCACCGTGACCAGGGAGCCCGAGGAGGTCGTGGTCGTGAGCATGGTGGACTACGACCCCGAGGGAGACAACGTGGAGAATCCCGACCGTCTTCCGAATCTCTACGATGGCAAGCAGAACACCACCTGGTCCACGGAGCTCTACCGCTCCGAGGCCTTCGGCGGGCTGAAGACAGGTGTGGGCCTCGAGTTCGAGCTCGAGGAGGAGGTCACCATCATCGAGATCTCGTCGTTGGTGGAGGGGTGGAAGGGCGAGCTCCTGCAGCCGCTCGACTCCGGCGGCCTCTCGAAGCTACGTACGCTCGACGGCCAGTCGAACCAGATCATCTCGCTGAGCTCCCCCATCGACCATGGACGGTTCTGGTTCACCGAACTCGTGCCGCTCACCGAGAACCGCTGGGGCGTCGAGATCTCCGAGATCACCTTCTACAAGTAGCCCGGCCGAAACGGCCGCCGAGCCCCTCGGCACAGGCCGGCCTGTCACTCTATGGCGAACCTCGCTATGCCGCAGGCCCAGCAAGCGAGCACCACGACAGCGACCAACAGCACCGCACAGGCCAAGAACACCCAGTCGGAGCGCCGCACGACCATGCGTTCACGGTAAGTGCGTTCGGGCAGAGCGCCGAAGGCCCTGGCATCCATGGCCAGGGCGATCCGTCCCGCCTTGCGCACCGCCCCGGCCAACAGCGGGATGGTGTAACGCCGCGTCCGCGACCACAGATGCAGGAGGCCCGTGGCCTCGCGGGCGCCCCTCACCCTCTGGGCGGCGCGTATGGTCTGGTAGTCGGTCTGGAACAGAGGCAGCATCCGGTAGCCCACCATGGTGCCGTAGGCCACCCGGTAGTTCAGATGCAGCTGATGGACCAAGCTGAGGATGAGCCGCTGCGGCTCGGTGGTCTTGACGAAGACGAGTGACAGCAGCGCAAAACAGAGCAGGCGCACCCACAGGGTCCCGGCGGCCCACAAAGCCGGACCCGTGATCTTCACCGAACCGAGATAGAAGATGGCCTCGGCGGTCTGGTTCTCCTTGTTGAAGAGGATGTTGGCCACCAGGATGGCTATCCCGGCTAGGAGGAACACCCAGAGCGGCTTCAACTGCGACCAGAGTCTTAGACCCCCCAGGACACGCCCGGCCAGCAGAACGACCAGCAGGAGTATGGCCGGAGTCACGGGGTCGTAGAGAAAGGTGAGACACAGGCCCACCAGGGCGACCACCAGCAATTTGACGCTCGGGTTCAGCTTCTGCAGATAACCTGACACTGACGCCGCCGCGGACATCACTCGCCACCAGGTCCTATCCCCCGGCCCGGCCCGGCGCCGGCCGTCTCCAGGAACGCCCGGACCGTCAGCAGACCGTTCGAGAACGCCGCCGGCGCGTGCATATGAGTGCACACCCGGCCTATGGCGGGCACCGCGAGACCACTTGCCTCCACGAGTTCCGGGCGGGCGAAGAAGCCGGCGGGGGCGCCCGAGTACATCACGCCGCCATGTGAAAGGACAAGGAGCGAATCCGCATACTCGGAAACCAGCCTCATGTCGTGGGTGATCATGGCCACGGTGCCACCCGCGGCCCGGAACTCCTGCATCATGGCCATCATCCGGCCGGCCTGGGACTCATCCTGGCCCAGGGTGGGCTCGTCCAGGACCAGCGCCGACTGCCCGCGGATGAGAAGGGCCGCCACGCTGAGCCTGCGCTTCTGCCCTTGGCTGAGGGTGAAGGGGTTGGCTTGAGCCAGGTTCAACAAGCCGAGGCGGTCGAGCCACGTCTCGGTCAGCCCCCGTTGGGCGTCGGTGAGATGCCGGGCTCCTTTGCGGGCTGCCTTGGGCGAGAGGCTGTAGGCAAGCTCGCCCACGACCGTGTCGCTGACGAACTGGTGCTCGGGATTCTGGAACACGTACCCCACACGGCTGCTCAGAGCATGTGGACCACTGTCCGTCACGTCCTCGCCTTCGAGGAACACGTGGCCCCGAGGAGGCCGGAGCACGCCCGTCATGAGAGCCCCCAGGGTGCTCTTGCCGGCCCCGTTGGCTCCCGCGATGGCGAGGAAGGCTCCCCGAGGCATGGACATGGTCACCTCAGTGAGCGCGGCCGGCATCTCCTTGGCGTTGGAATAGCGAAAGGTGAGGTCCTTCACGGCGAGGAGGGGCTCGTCCGGACCGGGCGGGGCGCCGCCGCTCCCACCGTGGGAGCCGGCGGCCTCCCGCAGGCGGCCGGTGAGCCCCGGCGTCGCAGCCAAGGCGGCCGCGGTCTCAGCCACTCCCAGCGGGCTACCCTCCACCTCCCAGCCGGCCTCGCGCAGGCCCGTCACCAACTCCACCGTCTGCGGCCGCCACACCCCGGCCGCCTGGAGCGCGCCGCCGTGCGCGTAGAAGACCTCCCGCGCATCGCCCTGACAGAGAAGACGCCCGTGGGCGTCCAGCACCAGCACGCGGTCGACCCAGTCGATCACGTCGTCGAGCTTGTGTTCGATGATGACCACGGTATGCCGCCGGTCGTGAGCCAGCCCACGCAGCAGGGTGAAGAGCTCCGACGTGGCCCGGGGATCGAGGTTGGCCGAGGGCTCGTCGAGCACCAGCAGCCGCGGACCCATGGCCAGCACGGCCGCCAACGCCACGCGCTGCTTCTCGCCGCCCGAGAGCATGTCCAACCGGCGCCCGCGATACCCGGCCAGTCCCACCGAATCGAGCGCCGCGTCGATCGCGGCCTCGATGTCCCCGGGCGCCCGGCCAAGGTTCTCCAGACCAAAGGCCACCTCATCTTCCACTGTGAGGGTGCAGAACTGGGCGTCGGGGTCCTGAAAGACCAAGCCGGCCTGCTGAGCCAATACGTGCACGGGCGTGTCGCCCACCAGCAGGCCGGCAACGCTCACCCGCCCGGAGTAGTCGCCCTCCACCACGTGCGGTATCAGGCCGTCCAGACAGAGGGTCAGCGTGCTCTTGCCCGACCCGCTGGGACCCAATACCAACGTGGTCTTACCGGGCTGCAGGACGAACGACAGATCGGTGAGTGCCGGCAGTAGCCGGGACGCGTACGTGAACGACAGTCCCGCAGACTCTACCTCAGGTGGAGCGTCAGAATCGTTCAGACCCTCTTCACCTTCCCCCGCGAGATCTCCAGGCCCGAGAGCACGCCGGTCTTGGCAAGCGCCTCCCCCAGGAGCAGCGCTAAGCCTCCACCCAGCACCACCGAACTCACGATGCAGAGAACCGCCGCCACCAGGATGCTACTGCCGGAATACATCGCGTAGTAGCTGTAGACGAACGTGTCGAGGATGATGCTGAACAAACCGGCCAAGCCCGCGGCGCCGTAGAGCGCCACGCCTTTGAAGCGCTTCCACCTGAAGGCCCCGAAGACGATCTCCGCCCCCACTCCCTGCACGATTCCGCTCGCCATGGTGAGGATGCCCCACTGATTGCCGAGGGCCATGCTCACGAAGGCCGCGACGATCTCGCCCACGAGAGCGGCGCCGGGCCTCCGCACCACATAGGGCACCAGCAGGCCTCCGGTCATCCAGACTCCCACGGTCGCATAGTGAAAGGGGAAGGGTATGAGGCTGAAGACGCTGGTCCACAAGAGACCCCAGGCCCAGAAGATGACCCCCACGGCCACCGACAACACGGCGGCCACCACCAGTTCGCGGGTGGTCCATTCTTTGAAGGTGAGACCGACGCCGCGCGCGGCGGCTGCGACGCCGCGCCGCATCATGTCGAAGAACCGAGCCATGGCCAACCTCACGCGCCCTCATGGTGCGCCGGGCCGGCGTCGACCTGCTCTTGGATCTCACCCACCAGCTCGTCCGTGGGGATGCCGGCCGCAAAGGTGGCGGCCATCACCGTGGAGCCGTGCCGCTGCGCGGCGCGGAACGCCGCCCGCAGCCCGGCGAAGACCTGGTCTTCACTGCCGGTGAGAAGGGTGCTCAGATTGCCCACCCTCACCGAGCAACCCTCAGCGCGGGCCGCCTCGACGGCCTCCCTGATGGGCACGCCGATATCCGTCTGCCGCAGGGGATAGATGGAGAACTGGCAGCCCATGACCTCCTGGCTCATATATCCGGGTCCTTTGTCTACTTTCGCCATGTCTACCTCCCTCGATAGTGGATCAGGAGAAGCACGCCTTCTCCATGGGTCACCCGCGCCTCGGGGCCGGTCATGGCGTTACTGACCCCTCGGGTCGCGGCTCGAAACAGGGTCTCGCCGTTGAGGGGATAGCGCAGGCCCATGGTCCGCACATCCGCCACCTCGGGGGTCAACGGCAACAACGATACGATGTCGCCCTCCCGCCCTCCGAATATGACGTCTCCCCCTACCAAGAACGCTTCGTGTTGCTCGTCGACCATGCGCACGCCCACGCCCTCCAGCCAGGGCGAGGCGAGCAGCATCAGATTGCCCATGAGATGGTCCAGGCGCGGCCCGCCCAGCGCTCCATACACCGTCACGGCCTCCCCGCCCCGGTCGACGGCCAGGCGCAGTGCAGCCTCCGTGTCGGTCTCGTCTTTGGCCGTCTCGAGAAGCACCACCTCCACACCCCGTGCTTCCATCATGAGGCGGGTGGCCACGCTGATGGAATCCATATCGCCGATCAGTACGTCGGGCGTCAGGCCCACTCTCGTGAGCGCCTCGGCCCCGGCGTCCACGGCGACCACGAGATCGGCGTCATTGAACAGATAGGCGTCGAGCTCTCCCGCCAGACTCGAGCCGGCCACTATGACCACGTGCATGGTCCACTCCTCGTTCGAGCGCCAAGGGAGACGACTTGGGAGTGACGACCTGCCCGCGCCGCCAAACGGCGGTCATGGACTGGTCGGGCTAAGGCAGATCACCGTTACTTCCCTTCGCTGGCATTACCCAGATCAGGTTCGCAGGGTCTGTGGCAAAGCCACACTCTCAGCTGTACGCTCCCCTAGCAAGGTATGTTGGATACGGCCGGATTATACACCGCCGGACCGCTCTTTGTCCCTATCGGGGGAGCGTAGACAGAACCCTTCCTGTATAATCAATCGTCGTTCGCCCCGGTTGCGAGTGACGCGGTGATACCTGCTCCATGGGCTGTGCGGAGACACCGGCGATGTCAACCGTTGGCAGTTTCCTTGACATCTCTAGTGTGGGGGGGATGACTGTGCCCGCGAAGGCCGCCGCTAAAGAACATGACCTTACGACTCAGGGCCTCACCGAGATACGCTGGCACGCCCGAGGTGGCCAGGGAGCCGTGACGGCGGCCAAGATGGTAGCCGAGTTGGCGCTGGGCCAGGGTAAGCACTTCCAGGCTTTCCCCGAGTACGGCCCGGAGCGTTCAGGCGCTCCCATCGTAGCTTTCACGCGGGTGAGCGACGAGCCTATCCAGGTGTATGCCGGCATCGAGCATCCGGCCATCGTCGTCGTTCTCGACCCATCCCTGCTCAGTACGGTGGATGTCACCAAGGGAGCGCCGTCCGATGCCATCGTGCTGGTGAACAGCGAGATGGCGCCGGCCGAGTTGCGCAAGCATTATGGGCTCAAGGGCAACCGGGTCTTCACCATCGACGCCACCCGTATAGCAGTCGAGACCATACGCCGTCCCATCCCCAACACACCCATGGTCGGCGCTCTCACCCGCATCACGGGGCTGTTCCCCATCGAGAACGTGGTCGATTTCCTGCGCGTTGATTTCGGCAAGAAGTTCCCGCCCAAGGTGGTGGAAGGCAACATCTTGGCCATCACCCGCGCCTACGAGGAGGTCAGAGGCGAATGAGCGCCGCGAAGAAGCCTCGCTGGGACGTCAGCGACATCGATACCTGGGGCCCCGACAGACACGAACTGGGAGCCACCATCCCTGTCGCGGGCAACTCCGAGGATTTCGAGACCGGCGGCTGGCGCTCGCAGGTGCCTGTCATCGATGCCAAAAAGTGCACGGGCTGCATGCTCTGCTACTTCTACTGCCCCGACGCCTCCATCATCATCGAGAACGGCAAGGCGGTGGGCGTCGACCTCAAGCACTGCAAGGGCTGCGGCATCTGCGCCCGCGAGTGCCCCGCGGACGCCATCGTCATGAAGACCGAACACAAGGAGTGACGAGGTGACCGAGGACATCATCGCAACGGTCGCGGTCACCGGCAACGAAGCCGCCGCGGAAGCCATGCGCCAGATAGACCCCGACGTGGTCTGCGCCTACCCCATCACTCCCCAGACGGAAGTGGTCCAGCTCTACGCCCAGATGGTCGCCGACGGCAAGGTGAGCTCGGAGTTCGTCACCGTGGAATCGGAGCACTCGGCCATGAGCGCGGTCATCGGCTCGGCAGCCGCCGGCGCGCGCACCATGACGGCCACCTCTTCGCAGGGCTTCGCGCTCATGTGGGAGCTGCTCTACGTGGCCTCCAGCTACCGGCTCCCCGTCGTGATGACCATGGTCAACCGGGCTCTCTCGGGCCCCATCAACATCCACTGCGACCACAGCGACAGCATGGGGGGGCGCGACACCGGCTGGATCCAGATCTATGGAGAAGACCACCAGCAGGCCTACGACAATTGCATCCAGGCCATCCGGATCGCCGAGCACATGGACGTGCGATTGCCCGTGATGCACATGTACGACGGGTACGTCATCAGCGGCGCCATAGGGCCGTTGGTCATGCTGCCCGACGAGAAGGTCCGCGACTTCATCGGGCCCTTCCACGCCATCAATCCGCTGCTCGACACCAAGCGGCCTGTCACCGTGGGGCCGTTCGACGGTCTGCACGGTTGGTACTTCGAACACAAGGTCTCTCAGAACCGGGCTATGGACCGAGCTTTCAAGGTCATCCAGGACGTCGCCGACGAGTATGCCGAGATCAGCGGTCGCCACTACGGCCTCCTCGATCCCTACCGCCTCGAAGATGCCGAGATCGCCATCGTCGTAGCGGGCTCCACGGCCGGGACCACGAGAACGGTGGTCGACAAGTTGCGTGCCAGGGGTGTCAAGGCCGGCATGGTTCGCCTGCGTGTGTTCCGCCCGTTCCCGTACGAGGCCTACGCGAAGGCGCTCGAGCATATCAAGGTGGTGGGGGTCCTCGACCGGGCCGATTCTTTCGGAGCTCAAGGCGGGCCCCTGTTCATGGAGATACGCTCGGCGCTCTACGACAACGACCCGAGGCCGCAGGTGCTTCCCTTCATCTACGGCCTTGGAGGGCGCGACATCTTCCCCGACAACATCGAGCAGGCCTTCGCCGTGCTCGAACGAGCCGCGCAGGACAAGAAGCGGACCTCCACGGAGCGCCGCTATCTCAACCTGCGGGAAGACTGAGGTGGCGGCTATGGCGAACGGCAAAGAACCGAAGGGCTCTGCCCTCTATGAGGTCCTCAAGGGCATCGATTTCGAGCAACGCGAACTGGTAGGCAAGAAACCCCGCACCGGGCTCTTCGATCTGGTCAAGAACGAGGACGGCGGCTATCGCTGCTACTCGTGCACTCTGTGCGAGCGCACCTGCCCGGTGGACGCCATCCGTCTCGAGTACTGCCCGGAGTTCCCGGAGCAGCCGTTCGACGCCGAGGCCGCCCGGGCCGCCGCCCTGGCCACGCTGCCGGGAGAGAGCTGCGGAGCCGCTTCGGCGTGCGTCATGGGCGAGCCACCGGCAGAGTTCGTTCCCGAGATCGACATGAAGCTCTTCGATCCGGTTATCGCCGGCATCCGCTCCGGCTCCGGCCTGGTGGAGGCGCTGCACGCGACCCAGGACGTCTACGGCTACCTGCCCCGCCTGGCCCTGGAGAACATCGCCGAAGAGATGCACCTGCCCTTCTCGCGGGTCTTCGGGGTGGCGAGCTTCTACTCCCAGTTCCGGCTGAGGCCGGTGGGCAAATACGTCATCGACGTGTGCATGGGTACCGCCTGCCACGTGGCCGGCGCACCGTTGGTGGTCGAGGCTTTCAGCCAAGAGCTCGAGATCCCCGTGGGCGGCACCACCGCCGACGGCCTCTTCACCCTGCAGACGGTCAACTGCGTGGGCGCCTGTGCCCTGGCCCCCGTGGTACGGCTGGGGTCCGACGAGACGTTCGGCCGAATGGGCCCCACCGAGGCCCGCCGGCTGGTCCGCAGGCTGCGCAAGCAGGAGGTGGCATGATGTCCGCCGCCACTCTCGCCGCCAAGATCGAAGCCGCGCTGAAAGCCGCGGCCGACAAGAACGCATACCTGGCCGACGACGCCAAGACCGAGATCCGCATCTGCGCCGGCACCGCCTGCCACGCGTCGGGACGGGTGTCTCTGCGTGCGGCCGTCGACAAGTCGCTCGCCGAGCGCGGCCTCACCGATAAGGTCAAGGTGGTCGAGACCGGCTGCCACGGCTTCTGCGAGCAGGGACCCATCATCGTGGTGCGTCCCCAGGGAATCTTCTACCCCCGTCTGAGGCCGCAGGATATCGACGAGATCGTCGAGACCACCATCGTGGGCGGCGGTGTAGTGGAGCGGTTGCTGTACAAGCATCCTCGCACGGGCGAACCCATCGCGCTCGAGAAGGACATCCCCTTCTACGCGCTGCAGAAGCGCATCGTGCTGAGCCTCAACGGCAAGATCGACCCCTTCTCGCTCGACGACTATCTGGCCCACGGCGGGTACACCGCTCTGGCCAAAGTCTTGGCCGCGGGCGACCCGGCGGCCGTCATCGCCGAGATCGAGAAGAGCGGCCTGCGCGGACGGGGCGGCGCGGGCTTCCCCACGGCGCGCAAATGGCGCTCCTGCCGGGCCAACCCCGGTGAGAAGCACTACGTCGTCTGCAATGCCGACGAGGGCGACCCGGGCGCCTTCATGGATCGCTCGGTGCTGGAGGGCAACCCGCACAGCGTGATCGAGGGCATGATCATCGCCGCCTTCGCCATCGGCTGGGACAACGGTCCGGTCGACGGTTACGTCTACGTCCGTCACGAGTACCCCTTCGCGGTCGAGCGCCTGCGCTGGGCGTTGGACCAGGCCCGGAAACACAATCTCCTTGGCAAAGACATCCTCGGTTCGGGGTTCGACTTCGACATCCGCATCAACCAGGGCGCCGGCGCCTTCGTCTGCGGCGAGTCCACGGCGCTCACCCTTTCCATCGAGGGACAGCGCGGCATGCCGCGCGGCAAGCACATCCGCACCGTGGCCCAGGGCCTCTGGGCTCAGCCCACCAACCTCAACAACGTGGAGACCTACGCCAACGTGCCGTGGATCATCAACCGCGGCGCCGAGGAGTTCGCCTCCTTGGGCACCAAGACCAGCAAGGGCACCAAGATCTTTTCGCTCACCGGCAAGGTGGTCAACGGAGGGCTCATCGAAGTGCCCATGGGGGCCACCCTGCGCGACGTCATCTTCGAGATAGGCGGCGGCATGCTCCCGGGTCGCGAGTTCAAGGCCGTCCAGTTGGGCGGACCATCGGGCGGCTGCCTGCCTGCTTCGCTGCTGGACG
The DNA here is from genome assembly GCA_036795215.1 of Actinomycetota bacterium. GTDB lineage: Bacteria > Actinomycetota > Thermoleophilia > RBG-16-64-13 > RBG-16-64-13 > RBG-16-64-13. The sequence continues at coordinate 40,385 of DAIRFC010000003.1, read as the reverse complement.
AGCCCATCGATTTCGAGAGCCTGGTGGCGGCCGGTTCCATGATGGGCTCCGGCGGCATGGTGGTGGTCGACGACACCACCTGCATGGTCGATTTCGCCAAGTTCTTCCTCACGTTCACCGCGGAGGAGAGCTGCGGCAAGTGCGTGCCCTGCCGTGTCGGGACGACTCGGATGCTCGAGATCTTGGAGCGCATCTCCGCGGGCCTCGCCACCATGGACGACCTGGACCTCCTCGAGAGACTGGCCGACGATGTGGTCGAGGGGTCGCTCTGCGCCCTCGGGGGCAGCGCGCCCAACCCGGTGCTCGCCACCCTCCGCTACTTCAGAGAAGAGGTCGAGGCCCACGTGCTCGAGCGGCGCTGCCCTGCCAAGGTCTGCCGGCCGCTCATCCGTTACACGATCGACAAAGACGCCTGCACAGGCTGCCGCGCCTGCCTCAACGCCTGCCCGTCGGGGGCAGTCACCGGCGAACGCAAGGAGCCACATCGCATCGACCAGAAGCTGTGCATCAAGTGCGATGCATGCCGCCAAGCCTGCCGGTTCGATGCCGTGCGGGTCGAGACGGGGATACTCACACCGGCCGAAGGGAGGCGTAGATGAGCACCCGAGTGAAGACCGGCGTGAAGCTCACCATCGATGGAAAGAACGTGACCGCCCGCGAGGGCGAGACCATCCTAGAGGTGGCCCGCCGCGAGGGCATCCACATCCCCGCCCTGTGCCACATCTCCGAGACGGCCGCGTGGGGCGCCTGCCGCCTGTGCCTGGTGGAGATCGAGGGCATCCAGAAGCTCCAGGCCGCCTGTACCACCTGGGTCGCCGAGGGCATGGTGGCAAAGACCGACACCCCCCGGGTCCGGGCGCGCCGCGAGAGTTACCTCAAGATGTACCTCTCCGACCACAACGCCTACTGTGAGGCGCCCTGCTCGCACGCCTGCCCCACCCACATCGACATCCCGGCCTACATGGCGGCGCTGGCCGCCGGCGACGCCGCCGGCGCGGCCGCCATAGTCCGCACCGAACTGCCTTTCCCCGGCATCCTGGGACGCATCTGCCCGCGCTACTGCGAGCCGGTGTGCAGACGTGCCGGCGTCGACGAGGCCATAGCCATCTGCGACCTGCACCGCTCCCTTGCCGACCACGCTCCCGCGGACGCAGCCGCATCCGGCTCACACTCCCATGTGCTGCAGCCGGGCAAGAGCACCGGCAGGCGGGTGGCCGTGATCGGGGCCGGCCCGGCAGGACTGAGCGCAGCCTGGTTCCTCGTGGCTTGTGGACACCAGGTCACCATCTACGATGCCGACGGAGAGCCGGGCGGACTCCTGCGGTACGCAGTCCCCGAGTTCCGGTTGCCCCTGAAGGTCCTCGAGCGCGAACTACGCCCACTGTGGGACGCAGGAGTGCGCTTCTTCGGAGACTCACCCTACAGCCGCGACGAGGGCCCTGACGAGTTACTCGGAGCGGGCTTCGACGCAGTGGTCGTCACCACCGGTACCTGCAAGAAGTCCAAGAAGGCGGGCGGCGCCGGCACGGCCGCCGCGGCCCTCACCGGCGCCGACGTGCTGCGACGGACGCGCGAAGGGCGTCCCGTCGAATTCTCGGGCAAGGTCGTGGTGAACGGCGACGGCATCACCGCGGTGGATGCGGCCCGCACTGCTCTCCGCTCCGGAGCCTCGGAAGTCGTGGTCGCGACCCGCTATGAAGAAGACACCATGCCCGCCGGCCGCCGCGCCGTCGCGGCGGCTCGGGAAGAAGGCGTCACGTTCGAGTTCGGCGCGCCGGCGGCGCGTACGGGCGCAGACACGGTCATCGTCGCCGACGAGCCGAAGGGTGGACACCTGGAAGCCGACAGGTTCACCGGACGCACCTCCCGGGAGGGAGTCTTCGCGGCCGGCGACGCAGTCGCCGGCGCGGGCCGGGGTTCCGCGATTCATGCGGTCGCGGCCGGCAAGCGCACGGCGCTCGCCATCGACGCCTGGCTGCGCGGCGCCGATCTCGCCTGCCTTGAAGAAGAGCTGACCGCGCACAGTGCGCTACCGTACCTCGAACAGCTCAAGGTCGAGCCTCAGATGGGGGCGCTCGGCCGGCGTCTTGCCGAGCGCGCGCCGGTGTGGCTCAAGATGGGAGCGGCCGCCGAGACAGCGGCCCGCGCCACCATGCCCAAAGCCTCCAAGGCCAAGCGGCTCTCCGCCCTCGACGTGGAGGTCGAGAAGGGACTCAGTCTGGCCGCCGCTCAAGAAGAGGCGAAGCGCTGCCTGCAGTGCGTCTGCCCCACCTCGGGTGACTGCGAGCTGCAGAAGCTGGGCGTGGAATACAACATCACCAGCAACGAGTTGGTCACCAAAGGCAGTCGAGTGCGGACTGTCGAGCCGCAGTACGAGCACCCGTTCATCCGGCGCGACATGCAGCGCTGCATCGCCTGCGGCCGCTGTGTGCGGGTCTGCCGCGACGTGGCGGGGCCGGCCTGCTATGACTTCACGGGTCGTGGTTTCGCCATCAAGGTCGACACGCCCTACAGCGAAGCACTCCAACTGGCCGACTGCATCAGCTGCGGCCGCTGTGTGAGCGCCTGCCCCACCGGCGCGCTTACCTTCAACCAGCGGACGCTGAAGTCGTTCTCGGTGGACGAGAGCCGCTGCATACTCTGCGGGGAATGCGTGGACGTCTGTCCGGTCGACGCCCTGCAAGAGACCAACCACTTCGAAGAAGCGCGCCGCCGGTGGCTCGAGCTGGTGGGCCAAGGCAGTGGGTTGGCCGGCGGCCACCGCATGTGCGCAGGCTGCGGAGCCCCCATCGTGGTGCGGCAGGTCCTCATGGGCACCAACGACCCGGTGGTAGTCGGCTCGGCGACGGGCTGCCTTGAGGTGAGCACGACCATCTACCCCTACACGTCGTGGAAGGGTGGGTTCATCCACACGGCCTTCGAGAACTCAGCCGCCACCATCAGCGGTGTCGAGACCGCCTTCCGGGCGCTCAAGAAGAAGGGTCTCATCGACGACAACGTCAAGTTCATCGCCTTCGGCGGTGACGGCGGTACCTATGACATCGGTCTGCAATCGCTCTCGGGCGCCATGGAGCGCGGTCACAAGATGCTCTATGTCTGCTACGACAACGGTGCTTACATGAACACCGGTTTCCAGCGTTCCGGAGCGACCCCGGTGGGCGCTTGGACGACGACCAGCCCCGTGGGCAAGGAGTCCGGGGGAAAGTTGCAGAACCGCAAGAACCTCACTGAGCTCATGATCGCCCACGGCATCGGGTATGTAGCCCAGGCCTCTCCGCACGACCCGCGCGACCTGGTGCGGAAGGCCGCCAGGGCTCTCGCTACCGACGGTCCGTCCTTCCTCAACGTGCTGTCCCCCTGCCCGCGCGGGTGGCGCTCGGACGGCGCGGAGAGCATCGATCTGGCCCGCGAGGCGGTCAACACGTGCTACTGGCCGCTGTTCGAGTACGAAGACGGCGAGTACCGGCTGACCTACCGGCCGCATCATAAGCTCCCTCTGGTGCCGTGGCTCAAGCGTCAGGGACGTTTCGCGCACCTCTTCAAACAGGGCTTCGAGGACGAACTCCAGATGCTCGAGGCCTGGGTGGAAGAAGAGTGGGAACGGCTGCTCCGCAAGTGCGGCGAGCCGAGCGAGGCCGAATGGCAAGCCCATCTGCAAGAGGGTGGCTGCCTGCTGCGGTAGGCGGCAAGACTATGGACGGCATCGAGATACGCCCTATCCGGGAGGATGAATTCCCGGCCATCCTCGCACTTGTGTGCGTTGCGTTCGGTGAAGGGGCCACGGAAGAAGACGCGAAGGCCTATCGCGCGGGCTTTCCCTTCGACCGTTCTCTCTGCGCGTTCGAAGAGGGCAGATTGGTGGCCTCCTCGGGGGTCCTGTCCATGGAACTCACCCTGCCCGGCGGATCGGTCGTCCCCATGGGTGGCGTCACCTGGATAGCCACCCTTCCCACGCATCGCCGTCGCGGCCTACTCCGCCGGCTCATGACCGCGCAGATCACCGACATGACCGCGCGGGGCGAGATCCTCTCGGGGCTGGGCGCCTCGGAGGCCAACATCTACGGCCGTTTCGGCTACGGACCGGCCACTCACTTCGCCAGCTTCGGCGTGGAGCGGGCCTTCGCCGCCTTCACCGATCCACAAGACACCGGCGCCGCCGGCCGTATCCGCCTGCTCAGCACCGACGAGGCGGCCTCGCAGCTGCCCCCTGTCTACGAGAGCCTCCGGCTGCGACAGCCGGGAGCCGTCGGCCGGACTCCGGGAATGTGGGCCGAATACCTGGGTGACGCTCCCTCCGCGCGGGAGGGCGCCGGAGCGATGCACCATTGCGTCCACGAGACCATCCCAGGCGTGCCCGACGGTTACGTGAGTTACCGGGTGAAGAACGATTGGAAGGGAGAGACTCCGGCCAACGAAGTCCAGGTGGTCGAACTGCAGGCCGCCGATCGCCACGTCTACCGGGCTCTCTGGGGCTTCTTGCTCGACATGGACCTGTGCCAGACAATCACCTGTTGGCGGGGCCGGGTGGACGAACCACTGCGTTGGCTATTGGCCGACCGGCGCCGTTTCAAAGTGGATGCCGTTGCCGACTTTCTCTGGCTGCGCCTGCTGGACGTGCCGCGGGCACTGGCCGCCCGGACCTACGAGGTCCCCGGCGAACTCGTCCTTGAGGTCACCGACCCCTTCCCCACCCTCAGGAGGACCTGCTACCTGCTGCGCGCGGAGTCGGGAGCCGAGCCGGCAACGGGACCGGAGCCTCACACGGTGGCCGAATGCACCCTGACCACCCGGGCCCCCGACCTCACTCTTACCATGGACATGCTGGGCGCGGTGTACCTTGGCGGCGTGTCGTTCGCGACCCTCGCGGCCGCCGGAAAGCTGCGAGAACTGACACCCGGAGCTGTCAAACTCGCCGACCGGATGTTCTCCTCCCTCCCTGCCCCCTACTGCGTGGTCGAGTTCTAGGGCCTGTAGCGGAGGCAGTTGAGCGAGGCCGACCTGGCCCGCTTCCTAGCCCGACGAGACGAGTCGAGTCAGAGACCGGCGGCCCCGAACCCTCGTGCGCATCGGTGCCTTCTCGATACCTCTGCATTGTGCGCACATTGTGCGCACAATGCAGAGGTCGCCGGGGGACACTACGCCCGAGTCTGTCTGCTATCGATTACGAGGCTTACCGGCTGCGTGCACTGCGGGTCAGCGGCTAGTACTCGTCGCTGAGATCGACCACCCGGTCGCGCTTGAGACGGCCACGGCGCCGCTTCCCCTCGATGCGCTTTGCGTTGACCGCTTTGGGCACCTTCACGGCAATACGCTCGGGCGCGTCGGACAGGGCCTCGCGCAGCAGCTCACCGAAACGCCGCACCACGGCCTCGCGGTTGGCCAGCTGCGTGCGGTGGCGCTGCGACACCACCCGCAGGATCCCTTCGCGGTTGATGCGCCCGGGGAGGCGCTGGAACACGCGCTCCCGCTGCTGGTCGTTCAGGCTCGGCGATTCCTTCACGCTCCAGAGTAGGGTCACGCGGGTGCTCACCTTGTTGACGTTCTGCCCCCCCGGGCCGCTGCTGCGAGAGGTGGTGAAAGAGAACTCCGTCTCTGGGATCTCCAGATCTTCCGACACCAACACCATGGGGTCACCTGAGCGAGGCCACGACGGAGCGGTCGAGCTGTACGATCGAGGCGAGCACCACGTCGGCCAGGTCGAGGACTGCATCCGAAGGCGGAAACGCGGGATTGGGAATGGCGATGACCGCCAATCCCGCCGCGGCCGCGGCCTGTATGCCACTAGTGGAGTCCTCCACCGCCGCGGCGTGCGCGGGCGCGGCGCCCAACCGGGCGCAGGCCTCTTGGTAGACATAGGGTTCGGGCTTGCCGCGAGACACCTCATCCGAAGAGACCACCGCGCGGAAATCGCCACTCAGCCCGGCCAACTCGAGCACGTACTCGATCAGCTCCAGGGGCGACGACGAGGCCAATCCGAGACGGTATTCGAGCGATAGGCTGGCTATCGCCTCCCGGGCGCCGGAGATCAGTGGCAAACGACGCACGTACTTCTCTCGCAGGCCTTCCACGATGGCCTCGTAGATCTCCTTGTCGGAGAGCTGCACGCCGTTGGTCTCACGCATCCGGGCGGCCCATTGCATGGAGTTGTCGCCCATGAGGAACGCCTGGTCGGTCATGGGGTCCCAATGACCGCCGTGCGCCTCCGCTACGCGGTGGCGCACGGCGTTCCACTCCTCCTCGGAGTCGATGATGACGCCGTCCAAGTCGAATATCACAGTGTCGATGCTCATGGTGCCGTAGGTTAGCAGAATGCGGCTCCGGGCCCGGCCCGGCCGGCGCGTGGCGGCCGGCGCGGGGCGGCCCCGCGCCGCGGCGACCTTGCCGCGCCCCGCTTCCATCGCCGCTTTTGCTAGAATCACCAAGAAAAGGAGGTCTGGCGTGATTGACTGGGACGAAAAGCTGGCTGGTGAAGGCCTCAGCTTCGACGACATCCTCCTCATCCCCGCGGAATCCGGCATCCTCCCCAAAGAAACCGACGTCCGCACCAGGCTCACGAGCAAGATAAGCCTCAACATCCCTTTGCTGTCAGCCGCCATGGACACCGTGTCCGAAACATCTCTGGCCATCGCGCTGGCCCGGGAGGGCGGGCTCACCATCATCCATAAGAACCAGCCGGTCGAGCGGCAGGCCGACATGGTGCGTAAGGTCAAGCGCAGTGAGGCGGGGATGATCGTCGATCCCATCACTCTGCCCCTCACGGCCACCTACGGCGACGCGGAATCCCTCATGAACGAATACCGCATCTCCGGCGTGCCCATCGTCCACTCCGACGGCAAGCTGGCAGGCATCGTGACCAATCGGGACACCCGGTTCGAGACCGACCTCAGCAAGCCCATCACCCAGCTCATGACCTCCGAGAACTTGGTCACGGTCCCTGTGGGGACCACCCTCGACCAGGCCCGCGACATGTTCAAGGTCCACAAGATCGAGAAGCTCCTGGTGGTCGACGACGACTACAAGCTGCGCGGCCTCATCACCATCAAAGACATCATGAAGATCATCGAGTTCCCCAACGCCTGCAAGGACGAGCTGGGCCGCCTACGCGTTGGCGCAGCCGTGGGAGTCTCCAAGGACACCGCCGAGCGGGTCCGAGCCCTGGTGGACGCCCAGGTGGACCTCATCTGCATAGACACGGCACACGGCCACTCCAGGGGCGTTCTCGACGCGGTCGCCAAGATCCGCGAGGAGTATCCCGAGATCCAACTCATGGCCGGCAACGTAGCCACGGCTACGGGCACGAAGGCACTCATCGAGCGGGGTGTGAACAGCGTCAAGGTGGGCATCGGACCCGGCTCCATCTGCACCACGCGGGTAGTCACCGGCTGCGGGGTCCCGCAGATCACGGCCGTCTCGGAGTGCGCAGCAGAGGCCTACAAGTACGGCATCCCCATCGTGGCCGACGGCGGCATCCGTTACTCGGGCGACATGGTGAAGGCGCTGGCTTCCGGAGCCCACAGTGTGATGATCGGCTCGCTCTTCGCCGGCACCAACGAGAGCCCCGGCGAACGCGTCCTCTGGGAGGGCCGCAGCTACAAGGCCTACCGGGCCATGGGCTCCGTGGGCGCCATGAGCGTGGGCCACAGCGCCGACCGTTACTTCCAGGAAGACCAGAAGAAGCTGGTGCCCGAGGGTATCGAGGGCATGGTGCCCCACAAGGGCCCCCTCGCCGACATGGTCTACCAGCTCATCGGCGGCCTGCGGGCCGGCATGGGTTACACCGGCTCGGCCTCCATCGAGGAGATGCACAAGAAGGCGCGCTTCTTGCGCATCTCGCCTGCCGGCCTGGCTGAGAGTCACCCGCACGACGTGACCATCACCAAGGAAGCGCCCAACTACGAGCGGCGGTTGCCGTTCTCGTAGGGGATCACCTACAACTTCCTTGTGATTCACGCGGCAAGGTACTACATTGGCAACATAGGTGTTGCGAACAGCTAGTGCCTGCATGCATATAGGCCGCCGTAGCAACAGAGAAGTTGCCCCGAGATACGCCTCTGGCTCTCCGGGGTGATGAAGGGAGATTGATGTTCATGGACCGACGACCGAGAGATTTCTCCATACTGCAACGGTTCGAATTCCTCTACAGTCCGGTCGCAGTCAGATTCCTCCTCAACAAGCCGGAGGGGATCGAAAGACTGGGCAAGAGGTTACCGATATGTCGTATGTTCCGCGAGGCCCAGGACAGCCGGCCCTTCTATGCAGGGCCCGAGGACTTCGCGTGCGTGGATCAGCTCGTGCTGGGATTGATGGACCCAGAACCGATCTACGAGAGTGGGCAGATCGGCGCTAAAGAGCGCATCTATCAGGATGCCCGGGCGAACCGGAGGATCTATCAGCACATACCCAAGATATCGCCGGGCACGGTGCGCTACGTCGCCTTCTCGCGGATAGACGAGGCCCCCTTCGATCCGGACGTTCTCGTGATCACCGCACGGCCCGACCAGGCCGAGGTCATACTCAGAGCTCTGAGCTACTCCACCGGCAAACCGCTGACCACGACCATGACCCCGGTCCTCACGTGCGCCTGGGTCTTTGCCTACCCCTACACGACCGGCAGCGTGAACTACACTGTCACCGGCTTGGGATACGGCCTCAAGATCCAGAAGCTGCTGCCGGAAGGCCTCTTGCTCATATCCGTTCCCTACGATCTCACCGCCATGCTGCTGGATAACCTGGCCGAGATGGACTGGGAGCTCCCGATGTTCTCGATGACGGAAGAAGAAAGGGGGCCCTTCGCTACTAAGATCATGGAAGAGATACGGCAAGAGTACATCAACGGATAACGGTGGCGAAAAGGAGACTCAGACGATCATGGAAGAGGCCAAGTACGGCGCGACCAAGAGCGGTGATCCGAATACGAAGTTCGGGAAGTGCTTCGTTTTTCGGACAGAACCCAACCCCCTGCATAGAGATCTGGACCGGCCCGAGATATTCCAGGTCTATCTGGATGATAGGGCGATAGAAGGGGGCATGTATTTCAGCGGCGGGATGGTGCTTGAGCCCCCAAAGAGCAGTCCCACTGAAAAACCTCACTACCATGACCACATGGAGTACATCATCCTGCTCAGCACCGATCCGAACGACCAGAACAATCTGGGGGGCGAGTTCTTCATCTACATCGAAGACGAGAAACACACGTACGACCAGGCCTGCGTCATCGCCGTCCCCCCCAAGACTTGGCACTGCCCCTTCGGATGGAACCGGGTCGATCGCCCCATCTTGTTCTATTCGTGCTCAAACGGGCCGAGGCTGTATCAGCATGTGAGCCGCGATCCCAAGTATGCTCATATTCCCGATCCCGACGAGCCAAGCCTCATATTGGAGCCAGAACCGGAGATGGAGTACTACAAGCAGGCGTAGGGTCAGGCCTTGCGCCTCCCGGAATATCAGCTCCGTCAACTCCATCCAGTCGCCGGGAGGCGGATCAGGCAGCCGCACCTCTGACCGCATGAGGGCCAGCATCCCATCTATGAGAGCTTCCTTGCTCGGTACGTGGTTATAGAGAGACGGCGCCTTGACGCCGACATCGCAGGCCAGGCGCCTCATGGTCAGCGCCGCCAACCCCTCTTCGTCGACTATCGCCAGGGCCCGAGCATATGACTCGTCCTTTGTCAGAGTCTCTCTCCCTCGTGGACGCACCATCGCACGACCACGGCATAGGGGAAGTCGTCCAAGGAAACGTCGCGGTGGACGGCTTCTGGATCGAGTCATGGATAAGCGGGCCGATCGCCACCAACATGGGTGGGGAGCCCGGCGTGACCGTTCTACCAACGGCTCTGGCAGCCGGCGTGGCGACGCTGGTCTTCTCCACTGCAACGTTGGCCTGTTCGATCGCGGGCGTGCGCAGACACGTCAGCCCAGGCGCATCCGCCGCGGGTTGGCTGGAGCATGGCCACCACTATTCGCCGTTGCCGTTGCGAACGCCGTGTTCCTGGTCATCGGCTCGGTCACCCTCGTCTACACGATCGACTCTGAGAGGCGGGTGCGTAGTCCCGACATGTGGGTGATGATCGCCACGTAGGCCCTCTGGATCGCGCCCTTACAGAGTTGTCTGCGCAGCTCCGCCAGATCGGCGACGAGCCCGGTCGTGGCGGGCAGATCCGCGCTCATGCGGCCGCCTCCGCGGGTTTCGAGCAGATGTATGTGCGCACCTGTGGCATCGTGTCCAGACATTCCTCGATGCAGAACCCTGCCCGCTCGAGCATCCCCGCCATCACCCACTCCCACGTGCTGAATTCGTCACGGACGTGAACGACCGACTCGTCGGCCATCCGAGGGCCGGCGAGTTCCCGCATGCCGTCGAGCCAGGCACCTATGGCCTCCTGGTAGACCCTCGGCTCGAAACCGAACACGACATCGGCGAGATACATCTTGCCACCGGGCTTGAGCAGATCGCGAAGGCGACACAGGGCGATCTGTTTCCAGAAATCGGGCAGGTGATGGAGCGTGATGTTGGCGACCACCGCGTCGGGAGCCTCCCCCACGTGCTCGTATGTGAGGAATCCGGCCGGGCGGGCGGTGACGTTGCTGAGTCCCAGAGCTTCGAGTTTGCCTGCGAGGACGTCGAGCATCGCCTGAGAGACGTCCACGGCATAGACGTGCCGGCACCTCCGTGCGAGGCCCACCGACAGCCCGCCGGTGCCGCAGCCCATGTCGAGCACGGTCGACTCCTCCGATAGGCCGAGAGCCGCGACGATCTTCTCAGCCTCCCCCTCGTAGTCCCTGAAGCCCTCGTGCTGCGCGTCGTAGCCGGCGACCACGCCTCTGTCCGCGTAGTCGACGCCCACGTGTGCCGCTTCGTCGAACAACCACTCGGGGCGACCGCCGCCCATCAGCTCACCGCCCTCCTCACAAGCGCGGCGATCTTCTCTTCGTCGGCGGCGGTCAACTCCTTGAGCGCGAAGGCGACCGGCCACATGGAGCCCTCGTCCAGGTGCGCCTCGTGCTCGAAGCCGAGTGTCGCGTATCTCGTTTTGAACTTGTCCGCGCTCTGGAAGAAGCACACGACCTTGCCCTTCAGAGCGTAAGCGGGCATCCCATACCAAAGTCGTGGCAACAGGTCCGGCGCGTTGGCCCGGATGATCTCATGCAGTCGCTGGGCCATCCCGCGGTCGGCGTCCGGCATCGCGGCGATAGTCGCGAGCACCTCGGCTTCGCCGTCGGCCTTCGGCTTCTTCTCACCCATGTCAGAGACCTCCTTCACGAGTCCCTTTGCCGTTGCTCCATGCCGATCGGCCCGGTCGACGTGTCACTGCGCGCAATCGTGCTACCCAGCCAATACCAGGCGAGGGGGGCCGGTCCCTTCAGAGCCAGCACCTTCGGAGTCTCCGCCGACCCCATGATAGTACGAAGGGTGGACAGGAACGAGACGCCGGCGTGGGATGCTTTCCCCCGACCGGCAACCACGCGAACCGATGGTGCTAGAATGACGCTGATACAGAACCACACAGCGGCAGGAGTCCTCATGGCCGTCAGCCTGTCGATCAAGAACGTGCCCGAGGAGGTGGCACAGCGCCTGCGCGCCCGCGCACGGCGGAACCACCGGTCGCTTCAGAACGAGTTGCTGGCTATCGTCGAGGCGGCCGCTCTCGAGGACACCGAGATCACCGTTGACGAGCTGGCCGAATACGTCCGCCGCCTAGGCCTGTCCACGCCCGACGAAGGCACCGCCTGGATCCGTGAGCTCCGTGATAGCCGGTATCCGGCCTCTTCGTAGCGCCATCGTCTGCGACGCCTCGGTGCTCGCGGCGCTGGTCTTTGGAGAGTCTCAGTCCGACCGAGCACTCGTGCTCCTTCGCTCGCGGCGTCTTCTTGCCCCGGCACTACTACGGCATGAGCTTGCTCAGATCGCGGTGAGCAAGCTCAACCGCAGAGCTCAGGACGGCCTTGCTGATCGAGGCGGCTTTCGCGGAGAGCCTGAGAGTGCCTCTAAGAACGATCGCGCCCTCCTGGCCCGAGGTCGTTCAACTCGCCCGCGAACACAACCTATCGGCGTATGACGCATCATACCTCCAAGTGGCGCTGGCCCTGGACGTGCCCCTGGCTACTTTCGACGCCCGTCTGGCCGAGGTTGCCCGCGCCCTGGGGATCCTGGCCGACCCTACCGAGGCGTAGTACCACACCCGCCGTGTCGCTGATGCCGAAGGCGAGGCCACTCAGCAACAACACTCCAGTTCGCCAAAGCCGAAGGCGAGGCCACTCAGCAACAACCTGCCGGTTCGCCGATGCCGAAGGCGAGGCCACTCACTGAAGCCCTACCCGTGAGGACGGGGCACTCAGCAACCCCCTCCCATGAGGAAGAGGCCGGGAGGGGCTCCCTCCCGCATCCGGAGCCACGCTGCCCGGTGGAGCGGCTTTTGCGTACCCGCGAGTGCAAGCGGAACCGGGTAGTGTGGCTCCGGCCGGGCGCAGGAGGCGAGACCCTCCCGGCCGACCACTCAGTGCCCGTGATAGGCCAGCGTCTGCGCCACCACCTGCTCCACCTCGGCCATTGCGCGCTCGTCCAGCTCGTAACCATCAACCTCAGCTAGAGGATTAGACAGCAGAGTCTGCAGCGTGCACACGGCGCCGTTGCTCAGCGCGAAGCATGAGGCGGCCCCGGCCGAGGCGCACGACTCGCACACCACGCCACCCAAGCCGGGTGAGAACCCATAGAACGGCCCTTCACAGCCACAGTTGGCGCACTGCGTCATCTCTGGGGCGTAGCCGAGTAATGCGAGCAGCTTCAGGCGCGTCGCCAGCACCACGCCGGCCGCCCTGGCGGGATCGGGAGCCTCAGCCAGCCGAGCGATGCCGCGCACCAAGAGGTTGAAGGCCGGCGCGCTCCCCTCCTCCGCGGGAAACAGGTGGCGCACGACGGTGAACAGCCGCGCCCCCTCCTGCATGCGATACAGTTCGTCGCGGACTCCCTGGAAGGTCCGCAGGGTGTCCACGCCCACGATGGTGTAGAGATTCCGTCCCGTGTACAGACTGGCCCGGATCAACGTGAAGGGCTCCAGGCGGCCGCCGACCTTGGATTTGGTGCGCCTGACCCCCTTTGCAACCGCGCCCAGCCGTCCCCGCTCGCGCGTGTAGAGCGTCACGATGCGGTCGGCCTCGCGGTAGCGCATAGAACCGATGACAAGCGCCTCAGTGGTGAAGAAGCGGGAACTCACCGAAATCCCTCCCGGCCGTCAGCGCGGGCACCGACCCTCGGCGCCGATCTTGGATCGCCCGCGCCGTCCCCGGCCGCGCCGGCCCTCGCCGTGCCGGCCGCCGCGCTCCGTCACTCCTTGTCGGAGGAGAACTCCTTGATGATGTCCACTGCGCGGGACGTGCCGATACGGGCGGCGCCGGCGTTTATCATGAGCTCCGCGTCCTCGGCGGTCCGGATGCCTCCCGCCGCGTCCACTCCCACACTCTCGGGGAGAAGATCGCGGAACAGCTCCACGTCTTTGGCGGTCGCGCCACCTGGAGCCGCCCCGGTGGAGGTCTTGATGAAGTCGGCCCCCGAATCCTCCACGATCTTGCACACCAGGCGCTTGAGCTTCTCGTCGAGGTAGTAGGCCTCGACGTTGGCCTTCACCAGCACCAAGCCCCTTCCGGTGTTGACGCTCGTCATGCGTACGGTGCGGACCACGCTGCGCAGCTCGTCACGTACGTACCTGAAGTCGCCCGACAGCATGGCCGGGATGTTCAAGACCACGTCGATCTCGTCGGCCCCCAGGGCCACCGCCTGCTCGGCTCCCACGATCTTGGTGCGCTGCGAGTCGGCCCCCAGCGGGTGCGAGACCACCGTGCCGACCTTTATGTCATAGCCTTGGAGCAGTTGCCGGGCCACCGGGACGCAGTAAGGAAGCAGGCAGACCGACGCAAAATGGTACGAGATCGCGTCACGGCACAGTGCTTCAACAGCCGTGGTGGTACTGGTGGGCTCCAGGAGCGTACTATCAATGGTCTTGGCGAGCTCTTCGACTCTCACAGCCTACTTACCTCCTCCGTAGACCATCTATCATACACTGCCATGCAAGCCCCCTGATGGGCTGCTGGATGGCGACGTTTCCCTAGGCGAAGCGCCAGCGCATGATGTACCGATCGTGCCCCTCGCCGTAGAAGTCGCGAACGAACGTATGGTCCTCGAACCCAGTGCTCTTGTAGAGACCAAGAGCGGCCGTGTTGCCCGGATCGACCGTCAGGATCATGCCCGCGGCGCCAAGCTTCTGGATCGCCGCGGCGACCTCCTGCAGAAAAGCCCGCCCCAGACCATGGCCCTGCCATTGAGGTCGTATGTAGAAACCCACCACATAGAAGAAGTCGGGCTCATCCACCATACGAAGAAACTGGCAACTGCCCACGATCTCATCGTCCACCCGGGCGAGATAGACCGCTCCGGCCTGGGTGACGACCGCAAGATCGTAGGTGCGGAGCCCGGTGGGTCCAAAGACCTCGCGGTCGTACTCCTCGAGGGTGACGAGCAGATCGTGGTCGGCGTGGAAGATCCGCCCGATGGAGAATCCATCGACCGTGCGCTTCGCGTCGAGCTCGGTAGGCTTCACCGGGAACCTCTCGCGACGCTCAAGACAGTTCCGAAAGGAGTATGAGGACCCAGCGCCCCCGCTGCTTGACGACCAGCGGAAGATCTGGGTCCAGTCCGGCCAAGCACCTGCGACTCTCTTGGCTCGGCAGCACGCTGGCGCTGCGATCGTTGGCGACCGCCACGGCGGCCGCGACGATCTTCTCTCCGTCTGCCTGCCGCGCCGCGGCAAGGGCGGCCTCGGCCGCGGAGGCGCCTGGGCGATCCGCATCCCCGCCGGCATGGCCCACGTATATCGACTCACTCTCGGTGAGCAGCGCGACCCCCTCGGCAACGGAGGCTTCCGCACCCGCTCGTAGTGACGCGGCTTTGGCCATATCGATCAGACGCCCCAATCGGGGATTCAGCCGGTCCTCATACACTCCGCGGCCCCCTTTCTAGAACCAAAGCTGGAAGATCACGGTAGTTATGAGCACGCCAACCAGAGCCCCCACGAGCACCTCGAAGAGAGTGTGGACCCCCGTCTCCACTCGGCTCTGAGCCACCAGGAAGGCCATGATGAGTGCGATGACGCTCACCAACAGGCCCTCCCTGGTGGAACCTATCGCAGTAGATCCCATCACGAATGTCACCGCCGTCCAGCCGGCGAAGGCAAGGGCCGCATGACCCGACGGGAGTCCTCCCGAAAGAGGAGTCCCCTTCTTGTGGATGGCCTTGATGGCTATCACGACGGCGATCACAACCGCCAGTGCTACGACGGTGAGGTGGATGGGAGACCGACGGATGGCGATCACCAGATCCAAGGACACCCCCGTCAGACGGTCGGCCAAGACCAGGTACCCCACCGCCAATGCGTTGATGGCCGCAATGAGCACGGCGCCGGCCGCCACATCCTTAGCCGCCTTGGCCCGCGGATCGAAGGAGTCGGTCATGATATCCACCACCCGTTCGATCGCGCTGTTGATGAGCTCCATCGCGAGAACAAAGGAGATGGACACCAGCACGGCCACCAGCTCCAGCCGGCTGAGGTTGAGAAAGATGCTGCCCACGAGCACGCACACCCCCACGAAGAGGTGGATGCGCATATTCCGTTCGTACCGGACCGTGTGAACGAGCCCTTGGAAGGCATGGTTCAAGCTACGCAGAAGGTTCGTCTTGCGGCCGTTACCAGCCATCTGACCCCTCCCCCGGAGCGGGCAGAGCGTCGATGAGAGTCTTGAGCGCCACCAGGAGTTCTTGCTCACGACGGCGCATCTCGCCATCATCGGTCTCGTGGTCATAACCGGCCAGGTGGAGCAGCCCGTGGATCAACGTCCAGCCCATCTGTCTGCGCGGATCGGCACCCTCCTCGACGGCGTAACGAGACACGACCGACGGACACACCGCGATCTCGCCCAGGTCAGACTCCATCTCAGCTTCGCCGGCGACACTCCCGGCCCAGCTTTCGCCGTCGGCGTCTCTGAAGGAAAGCACATCGGTGGGTTCATCCAGGCCACGATAGCAGCCGTTGAGATGCGTCATCTGCAGCTCGTCAACAAACGCGATCGTCACCGCGCCGGCGCAGCCCTCAGCCTCGAGCACCGCCTCGGCAAGATCGGTGACAGGGCCTTGGATCAGGCGCCCCATGCCCACGCGATCGACGACCTCGATAGCCGTCTTCACTTCGCACCGTCGGCGGCGTCTCCCGGACTGCGTTCCGAGACGGGGCCGGAATCACCGGCGGCTTCGGGCTGTCCCGGCTCTGAAGGCGGAACGGCCGCTCTTTCCAGCTGCTGGTTCAAGAAGGCGCTCGGCGGGACAGGCGCACCTCCCGCCTCCTTGCCACGCGCGCCCTGGCGACCTGTTTCACCGTTCCGATCGGGATACCGGATGCGGTGACCCACCAAGCCGAGCAGACTCTGGTCGAAAGACTCGATGACCTTGTGCAGATCGCTCTGGGTAAGAGCAGATTCGTCCAGCTGGCCGTCGTCCATCTTCTGTTTGACGATCTCCTGGATGAGCCCTTGGATCTTGCGCCGCGTGGGGTTCTCCATGGTGCGGACCGCCGCCTCGACGCTGTCGGCCAGCATGATGATGGCGGCTTCCTTCGAGCGGGGCTTCTGCTCCTCGTAACGGAAGCTCTCCTCGTAGACGGCTCCCTGTGAGCCTTCCTGGGCCTTGTGATAGAAGTACGCAAGCACGGAGGTCCCGTGATGCTGCTTCATGATGTCTATCACCGGTTGTGGTAGCCCGTACAGTCTGCCCAAGTGCTCACCGTCGCGCACGTGCGCGGTGATGGCCAGCTTGGAGAGGTTGGGACTGAGACGGTCGTGCGGATTGTCCACGTAGATCTGGTTCTCCACGAAGTACTCGGGGCGCACCGTCTTGCCGATGTCGTGGTAGTAGGCCCCTACCCGGGCCAACAAAGGATCCGCTCCGATGGCTTCGGCAGCCGATTCGGCCAGGTTGGCCATCTGGATGCTGTGGTTGTAGGTTCCTGGCGCCACCTGCAACAGCTTCTTGAGAAGCGGGTGGGATGGATCGGCGAGCTCCAGCAGTCGCAGCGGCGTGGTCAGGTTGAAGACTGTCTCCAAGACCATCACCAGAAGAAGGGTGAGCACCGCCGCCAAGAAGCCGTTGGCAAGGCCCCACAGACATAGCTCCAGAGCCCCACCGACCGACGCTTCCGTGAAGAGCTCCACGGAGAAGATGGCGAGGGCCGCCGTGAACATGCTCACCAGACCGGCGCCCAGAAGCACCATGCGCTTCGTGATGCGCGAGACCAGATAGAGAGACAGCCAGCCGACCAAAAACGCCACCACCGCATAGCGCATGTCGAGATCGGTCAGAAGGCCGATGTTCACCGAGAGCAGGCCGACCAGCAACAGAGCGCTGCGGGAGTTGAGTATCACGGTGACCACCATGCCCAGACTCGCAGCCGGGATGAGATACGCAGACAAGGGTTCGATGACCAGCAGACGGGCGAGGAGCGTGAACCCGAGAAGCAGCACCGTCAACACCAGCCACATGTTGTTACGGAACTCCTCAACGGTCTTGTTCAGACGGCGCAACAACTGGGAGAAGATGAGCGTCTCCAGGGCCATAAGCAGGAAGATGCCCAACCACACTTTCCATCCCGATCGTGACTCGGTCAGGCCGAGGGCGTCCAGAATCAACAGATCTTGGTCGGTGACGGTCTCGCTCGCGCCGACGACCAGAGTGCTTCTGGCGACCGTGAGCACCACAGGGGCCACCTGCTCCATGGCGGCGCGCCGCCGGACCTCAGTCTGCTCCTCGTCGATCGTCTGATTGGGCCTCACGTAGGCCGCAGTGAGTTCGTACACCGCATCGGCAGTGGCCGTGGACACCGCCAAGGCATCCGCGATGCTCCGCAGGGTGAGCAGGGTCGTGTTGAGGGATCCCTCGGTAATACGGCCGGCATAGAGGGTCTGGAGAGCTCCGAGAGACTGGTCTTTCACCATGGTGTAGGTGCGAGAGCCGGTCGTGAGCAGGTAGCGGAGAGTCTCGTCCGACGCGGTGGCCGGCGCCGCAGCACTGATACGGGCCATTGCCTCGTCCAGATCGGCCCCCGCCAGGATGTCGGGACGAGCCTGCTCTATCTTCTGCAAGAAAGTGACCAGGTCGGTGGTGGCCTCGGCAAGAGCACCCGGATCGGGAGTGTAGACCGGCTCCACCAGGCCACCCACAAAGGACTTGAGCTCCTCGGTGGCCGCAATATCGAGCACCGTCACCGTCTCGTCCGCAGACACCGACCGAGGCGCCGGTTTGCCTTCGGAGAAGCCCCGCAGAGTCGGGAGGTATTCGGTACCTATGATCACAGTCAGACCGACAAGAAGGCAGGCAAGGAGTGCGAGCCTGAAGCGTCGGGGGCTGCGTTTGTCAAGCCACTCCCGAACTTGGCCCATACGTTCACGCAATACGAAGCCGATTCTACCCATGGGATACCGCTCCGTTACTGATCGGCCGCCGCGGCGCTCCTCCGGCCGCCACGACGTCGTTCCCCCGCCGCGCGGGGCGCCGGCTTGCGAGCAGGCTGGTGTTGCTCACCGTAGGCCTTGTAGGCGGACACGATGTCCTGCACCAGCTTGTGACGTACTACGTCCTGGCTATCGAAGAACACAAAGGCGATATCCGGGATGTCGGCGAGCACTTCGCGCACATTCACCAGCCCGGAGTGCTGGCCTCGAGGCAGATCGATCTGAGTGATGTCTCCGGTCACGATCATCTTGGCCCCGAACCCCAGCCTGGTGAGGAACATCTTCATCTGCTCGGGGCTGGTGTTCTGCGCCTCGTCGAGGATGATGAGCGAATCGTTCAACGTGCGGCCGCGCATGTAGGCAAGGGGAGCCACTTCGATGGTGCCCCGGTCGAGGTGCTCGGTGAGCCTGTCGCTGTCCATCATGTCGTAGAGAGCATCGAACAGAGGACGCAGGTACGGATCGACCTTCTCCATGAGCCCGCCGGGGAGAAAGCCCAGCTTCTCACCGGCCTCGACAGCGGGCCGGGTCAGGATGATGCGGGCGACCTCACCGGACAGCAGCGCAGACGTGGCCATGGCCATGGCCAGGTACGTCTTGCCGGTGCCCGCCGGACCGATACCGAAGGTGATGGTGTTCTTGCGGATCGCATCCACGTAGGCCTTCTGGTTGACCGTCTTCGGCCTGATGCGCCGTCCCCGGTGCTCCAAGATGACGTCGCTCACGATATCGCCCAACGGCCGGGCCCGATCGGGTTGGTCGTCCCTGAGCGAGACGGCCAGCTCGACTGTGGATTCGTCCAGACTCTCTCCGGACTTGATGAGCTCCAACAACTCGCCCACGAGGGCCTCGCCCTTTTCCACCTCCGCCGCGGCTCCATCCAGCGTCAGACGATTGCCGCGCAGGCTGATGTCGCACTTGAGCAGGCCTTCGAGCGCGCGCAGGTGGGCATCGTGTTCGCCGACCAAGAGCGCGGCCACACGGTTGTCGAGTTCGATCTCCTTGGTGGAGCCTTTAGCGCTCAGGTCAAACGCTCCTTGACAAGGCGCGAAGCCACCTTGCCATCTACTCGCACACCGCCCTCCGCCATCACGGCGGCCATGACCTTGCCCATGTCGCGGGCCGAGGTCGCGCCCGTATCGGCGATGATCCGCTCTACGAGCGCGGACAGTTCTGCCTCATCCAGCTGCTTGGGGAGCAACTCCTCGAGGATGCCGGCTGCCATCTCCTCGTGGATCGTCAGATCGTCGCGCCCGCCGGCTTTGAACGCCTCGATGGACTCCTGCCGCTTCTTGAGCTCCCGGCGTAGGACGGCCTGTTCGGCCGCCTCGTCCAACTCCTGCTGCGTCCGCTTGGCCTCGTTCTGCAGTTCGCAGACGATCATTCGCAGAACCACTACACGCTCTTTGTCTCCACTCTTGAGCGCAGTCTTGACCGACTCTTGAAGTTCGGTGAGGATGCTCACTAGAAGTCCCCCAGTTCTTCGCCACCCAAGATGTGGAAGTGCAGATGCTGCACTTCTTGACCCCCGTCGGGTCCCACGTTGGTGAGCGCCCTGTAGCCACTCTCGGCGATGCCTAGATGTCTCGCCACGCGCACGATGAACTGCAGCAGCGCATGGCCCTCTCCCCCCTGCCGTCCCTCTAGGTCGTTCAACGACACCAAGTGCTCGCGCGGCACCACGAGAACGTGTTGCGGAGCTTTGGGATTGATATCGCGAAAGGCGACGAAATCGTCGTCTTGCAGCACGATCTCGCTTGGGATGTCACCTCTGGCGATCCTACAGAATAGGCAGTCGTCCATGGATGCTCATTATACTACCAATCCCTCAGGGCAAGACGCGCCACGGCCACCGCCACCGGCCCCGCCGTCTCCGTGCGCAGAACGCTCCTACCCAAGCGGGCGACAGAGAGTCGCGCGGCAGCGAACCGCTCGAGTTCGGCATTGCTCCAACCCCCCTCGGGCCCTACCCACAGAGCCACCGGCGAGGGTCGCGGAGCATCGGGGAAGCCCGCGGCAACCGCCCGGTCGAGCCCCTCGGCCGCCCCCAGATCGAGCACCACTGAGAACGCGCCATCGTTCTGCAGACCTGCCAGAGCCTCCTCGACCGAAGATGCGACCCTGATATCGGGGATGTTCACCTGCTTGCTCTGCTTGGCCGCTTCGCGCACGATACGGAGCCATCTGGTCAGACGGTCGTTCTGCGCCCCGCCGGCCTGTTTGGGCGACCCGGCGGCCTTGACGAACCAGAAGAACGAAGCGCCGACCTCGGTCCCCTTTTCGAGTACGTAGTCCATGGCGGCCGGCCTGCCGAGGGCCTGGACTATACCTACCTGGATGTCATAGGAGGCCCCCGCGCTCGGCCCTTCCAGACGCGTGGTGAGTCTCACCCGCACGCGATCAGTGACCGCCGACACCGTGGCCGCGTAAACGGCGGCCCCCACCACCACTTCGCACTGGTCGCCAGGCTGCAGACGAAGGACGCGCGAGGCATGGTGGGAATCCTCAGCGCTGAGTAAGAGCTCCGTGTCGCACAGGTCACCCGCCCCGGCATCGGCGCCGCCGGCCGCGGCGCCCCCGGTCGCACCGGTGTCGAGCATGAAGAAGCGAGGACGAAAGCCAGACAATGGCGGCCCGCCTAGGGTAGAGCAGCCTCGCCCGTGATGAGGTCGAGCGCCGCTTCCACGCACTCGTCGGCGTCCAAGGTCTCGAGATCATCCGGGGCGACCACGTCGGGTTCGATACCGGTCTCGTTGATGTCGCGCCCGTCGGGCGTAAGGTATACGGCAGTGGTGACTTTGATGGCCCCGCCGTTGGAGAGTCGTTCCAGGCTCTGGACAAGCCCCTTGCCGAAGGTAGTCTCACCCACCAAGATGGCCCGCTCATGGTCCTGCAGCGCCCCGGACACGATCTCAGAGGCGCTCGCCGTATAGGGGTCGGTGAGCACGTAGAGAGGCACCTGCACGTAGGCGTCCCCACCGGCCTTGAAGACCTGTTCGGGAGAGTGCAGGCCCTCGGTGCTCACGATGGTCTCACTCCTCAGAAAGATCGACGCCACCTCTATGGCCTCGTCCAACAGGCCGCCGCCGTTGCTGCGCAGGTCGAGGATGATGGCGTCCACGCGGTCGTTCTCCACCGCCTGCCGCACCTCCTCCCGCAGTAGGTCCGCGGACCCATCGGAGAAGGTGAAGAAGCTGATGTGAGCCACCTTCTTGCCGTCTTCTGTGAGAGTGTCCCGCTCGGTCACCGGGATGGCGATCGTCTTGCGGGTGAGAGTGTAATCCGTGGTCTCGCCTCCAGCCGGCAGATGCGAGATGTCCGCGGTGTTCGACCCGGCTTCGGACTCCTCGTCCCCGCCGGCACCCTCATCGCCATCGTCGCCGCTCGTCGCCACGGTCGTGGTAGTGGCCGACGGGAGCCGGTACATCGTCAGCACCACCGTCGTTCCCTCGGGGCCTTTGATCCGCCCCACCACCTCGTCGAGGTTCTGCCCGGCGGTCGATTCTCCATCTACCGCCAGTATGATGTCGCCCGCCCGTATGCCCGCGATCTCCGCCGGGCTGTCCTTGAAGGTGGAGACGATGGTGACCAGCCGGTCTTTCAACTCCACCACCATTCCCACGCCACTGTAAGACCCCGAGGTGTCTTCCAAGAACGACGCGTATTCTTCCGGCTCCATGTAGACGGTGTAGGGATCGCCGAGCGCGGCCATCATGCCGTCGATAGCGTCGGTCTCGAGCGCCGCCGGATCGACCTCTTTGTAGTAGGTCGACTGCAGCCTGCGGAGCACCTCTTCCTGCAGCTCGTACTCGAAGTCAGAACCCGCGGACTCCACCACGCAACCTTGGGGAACAAGATCCCGAAGCCAGTCACGCGCCTTGGGATTGGCCCCCAACAGGAACCCACACAAGACCAAGAGGGCGGCGATCACCAACCCGGTGAAAGCCAGGAGAGCCGTTCTCAAGCTGCTAGGCATACGTCACAGATATCCCAGGGGATCGACAGGGGAGCCATCCACCCGCACCTCGAAATGAAGGTGCGGACCGGTAGAATACCCGGTGCTCCCCACCTTGCCAATGACCTCTCCCCGCTTGACCTTGTCTCCGGCCGAGACCAGCAACTCCGAGGCGTGCCCGTACAGGGTGGCCAGCCCCCCACCGTGCGAAACGACTATGCACTTGCCGTATCCGCCCCGCCAGCCCGAGGAGATCACCGTTCCCGCCGCCGCAGCCTTGATGGG
>DAIRFC010000003.1:13683-17499 GCA_036795215.1 Actinomycetota bacterium | reverse complement strand
ACCCGCTCGCTCTCGGCCAGCAGTTCGTCCTCTTGGGCGTTCCAGGCCACCACTTCTTTCTCGGCGGCCGCGAGGACCTTGGCCTTCTCCGCACGAGCGATCTCGAGCTCGTCAAGCGCCGCCTGGCGTTCGTCCTCGGCGGCCTTGAGCTCCACGGTGACCGCTTCTTGATCTTCTTCAAGCTGGGCTATCCGCGCTCGCTCCTGCTGCAGCGCCGCTCGCTGCTCCTCCACCCGGGCCTTGAGAGCCTGGATGTCTTGGAGCATATCGTTGTCCTGGCCGACGATTGAAGACAACAGGTCGACGCGACCCACCATCTCCTCGAACGACGAGGCGTCGAGGACCACGGTCAGGTAGCTGACGCTGCCGCCCGACTTGTATACGTTGACCACCCGGTTGTTGTAGATCTCCTGCTGCTGTTGCAGGTCGAATTCGGTCTCGGCGAGTTCGTGTTGCTTCTGGGCCAAGGCGATCGTGACCCCGTCGAGTTCTTCCTGGAGAGCGGCGAGTCTCTTCGCGGCCTCATCGTGGGCGGCCTCCGCCATCCGCAGGGCTCCCTCGGCGATCTCGATGCTCTTGTCGAGGGCCGCTACGTCGCCGCGGGCGGCTTCGCGCGCCGTCTTGGCCTTTTCCAGGTTGGCCCGGATCTCGTCCAGCTCGGAACGGACGCCGGAGAGCATCTTGCTGAGATCGCTGCTGGACGCCGCACAAGCCGTCTGGACGCCCCCGACCAGCGCATCGAGAGAAGCCACCAACAGGCCTGCCAAGAGG
Source organism: Actinomycetota bacterium (assembly GCA_036795215.1). Taxonomy (GTDB): domain Bacteria; phylum Actinomycetota; class Thermoleophilia; order RBG-16-64-13; family RBG-16-64-13; genus RBG-16-64-13. The sequence goes on along the minus strand of DAIRFC010000003.1, from coordinate 16,728 downwards.
AGGCCGGCTACGGCCACCACGGCCAACCTGGTCAGACTACCGCTGCGAGCTGTGCGTACAGTCACGCCACACGCTCCCGTCCTCTACGGATACCGGCCCTACACCTTGAGGAAGCGCCGCAGCCCTATGGCCGAACCCACAGCGCCTATCACCACTCCCACCCCCAGCAGGATGAGCACCACGAGCAAATAGGGCACAGCGTCCAAGGGCACTGTCAGGAAGGCGATGCTGTCCCTGATCCTGCCCACCAGGTAGCTGTTCAACACCAGCACCACGACCGTCGCGGCCAGGGCGCCCAGGAGACCCACCGTCACCCCTTCTATCAAGAAGGGCCAGCGGATGAACCAGTTGGTGGCGCCCACCAACTTCATGATCTCCACCTCGCGTTTGCGGGCGAAGATCGAGAGGCGGATGGTGTTGGAGATGAGAAGGATCGCGACGATCCCCAGCAGCACGATGAAGATGAGCATGAAGTTGCGCGCCTGGTTGGTGAAGGCGAAGAGCTTGTCGGCGATCTCCTCGCCGTACTTGACCTCGTCGACGATCGGGTTGTCCGCGAACCGCGCCGCCACGACGTCCACCGTCTGCGGATCGGCCAGAGCGATCTCGAACGACGCCGGAAGCGGGTTACCCGAGAGGCTGTCGAGGACCTCCGGGTTGTCCTTGAACCACTCCTTCATCCTCTCGAGCGCATCGGCCTTGCTCACGAAGATGCATTCCTTCACCTCTGTCCAACCGGCGATCTCCGACTGCATGGCCGAGATCTGGTCGGGCTCAGGATCGGGATCGTTCTTCAGATACACCGTGATCTCGACCTTCTCTTCCACCTCTTTGAGAAGAGCGTCGCTCGTGAACACGAACACGAGCACCCCACCCAGCACCAAGATGGAGAGAAAGACCGTCACAAACGCCGCGATGGTCATGAAGTAGTTGCGCGTGAGAGACCCGAAGGCCTCTTTGAGGAAAAAGCTAATCTTCCCCATAGCCGCCTCGCTTCTGATCACGCACCACTTTGCCCGAATCGAGGGCGATCACCCGGCGGCGCATGCGGTCGACCATCTCGCGGTCGTGCGTGGCCATGAGAACGGTGGTACCGGTCTTATTGATGCGGTAGAGCAGCTGCATGATGCCCATGGAGGTGTCCGGGTCGAGGTTGCCCGTCGGCTCGTCGGCGATGAGAAGTGGCGGGTGATTGACGAACGCCCGGGCGATGGAGACCCGCTGCTGTTCGCCGCCCGACATCTCGTTGGGGTACCTGTCGCCCTTGTCGCCGAGCCCCACGAGCGCCAGAATCTCAGCCGCTTTCTTCTTGGAGGCGCCGGTCGCATTGCCCGTGACCACCAAGGCGTACATGATGTTCTCGAACGCCGTCTTGTTGGGCAACAGCTTGAAATCCTGGAACACGCAGCCGATGTTGCGTCTCAGATAAGGTACTTTCCACCTGTGTAGCGTAGCGAGATCGCGGCCGCCGACCATGATGCGACCCCGGTCGGGCTCGAGCTCTCTGATGAGCAGGCGTATGAAGGTGGATTTGCCGGAACCCGACGCACCGACCAGGAACACGAACTCGCCCTTCTCGATATGGAGAGTGACCCGCTCGAGACCGACCGTGCTCGGGGGGTAGATCTTCGTTACGTCTTCAAACTTGATCACGGGCTACCTAGGACCTCCATGATTAGGTAACTAGCGAATATTCTGCGGGGCTCGGCAAAAGCCTGCCGCGCGGGTCAGGCAGTACGGACTCCCAGCTTGCCGGTAGAGCGCTGCCAAACGTATTCACGTATGAACTCGTCGATCGAACCGTCGAGAACGGCGTCGACATTGCCTTTCTCGTAGTTGGTGCGGTGATCTTTCACCAGGGTGTATGGGGCAAGCACGTACGATCGTATCTGGCTCCCCCAGGCGATCTCCTTCTGTTCCCCCTTCTCCCGCGCCATATCGTTCTCACGCTTCTCGTGCTCCAGGAGCAGCAGCTTGCTGCGCAGCATGCGCATGGCGGTCTCCCGGTTCTGGATCTGTGAGCGTTCGTTCTGACACTGCACCACCGTCTTCGTGGGCACGTGGGTGATGCGAACGGCAGAATCCGTCTTGTTGACGTGCTGCCCTCCGGCCCCCGACGATCGGTAGGTCTCCACGCGTAGGTCCTTCTCGTCTATCTCCAGCTCCACCTCGCCCTCCACCAACGGGGTGACGTCCACGGAGGCGAACGAAGTGTGCCGCCGGGCGGCAGAATCGAAGGGCGATATCCGCACCAACCTGTGCACCCCGCGTTCGGTCGACAGAAGACCGTATGCGTTCTCGCCGTGTACGGTGAAGGTCACGCTCTTCAAACCCGCCTCATCGCCCTCGCTGGCCTCGTTCAGCTCCACGCTGAAGCCGCGAGACTGGGACCAGCGCAGATACATGCGGAGCAGCATCTCCGCCCAGTCCTGGCTCTCGGTGCCCCCTGCCCCCGGGTGGATGCTCACGATGGCGTCGCCGGCGTCGAACTCCCCGGTGAACAGTCGTTGTTCCTCTAGTCGCTCGAGAATGCTACCGGCTTCCGCCGATAGGCGCGCGGCCTCTTCTGCAAGCTCTGCGGGGACCTGATCATCGGTGGTCTCTTCGCCGGCCAACTCCAGCACCGCCTCCAAGTCGCCCATCTGTGCCGCCAGATGTTCGTAGTGCTCGAGGCGGCCCTTGAGGCGGCTATACCGGGTGCTCATCTCTTGAGCGCGGCCTTGGTCTTCCCAGAAATCGGGGGCGCGCATCGCCTCCTCCAGGGTGGCGATGCCGCTCTTCAACTTATCTGGGTCAAAGATAGTCCCTTGCCCACGTGAACTTCTCGCGGAGAACCGTCAAGACGTCACGATATTCGGCAAGGGACGGGGATTGTTTCTCTGTCTTCTCAACCATGCTTGGGGGAAGTATACACGGTGGGCCGTGGCCGGTAGGGGTCGGCGCTCCGACCTGCACCCCCACTCAGCGGGCGGCGCCGCTTTGCTTCGCTCGCGGCATCACCCGCGGGGTGCAGAACTACGCTCCGCCCCCTACCGGCCACGCCTT
>DAIRFC010000003.1:4975-13583 GCA_036795215.1 Actinomycetota bacterium | reverse complement strand
GCTACGGACGCGACTGAGGACGACGCATCGCGCCGCCCAGCGCGGGTTCGGCGGCCGGATGCCGGGCCGGACCGCCGTTGGCTAGGCGCCACAACACTTCTTGTATTTCTTCCCACTGCCGCACGGACAAGGATCGTTGCGGCCCACCTTCGTGACACTGCGGGGGGCCACCACCGTTCGGGTGGCCTGTTGAGCAGCTTCGTAGGCTTCGGCGGAGCTGTCTCGCATGCCTCCCGACATGACCGCTGCACCAGCGGCTGCGAAATTCTGCGTCAGGCTGCCGTCGCCGCCACCCGAGTAGGCCAGCTTGTGCGACACCGCCTCCTCCTGGGGCTGCTCCTCCTGCTGTATCTCCAGATGATAGAAGTAGCGCACGAAGTCTTGCTGGATGGACCCCATCATCTGCTGGAACATGTTGTAGCCTTCGTTCTTGTACTCCACCAGGGGGTCGCGCTGGGCCAAGGCCCGCAGCCCTATGCCCTCACGCAGATAGTCCATCTCGTACAGATGGTCACGCCACTTCGAATCGATAGTGCGCAGGAGCACCCAGCGTTCCAGCGCGCGCATGGCCTCGACCCCGAACCGTTGCTCCTTCTCCTCATAGATCCGCAAAGCGTCTTCCCACACCTTGTCGGCCACGTCGTCGGCATCGAGGCTGGTGGGATCGCCAAGGCTCTGCGCAGTGAGAGTGGTCGGGAAGAAGGTGCGGAGCGTGGTCAGCATCTCTTCGAGATCCCACTCTTCGGAGAAACGGGACGCGCCCGTGAAGGTGGCCACTTGTTCACGCAGGATACGCTCGATGATACCGAGAACATCCTCTCGCAGATCGTCACCGCTCAGGATGCGCTGCCGCTGGCCGTAGATCACCTCGCGCTGCAGGTTCATAACGTCGTCGTACTCGAGCACCCGCTTGCGGATCTGGAAGTTCTGGTCTTCCACTTTCTTCTGGGCGCCCTCCACCGAGCGAGAGATGAGATTGTGTTCGATAGGGATCTCTTCATCGAGCCGCAGACGATTCATGAGGTTCTGGATGCGTTCGCCACCGAAGATCCGCATCAGATCGTCTTCGAGGGAGATGATGAACTGGCTCGCTCCCGGGTCGCCCTGGCGGCCCGACCGGCCCCGCAGCTGGTTGTCAACCCGCCGGGCTTCGTGGCGCTCGGTGCCGAGCACGAACAGCCCGCCCGCACCGACCACACCCTCCCCCAGCTTGATGTCGGTACCACGACCGGCCATGTTGGTGGCGATGGTGACCGCTCCAGGCTGCCCCGCCTGCTCGATGATGGCCGCCTCTTTGGCATGGTGCTTGGCGTTCAGGACTTCGTGCGGGACTCCGCGGCGCTTGAGCATCTCCGAGAGGCGCTCCGACTTCTCCACCGAGATGGTGCCCACCAGTATCGGCTGGCTGCGTTGGTGGCAGTCGGCAATGATCTCGGCCGCCGCCTTGAATTTGGCCTTCTCTGTCTTGAAGATGAGGTCGTTACGGTCGTCGCGCACCATGGGCACATTGGTGGGAATGGACACCACTTCCATCTTGTAGATCTCGCGGAACTCGTCGGCCTCGGTGGCGGCGGTACCGGTCATGCCGGCGATCTTCTCGTAAAGGCGGAAGTAGTTCTGCAGCGTGATGGTGGCGAGAGTCTGGTTCTCCTCTTTGATCTTGACGTTCTCCCGGGCTTCGATGGCCTGATGGAGGCCCTCGGAATAGCGCCGTCCTTCGAGGACGCGCCCCGTGAACTCGTCGATGATCTTGACCTCACCATCTTGCACCAAGTAGTCGACATCGCGCTTGAACAGGGCGGCCGCCTTCAGAGCCTGCATGAGGTGGTTGACCAACTGCCCTGAGAGATCCTCGTAGATGTTGTCGATACCCAGTTCCCGCTCCACCCTGGCCAAGCCCTTCTCGGTGATGGCCACGGTGCGCTTCTTCTCGTCGATCTCGTAATCGGCGTCTTCACCCTCGCCGGGTTGAAGCCTGCGCGCGATGCGGGCGAAGTCGTAGTAAGTCTTGGCGGCTCGTTCGCCGGGACCGGAGATGATGAGCGGCGTCCGCGCCTCGTCGATGAGGATGGAGTCCACCTCGTCCACGATGCAGTAGTAGTGGCCGCGCTGGACCTGCTGATCGGTTCGCAAGACCATGTTGTCGCGCAGATAATCGAAGCCGAACTCGGTGTTGGTGCCATACGTGATGTCGGCCCTGTAAGCCTCGCGACGCGCGTCGGTCTCCATGCCGTTCTGCAGAGCCGCCACCGTGAGACCCAGAAACTCATAGACCGGACCCATCCACGCAGCATCACGGCCGGCAAGGTAATCGTTCACCGTGACCACGTGCACGCCCCGGCCCGTCAGCGCGTTGAGATAGACGGGCATGGTCGCGACCAGAGTCTTGCCCTCGCCCGTCTTCATCTCGGCGATGGCGCCTTGGTGCAACACCACAGCGCCCATGACCTGCACGTCGAAGGGACGCATGCCTGTGGTCCGGCGGGCCGCCTCGCGCACCACCGCGAATACCTCGGGCAGCAGGTCGTCCAGAGTCTCGCCGGCGTCCACACGTCGCATGAACTCGGGAGTCTTCGCGCGGAGGGCTTCGTCCGACAGAGGAGCAATCCGGCCGTCCCACTCGGCAACGCTCGCGACGGTCGCCTCGAGCTTCTTGAGTTTCTTGCCTTCGCCCATGCGAAGGACCTTATCAACGACGTTGATCATCGGCCGTCCCTCGTCGATCGGATGTGTGCCGCGGCCGGCGGCCCAGCTATGGAACGGATCCTAGCTCTGGATCTCGATGAGTCCGTAGTAGCCGTCGCGCCGGCGGTACACCACCGCCGTCTCGTTTGTCTCGGAGTTGGTGAAGAGGTAGAAGTCGTGCCCGACCAATTCCAGTTGAAGAACCGCCTCCTCGGGAGACATAGGCTTCACCATGAACTGCTTGCTCTTGACGATCTGCGGCCCCGAAGATTCAGCTTCGACCTCTTCGGCTTCCTCGAGGAGCTGGAAGCCCTGAGAGGCGAGGATCTCCTTGTGAGCGCTCTGGTTGCGGGCGGCAAGTTTGCCACGGTACTTCTTCACCTGGCGCTCGAGCTTTGCGAACACGAGGTCGATGGATGCATAGATGTCCGGCGAGGCCTCGCGGGCCCTGATGACGGGGCCCTTGGTGAAGATCGTGGCTTCGACGACTTGGTTGTCGGCGATGCTGGGATTCTTCTCGGTCCACAGTTCGACTTCACAGCGCGCACCGTTCGCGAGGTACTTGCTCAGCTTCCCTATCTTCTCTTCGGCATACGCGCTGATCGTATCCGTGAGTACCAGATTCCTGCCTTTGACCGTGAGGTTCACGCTCGTGCTGCTCCTTGACTCGTCTTGCGACCCTACGTGCGGGACCCGCATCGCGGGCCGTCCGTTCTCATGTGCGGAATCGTGAAAGATACCATATACCTCCCTCAGTCATGCCTCTCAGTCCCACCGGCGACCGCTCGAGAGAAGGTGAACACATGCACTGGTAGTCCGATACCCGTTGTAAGGACGGAAGACACCTCCTTGGCCGTGGCGCCCGTCGTATAGACATCGTCCACAAGGACTATCGCCCGAACCCGCGGGGGCAGCCGGGTGGCCCAGTCTGTGGCCAGCGCGAACGCACCGCGCAGGTTTTCTTGACGTCCGGCCCGTCCCAGCCCTTTCTGGTGCCTGGTGGCCTGGATCTTCTTGACGAGAGACGCGCAGGCCAAGGGATTCGGACCCGAAGCAAGCCGGCGGGCCAATACCTCGGCCTGGTTGTAGCCGCGTTCGCGTTCAGCCGCCCGGTGACAGGGCACCCAGGTGACGGCCACCCCCTCCCGGGATGGGAGCGAAGACAATTGCTCCGAAAAGGCAGGCCGGGCAAGGTCGGCCATCAGACGGCCGAGCACAGGCTGGCCGCCGAACTTGAACTCGGCCACCAGCCGGCGAGCCACTCCATGATGGCGGAACGCGGCACGGGCGCCAACGAAAGGCAGCTCCTGCGCCATGCAGTACGCACAGCGGCCGCCGACGAGCGCCCTCGGCCCCGGTTCCCCGCACCGTGGGCATGCGTCGGACCCTATGGGCAGGAGCGAATCGCGGCAGGTGGGACAGAGGTACGACTCGAACTCCTTGCAGCCCACGCACCGCGGCGGGAAGAGGACGGAGAGGACGGGCTCCGCGACGCTGTCGCGCAACCACCGCACCGCGCCGGTAAGACCGGCCGCTCGACCTTCCGCACCACTGAGACCGGGCGCAGACTGCACGGGACTATCCGGCCGCGGAAGGGCTGCCGGCGGTGACCTCGAGTCGCTGCCCGAGCACCCCGTCGACCATGACTGAGCCGGGCAGGACCTGGGATCTCTCGAGTATCAGGCCCCGCGCCACATGTGCGCCGGCCCCCACGATGCAGTGATCGCCGATAACGGACGGTCCATCGATGATGACGTCTTCGTGGATCTGGGCCTCGCGACCGATGACCACCGGAGGCTCGAGACGAGCCGATGCCGCGATCTCGGCGCCGTCGTCCACCCACACACCCGGGCGGACCTCCTTGCCCGGCATCTCCACATCGACCCGCCCCGCGAGGGCATCCTGGTTGCCTCGCACGTACTCCTTGAGGTTCCCGACGTCGCTCCAGTATCCACTGATAGTCTGGGCGTGGAATGCGACGTGTTCGCGGAGCAGGTCGGGAAAGACCCTCTTTCCAAAATCGTCGAACTGCTCGGGTAGGATGTGCGAGAGGATCTCGGGTTCGAAGACGTAGATGCCGCAGTTACAGAGGCGAGAGCGGGCCTCGTCCCGAGTGGGCTTCTCCTGGAACCCCACCACCCTGTCATCATCGTCGGTGACCACCACTCCATAGAGGCTCGGATCGGCCACTTCGGCCACCGCGATAGTCGCGATGGACCCTGTTCTGCGGTGAGCCGCGATGAGTCCGGTCAGGTCGACGTCGGTGAGGGCGTCGCCACTCACCACCAAGAACGTCTCGCCGCCGAAGAAGTCCGCGTTGTTCTTCACACCACCCGCCGTGCCAAGCAGCTCGGGCTCGAACGTGTAGGTGATATCCATGCCGATGACGCGCCCGTCTCCGAAGTAATTGGTGATGGCCTCAGGAAGATGGTGAAGGTTGATTACCACCTCGTTCATCCCGTGCCGGCGTAGGAGTCGCAGGATATGGTAGAGGGCCGGTCTGTTCGCGATGGGGGCCATAGGCTTCGGCACTAGGTCGGTGACGGGCCGCAACCGCGTACCGATGCCCGCGGCCATGATCATGACTCTCATGATTCCTCCAGCCGTTTGAGACTTTCCTCGTAGGGTGGGAACGCCACTCCCCGGTCGGTGACGATAGCCGCGACATTCCGCGCCGGGGTCACATCGAATGCCGGATTGCGCACGCTCACCCCGGCGGGGGCCCAACGCACCCCACCGAAGCCGGTGACCTCAGAAGCAGCCCGCTCTTCGATGGGGATGGCGCTCCCATCCGCCAGACTGCGATCGACCGTGGAGAACGGGGCGGCCACATAAAAGGGCACGCCGTGCTCACGGGCGAGGACGGAGACCGTGTAGGTGCCGATCTTGTTGGCGACATCGCCGTTGGCCGTGATGCGGTCGGCCCCGACCACGACGTGGGTGATGAGCCCCTGGCGCATGAAGTACCCGGCCATATTATCGGTGATGAGATCAACGGGGATGCCCTCGCGGGTGAGCTCCCAGGCGGTCAACCGTGCCCCCTGCAGCAAAGGGCGAGTCTCGTCGGCGAACACGTGCAGACGGGGATTGCGGGCATACGCCGATCTGATGACCCCGAGCGCCGTGCCGTATCCGGCCGTCGCCAAGGCCCCCGCGTTGCAGTGCGTCAATACCACAGGACTCTCCCCTTGGATGAGCCCGGCCCCGTACTCCCCGATGGCCCGGCACGAAGCAAGATCGTCTTCATAGATCTGCACCGCGCGTGCCTCCATCTGAGCGACGACCTCGGCCGGACAGAGATCGTCCCTGCTCCAGATGCGCTCCATCTCTTTGAGCGCCCAGGGGAGGTTATAGGCTGTGGGCCGCGTCTCGAATAGGCCTTTCGATGCATCTTGGACGGCGGCCCGGAAGCCTGCGGCGTCACCGGCGCCCAGCGCGGTGCGCGCTGCCAAGGCCATGCCCATGGCAGCGGCCACACCCAGAGCGGGTGCGCCGCGGATGGCCATGGTGCAGATGGCGTCCGCCACCTCCTGCCAGGTGCGGCAGTGGAGGTAGACCTCCTCGAGGGGCAGACGGCGCTGGTCGATCATGACGACCACTCCGTCCCGCCATTCCACGGTTCGGATGCTGTCCACACTCGCGCGGCCCGCAGGTGCGGCGACTCCGTCGCCGCCGGCGGGCCCGTCCGCGCCTCGGACCACCCCCATGGCTACGTCCCCATGTTCCAGCTGGCCAGGTACTCCACTTGTTCGGGAGTCATCGTGTCGATCCCGGTGCCCAGCGATGCCAACTTCAGCCGCGCGATCTCGGCATCGATATCCGCGGGCACGTCGTAGACCCGCTTCTCAAGGGAGGCTGCGTTCTTCACCATGTACTCCGCCGCCAAGGCCTGGTTGGCGAAACTCATGTCCATGACGCTCGACGGGTGGCCTTCCGCCGCCGCCAGGTTGATCAGACGCCCCTCTCCCAGCAGATAGATGCGGCGGCCGTCTGCCAGAGTGAACTCCTCCACGAACTCCCGCACCTGCCGGCGCGATGTGGCAAGGCCTTCCAAGGCGGGGATGTCGATCTCGACGTTGAAGTGGCCGGTGTTGGCCACGATGGCCCCGTCTTTCATGACTTCGAAGTGCTCTTTGCGCACCACGTGGATATCGCCGGTGGCGGTGACGAAGATGTCGCCGGCCGGGGCTATCTCAGCCATGGGCATGACCCGGAAACCGTCCATGACGGCTTCCAGCGCGCGCAGCGGATCGACCTCGAGCACCACGACATCGGCGCCGTGCCCCTTCGCGCGGGATGCGAAACCACGGCCGCACCACCCGTAGCCCGCCACCACGACCACCTTCCCGGCGATCATGCGGTTAGTGGCCCGGATGATCCCGTCCAGCGTGGACTGGCCCGTGCCGTAACGATTGTCGAACATGTGCTTGGTCTGGGCTTCGTTCACAGCCACGATGGGATAGCGAAGCATGCCGTTCTCTTGCAGCGACTTCAGGCGGATGACCCCGGTAGTGGTCTCCTCGGTGCCGCCGATGACCCCATCGACCGCGTCGGTGCGCTCCCCGTGCAGGAGACCCACCACATCGGCGCCGTCGTCCATGGTTATCTGGGGGCGCGAGTCGATGACGCTCTGTATGTGGCGGTAGTACGTGTCGCGGTCCTCGCCTTTGATGGCGAACGTCGAGACCCCGTATTCGACCACGAGGGCGGCTGCAACATCATCCTGGGTGGAGAGCGGGTTCGATGCGCAGAGGGCCAGCTGCGCCCCCCCGGCAGCCAGGGTCCGCATGAGGCTCGCGGTCTCGCTGGTCACGTGCAGACAAGCCCCCACACGCACCCCCGCCAGCGGCTTCTCCTTGGCGAAGCGCTCGCGGATCTGAGCCAAGACCGGCATCTCCTTCTCGGCCCACTCGATCCGCAGGACTCCGGCCGGCGCGAGGCTCTTGTCCTTCACATCATGATCCACCACAGCGTATCTCCTTTTTGCTCTAAGACCCCGCCGGCACCACGACCGCGGCCAACCGCAGACCCATATGGGCGGCCACTATCGCCACCGGGACCAACTCCGAACTCATCACCTTGTAGGCTTCCGCCTCCACCGTCTCGGCCTCGTAGGCGCTCAGACGATCATCCCGTTCGACGCCGGCCACGACGGCCGGCACCACTATGATACCCTCCCCCGCCAACCGTTCCACGACGGTCTCGGGAGCATAGATGCTCGTCATGCTGGGAAAGCGCGGTCCTACGCTGTCGTCGTTGGGCCCGGTGAGTGGCGATCGCCAGGTCAGGTTCACGTGATCGGTCGCGGCTGCGACGGCGGATGCGCCAACCAAGGCCGTTGGGCCGGGTGCAGATGGGCTTCCGGCCGTACGCACGGCGACTCCGCGGCAGACGTAGCCCACCACAGCGCCGTCTGCAGTCGGGTGAGCACGCTCTACCGGACCAGTTCCTCCCAGCGCTTCCCGCAGGAGCACCACCTCAGCGGCGCTGAGAGGCCGCTCCAGGTCGCGTACACCCACCTGGTGGAGGAATACGACCTCCCCGGCAGGGGCCGCCATACGCCGGGCCGTACTGACGACGACGTCTGCGCTCCCAGGGTCGGTCCGAGGGCCGACGACCACCCTCATCAGTCAGGAATGTAGATCATCGACTCGGCCACCTTGAGGAGCTCCTCTTGGCTCAAGAGGTGGAAAAGCGTGTTGGAGACCCAGTAGAGGACGCCGTCGGACTTCCACCAGATGCGCTCAACCTTGTCGGCGCTGCCCACGATGGTGTAGGCCACTCCATCCCGCTCCACCTGCCGGCCCTCACAGGCCGCCGGCGCGTCCAGCCAGGTGGTCTCGGTGATCCCCATGTACTGGTCGGTCCACTCACCGTAGCTCTTCAGGCGATAGAGCATCTTGAAGGCCGGCTTGCTGCCACC
>DAIRFC010000003.1:0-4875 GCA_036795215.1 Actinomycetota bacterium | reverse complement strand
GGCGACGAGCCCGTCCCCGTGTCGGACTCAGTGGTGCCGGGTAGGGCATAGTAGGTGTTCACCGCCTCCGCTACGCGGTTCTTGCTCGCCAGCACATAGGAGATGCGCCGGCCGTTCTCCTCGATCTCCTCTGCCGACCCCACCAATGTGACACGCCGGATGCGAGACCCGTCGAGCCGCACACCCCAATAGGCCAGGTTGAGGAAGTCGTTTGCTCCCAAGTCGGTCGTGAGATTGTTGAACAGCGCTCCGATCATCTTGGGCAGCTTCACCGGCAGGTCCCACCAGCCCATGGCCTGTTCCCTCATGGCGGTGAGATACATCTGCTGCCGCTCCATGCGCCCAAAGTCGAGGTTGAGATCGTGGCGGAAGCGCACGAAGTCGAGGGCGTCCGCACCGTTGAGGAGCTGATAGCCGGGAGCCAGGTTGATGAGTTCGTAATGGGCGTTGTCGTTGTAGTAGCGCCGGTCGACGTCCACATATACGCCGCCCATGGCGTCGGTGATGTCGCAGAAGGCCTGGAAGCTGACCTCGACGTAGTGCTTGATGTCGATGCCGGTGAGTTCTTCGATCGTCTTGATCGTAAGAGCGGGCCCTCCGGCCGCGAATGCGAAGTTGATCTTGTTGTGTCCGTAACCGGGTACGTTCACCCGCAGGTCCCGCGGCAGCGACAAGAGAGACATGTAGTCGTTCTCGGGATCGATATGCGCCAGGATGATCGTGTCGGAACGGGCGTACTCGTCCGAGTCTTCTTCGTCGGGCCTACGGTCGGAACCAAGGATGAGTATGTCCATGGCAGACGGTGAGTCGGGCACCTTGATCGTCGAGGTAGTGGTGTCACCGTCCGTCGCCGGGCCTACGGCGGCGATGGTGGTCGGCGGCGGTTCGGTGAGCACGGTCATGACCTCATCGGGGACCCGCTCGTTCGCCTCGTTCACTTTGTCGCGGAACCACAGATACGCGCTCGCGCCGGCCGCCAACAGCAGGACGACCAGCGCCACGGATACCCAGAGCACGACGCGCTTCCAACGCCCCCCGGATACACCCTCGACTGCGTAGACGGTGTACGGCTTACCGTTCAGCGCGCGACTCCGCTGGGAACGATCATCATGGACGCCGCCACTTTCAACAACTCCTTCGAGCTCAGATAGTACGACAACGTGTTCGAGACCCAATACAAAACGTCATTGTCTACCCACCAGACACGATCGATGCTCTGGCTGGTTCCCACGATGGTGTAGGTGATGCCGTTGAACTCGATCTCGCGGCCGGCGCCGGCCGCCGGAGCGTCCAGCCAGGTAGTCTGCATGATCCCCATGTATTGATCGATGGGCTCGCCCTCTCTGGTCAATTGATAGACCATCTTGAACCCCTTCTCGACCCCGTCACCCCCCACTATGTCGTAGAAGCCTGGTTCTTTTGGATTCCTGTCGTAGTAGGCATATCCTCTCGGCAGATACCCGGGAGCCATCAACTGGAAGGGGACGGCGTCCGCGTAGAGCTTCCACAGGTTGCTGTTCTCGATAGCCGCCAGATTGGTGGTGAAATCCGAGGTGTCCACGTCGGCGGTTGCAGAGGGATCCTCGGTAGTGGTGGTCGTCTCTGTCTCGTCCGTAGTCGACGTGGTCGTCGACTCGGTCCCCGGAAGGCTCAGGAGTTTCTGCACCGCCTCCTCCACCGCTCCCTCCGCCGGTATGACGTACGACCGCGATACACCGTCGTCGCCCTCCAGCGTTTGGATATCACCGACGATGCCGACCTGGCGAATCTGGCTCCCCTGGAGCCGTATCCCCCAAGCGGCGAGGTCGATGATGTCCCAGGTCCCCATCGTGGTACCCAGGTTGCTGAAGACCGCGTCGACCAATCCGGGAAGATCGGTGATCAGATTCCAGCCCATGGCCTGCTCGCGCACGGCGGTGAGAAAACGCTGCTGACGGTCCATGCGGCCGAAGTCATAGTTGCTGTCGTGCCGAAAGCGGACGTAGTCCAAGGCATCGGCCCCCCCGAGCAGCTGATAACCGGGGGAGATCTTGATGAGTTCGTACTCCGCGTCGTCGTTGTAGTAGCGCCGGTCGATGTCGAGATACACGCCGCCCAGAGCATCGGTGATATCGCAAAAGGCCTGGAAATCCACCTCCAGGTACTCGTCTATCTGGACGTTGGTAAGGAGTTCCACCGTCTTTGCCGTGAGCTCCCAGCCCTCCAGGGAATAGGCATCGTTCAGCTTGCCCGTCCCGTGACCAGGTATCTCCACCCGCAGATCGCGGGGGAGCGAGAGGATCGAGAGATAGTCTCGTTCGGAGTCGACGTGCACCAACATGACGGTGTCGGACCGGCTCTCCTCGCCCGCCTCCTCGCGCCTGTCACACCCAAGCAGAAGGATGTCCATGCTGTTGGGCGTGTCAAAGGATTCGGTAAGACCCACGCCGATGGAGGTGAGCGTCGTGATGGTGCGTTCACCCACCTTGCAGTTGAGCCAGATGAGCGAACCGCCCCCCGCGATGAGAAAGGCCAAGACCAGTCCGATGGCCGACCACAGAAGCGTACGACGGAGCCGGCGCTTCTTGAGTTTTTCGACCGCGTAGACGGTGTAGGGTTTGTCGTTCAGCAGTACGCTCCCCTCAAGCCGAGTCCGCGGTCACCCTCTCTATCTCAGCACCCAAGGCTCGTAGTTTATCCTCAAACCGCTCGTAACCGCGGTCTATATGGTACACGTCACGGAGCTCGGTGCACCCCTCGGCCGCCAGACCGGCCAAGGCCAAAGCAGCGCCCGCCCTCAGATCGGGGCACCGGACGATCGCGCCTGTGAGCGACCGACCCCCGGTGAGGACCGCGTGATTGCCGTCCACCCGGATGTCGGCTCCCAGGCGCACCAGTTCGTCCACGAAACCGAAGCGGTTCTCGAACACGTTCTCGGTGACCACCGACACTCCCTGGGCGATGGAGAGCAGCACCATCATCTGCGCCTGCAGGTCGGTGGCGAATCCCGGATAGGGCAGAGTGGACACGTCCACCGCCACAAACGAGGCCGGGTCGCCCCCAGCCCTGATGCTACGCGCGTTCTCGTGGATGGTCACGCCCACGGCCCGCAGCTTCGAGAGAAAGAGGTCGAGAACGTGCGGGCTGATGCCGGTCACTTCCACATCCCCGCCCGTGACGGCTCCTGCTATGAGAAAGGTGCCGGCTTCGATGCGGTCGCCGATGACGGTATGTTCGGCCGGGTGCATCTCGGTGACTCCGTTGATGCGTATGGTGGAGCTTCCGGCTCCGTCGATGTCGGCGCCCATGCTTATGAGGAACTTGCACAGGTCGACGATCTCCGGCTCCCGGGCCGCGTTCTCCAGAGTGGTGGTCCCCTCCGCCATCACGGCGGCCATGAGCAGGTTCTCGGTGGCGCCCACACTCGGGTACTCCAAGAACATGTCGGTGCCGTGGAGCCTGGAAGCCGTGACTTCCACGAAGCCGTGGTCGGAGCGCACCACCCCACCCATCTCCGCCAGACCTCGCAGGTGGATGTCGATCTTGCGGGGACCTAGGTTGCACCCGCCGGGCATGGCCACCCGGGCTTCGCCGAAGCGGGCGACCAGTGGCCCCATGATCTGGATGGATGCCCTCATGCGCTGCACCAGTTCGTACGGCGCAACGTGTGACTGGACAGAGGTGGTGTCGACCGTCATGGTGCCGTCGGAGAACTCCACGTCGGCCCCCAAGTACTCCAGCACCTCACGCATGGTGTGCACGTCTTGGATATCGGGGACGTTGTGAAGCACGCTGTTGCCCGAGGCCAGCAGCGATGCGGCCATGAGCTTGAGGGCGGAGTTCTTCGCCCCAGAGACGGGTACCTGTCCACAGAGGCGGCTGCCGCCCCTGACGAGGAGGCGCGGTGCTGGCGCCCCCCCAACCTCTCCTACCGTCACTTGTCGGGCCTTTCGGCTACCTTGAGACGGTTATGGGCACGCCGAAGCGCCAGTTGCTCCCGATACGTGTCGACGTCTTCGTCTTCCGGCACAGTACCGGCATGGTACATCTCCAGGCGCTTCGTTGCACGCTCGATCGACCTGTGCACCCGCTCGACATCGATATGTGAAGCGTCCTCCGCGGCATCTGCAAGCACGATGACTTTGTTGAACTGCACCTTGGCAAAGCCCTCGGCAACAGCGAACGTGAGCCAGTCCCCGCCCGGCTCCAGAGCCCGCAGACGCCCGATGCTCAGCTGTGCCACCAGAGGGGCGTGGCGGGGCAGGACGCCCACCTCGCCGGTGATGGCCGGAAGTACGACCATCTCCACGTCGCCCTCGTACACCAGGCCTGCCGGCGCTACCAGCTCCAAGCGAAGATAGGGGCTCTCCTCCTGACCCACGGTCTACCTCACTTGTCCTAGACTTCGGCGGCGGCTTTGGCGGCGGCCTGCGTGGCCCCAGCGAGAGTCCCGGCCTCCGCGGCCGCCTTAGCCTCGGCTGCCTCGGCCTCCGCCTGGCCGGCCCGCGCCGCGGCGATGACGTCGTCGATGCCGCCCTGATACTTGAAGGCCTGCTCGGGCAGGTCGTCGTGCTTGCCCTCGATGATCTCCTTGAAGCTGCGCACCGTCTCTTTGAGAGGCACGAAGCGTCCCGCCATGCCGGTGAACTGCTCGGCGACGAAGAACGGCTGCGACAGGAACTGCTGGATCTTGCGGGCTCTACGCACCGTCACCTTGTCTTCGTCGGACAGCTCGTCCATGCCCAAGATGGCGATGATGTCGCGGAGGTCCTTGTAACGCTGGAGGATCTCCTGGACCTTGGTGGCCGTCTCGTAATGCTCGTCGCCCACCACCTGGCGGCTGAGCGCCCGGCTGGTCGAGTCGAGCGGGTCGACGGCCGGGTAGATGCCCATCTC
>DAIRFC010000137.1:0-3690 GCA_036795215.1 Actinomycetota bacterium | reverse complement strand
AGAACCGGCTCAACAAGATCGTCCAGCAGATGCAGCTGGTCGAGGTGGTCCAGGTCACTGCCCACGACGAGGTCTTCGACCTGTTGGAGCGGGGCGAGATCTCGGTCACCGAGGCCGCGGAAAGGTTGGAGAGATGAGAGTGCCGCCCTGGCTGGTGTCTATGCGTCTGGTGGAGGGAGATCGGACCAAGTTCCGCTTCTGGTTCCCGCTGTTCCTCCTGTGGCCGCTTCTGCTGGTGTTCGTCATGCTGACGTTCATCGCGACTCTGCTCGCCGATCTGTTCAGCCTGATCAGTGGCCACAAGCCCGGCTACACGCGGTTCGTCCTCGGGATCCTGGGTGTGGTCACTCAGACCCGGGGGACCGAGGTCTTTGTACAGGACAAGAGCAATCACAATCGGACCGTGGCATTCACGCTCCGCTAGACGAAAAGAAGGAAGGTGACCATCATGGGTGACGATCGCAGTCGAATATTGGAGCTGCTGGCGGCGGGCAAGATCACCACTGAGGAGGCGGCGCGCCTGCTCGACGCACTCGATGCACGGAGCGGTGAGGGGACCGGGACGTCCGGCGCTGGTACGAGTGCCGATGCGGACGGGGCTGCTGAAGCCGACGGTGTCGGAGGGGCCGATACCGAGGCCCAGGCGAAATCGGGCTTCCACAAGTTCTTCCCGGGCGCCGGAGTGAAGACATCGCAGAAGACCGGAGGATCGGGTACGCCGAAGTTCATGTACGTGAAGGTCGTGAGCGTCAAGGGCGACAACGTGAACGTGAAGATCCCGGTGGCCGTGATGCGCGCGGGCCTGAAGCTGACTTCCCTCATCCCGGCCCAAGCACAGGACCAGATAAACAGGAGCATGGCTGAGCACGGCATGTCGTTCGACCTCAACAACTTCAAGCCTGACGACTTGGAAGAACTCATCGACGCTTTGCGCGAGATGGAGATCGACGTCGACTCCGCCAACGGCGACAAGGTGCATGTCTACACCGAATGATCAAAGTCGGATGACCAAGTGGCCTTCGGCGCCGGATAGAGGGACGCGGTGTCGCAGGCTGGGGGTGACCGGCGCCGTCTGAACGGCGCCGGCTGAAAAAACCAGTGTGGTTACTGACAAGACTACTATTGGGTCTTGACTAGTGGGAACTTAGTAGTACAATGCAGTGCATAGCAACCATAAGTTACGCACGGTTCTGAGTACTTACCAAGGCGCGAGAAACATGACAGGGGGTTGGACGATGCAGGTCTTACGAAACGTCTTCCGGCGGAGACTAAGGGTGATACTCACCATCTCCGGCATCACCATCGGGGTGCTGGCTCTGGTGGTCATGGGGGGCATGGCCGAGAAGATGGGGCTGCTGGTGGACGGCGGCACCAAGTACTACTCCGACAAGGTCGTCGTGGGCGCGGACGGCACGCTCTATTCGGGCTCCCCGCTCTCGCTCAGCAAGGCCGACGACATCCGCCAGGTGCCCGGCGTGGCCGAGGTCACATCGGGCATCGGCGGCCTGCTCGATCCCGACACCACCATGAGCTTCGGCATGCCTCCCATGTTCGACGGCAGCGACATGCGCGGTGAGGCATTCGAAAGTTTTGAGTTCGAGTACGCGAAGGGCCGGGCTCTCACTACCGATGACCTGGGGTGTGTAGTGCTTGGCTCCGACATGGTCAAGAAGTTCGCTGCCGGGGTCGGCGACACGGTGACCATCCGGGGAGAGCAGTTCACCGTCTTGGGGATACTCGAGCCGACTCTCACGGCGCCGGACACCCAGGTCTATATGACCCTACCCGACGCGCAGAGGCTCTTCGTCCAAGATCTGCCTGAGATGGTGCGCGGCCAAGTGGACCAGAACGACCTGGCGAACTCCATGACCGTCTACCCCACTCCGGGCACCGACCCCGAGGCTCTGGCCGCGCGCATCAACGAGACTGTCGCCGGCGTGGAAGCCATGGGCCCCAGCGCCTTTCAGGACCAGATAGCCGGCTTCATGGGCATCTTCAACGCCATCATCTACGGCATCGCCATCATCGCGCTCTTCGTGGGCGGGCTCTCGGTGATCAACACCATGACCATGTCGGTGAACGAACGGACCCGGGAGATCGGCGTGCGCAAGGCCATCGGCGCGTCCGATAGGCATATCGTAGGCCAG
Source organism: Actinomycetota bacterium (assembly GCA_036795215.1). GTDB lineage: Bacteria > Actinomycetota > Thermoleophilia > RBG-16-64-13 > RBG-16-64-13 > RBG-16-64-13. The sequence goes on along the minus strand of DAIRFC010000137.1, from coordinate 1,543 downwards.
TTCCTTACTGAATCGGGCATCATCGGGCTGATCGGCGGGGTCTCCGGGCTGTTCCTGGGCTGGGTGGCTGCCACCGTGGCCGACAAGCTACTCGAGTCTCGCAACCTCGATCTCTTTCTCATCTCGCCCCGGCTCGCGATCGGCTCGGTGCTCTTCGCCATCTGCCTCGGCTTGGTGAGCGGACTCTATCCCTCGTTGCACGCGGCCCGGTTGCAGCCGGTGCTCGCCCTTCGGTACGAATAACGGCACCGCGCCGGGAACAAGGAGATAACGATGCAAAACACTGCAGATATCCTGGATACTCTCTTGACCAGCCCTGCCGACATAGAAGCCTCATGGGCCGCCTCTCGTCCGACTGAGCCGATCGTTCGGAGCAGAGGGGTCAGCAAGCGCTACGTCATGACCGCGGACAACTACGTTGACGCCGTCCGCGACGCCTCGGTGGAGATCCACAAGGGGGAGATGGTGGCGGTCATGGGGCCGTCAGGGTCCGGGAAGTCGACATTGGTGCACATCCTGGGGTGCCTCGACTCGGCCGATTCGGGAGAAGTGTGGCTCGATGGGCGCCGCGTAGACAATCTCGGCCGGCGCCAACTGGCCCAGCTTCGCAGAACTGAAGTGGGCTTCATCTTTCAGACCTTCAACCTGGTGCCGAGTCTCACCGCCATGGAGAATGTCATGCTGGCGGCAGAGTACGCCGGGAAGAAGAGGCGCGAGGCCCGCGGCGCGGCCCAGGTGGCACTCGCCCAGGTGGGTCTGGCCGACCGGGCCGGTCACAAGCCTACGGAACTCTCTGGTGGGCAGCAGCAGAGAGTGGCCATTGCTCGGGCACTGGTCAACGGCCCCAAGGTCATCTTCGGTGACGAGCCGACCGGCAACCTGGATTCGGCGAGTTCTACGGAGATCGTGGAGATGATGCACGAGATCAATGAAGCCACCGGCACCACCTTCGTCCTGGTCACTCACGATCCCAAGGTCGCTGCCACCTGCGACCGCGTGTTTCACATGCTGGACGGTCGGGTGACCAACGGGAACGGCGACTGCGGTAATAGAGACCGCGGCAACGGGCATCACAGCTAGAACACGCTGCCGAGCATGGAGAGTGGGTTCAGATACCACTCTCCATCGCGTAGGTTGACCTCGAACACCACCGGGCTCTCCGCATCGGAGATGTCCCGGGTGTTCTTGGCTCCATCAGCGCTGGTCATGGAGACCGTGCCCGAGACGACGGTGACCGTCGCAGCGGTCTCACCGGTCATCCGGGTGGTCAGCACGACGTCGGAGAACTCGACCGACCCGTAATCGAACATCCTGGCGAAAAAGACTTCTTTCATGTCGTCGGCCGCCTCGCCGGCAAAGATGGTCTCCGCGGCCGCCGGGTCGAGCAAAGCCAACAGGGCGTCCGGGTCCTTGTTCTCCACGGCACTTAAGAAGGTGCGTACCACCTGCTCGGGGGCGGCGGGGATGGCCCCCGGCGTCGTAGCACCCGGCGTTGCGGTGCTTGCGGGATTGACGCCGCCGGCGCCATCGAAGATGGCGTCGT
>DAIRFC010000136.1:0-3713 GCA_036795215.1 Actinomycetota bacterium | reverse complement strand
AAGGATGATTGGTGTCGCGCACGCTGCCGCCCGTGTACACCGGCCACATGCTGAGGAGCGCCGCCGGCGCCGGCTGCGACATCTGCAGCAGGCTGTTGGTAAGCCCCCACTCGATCATCTTGGACTGGTTGCAGCCGGGCTTGCCCAGGCCCTGCATGGCCAGGCAGAGCACCTGCAGCCGCGCCGGCTCGTGAGAGTACGGGCCGCGGATGGCCGGGCCGCCGTTGCCGATGACCACGGTGGTGCGCTTGGACGCCCACTCCTCGGCCAAGGCCTTGATGGTGCGGGCCGGCACCCCGGTGATGGGGGCGGCCCACTCGGGAGTCTTGGGCACGCCGTCCTCGCGGCCCATGACATAGTCCTCGAACTTGTCCACCCCGTAGGCGTGGGTCTCGAGGTATTCCTTGTCGTAGGTGCCGTTCTTGAACCACCAGTAGGCGATGGCCAGGTAGAGAGCGGCGTCGGTGTTGGGCAGGACGGGGATCCACTTGTCGGCGTGCACGGCATTCGCGTAGTTGCAGTCGGGCGCGATGTAGATCTGCTTGATGCCCAACTCGCTCCACCAGTAGCTGAGGCGGCTGGGAAGCTGGCCCTGCCATCCCCAGGTGGTGGTCTCCTGGTCGCAACCCCAGAAGAGCAGCAGCTCGGCGTTCTTGGAGATGTCCCAGAGCAGGTTGGTCTGCGGCACCTGCTGCCCCATGGGTTGCATGCCCCACACGTGCTTGGCGCCCCAGGTCCACCCCTCCCAGCTGTCGGGGTTGCGGACCTGCAGGGTGTAGCCGCCGAAGAGGCGCAACAGCTTGCGTCCGCACCCGTGCGGGCCGTGCACCACCTTGGTCTCGCCGTGCTGATCGGACTGGGAGTAGATGGCCGTGGGGCCGTACGTCTCCTTGACGCGCAGCATCTCGCCGACGACGATGTCGAGGGCTTCGTCCCAGCTGATGCGCTCGTACTTGCTGGCGCCCCGGTTCTGCACGTTGCGGCCGCCCGGGCCGGTGGAGCCCGGTGCGCCTCTGGGGTCGAAGTCCACCCGCTTCATGGGGTACTTGATGCGCGCGGGTGAGTACACCCGCTTCTTGTAGGCGATGCTGAGCGGCGGGATGAGGGTCTTCTCGCTGGGTTCGAAGGTGGTGCCGCGGGCGTGCATCACCCAGGGCTTGACCTCCTCTTTGCTGTACTGCTCGTAGTAGCGGACCGGGCGGATGCGGAGCATCTTGCCGTCCTGCACGTCCACCATGCAGGCGTTGGCGCCCGCACAGGTGCCGCACCAGCTGATGTCGCGGACTATGGTCTTCTGGCCGTCTTGCTTAGCTTTGCTTTCGTTTCCCATGGCACTCCCTTTCGTGGGCGGTCGTGCTCCTATTCTTCCCCCGAGATCAGGAGTAACGGCGTCACCTTGACCATGTGTATCACGCTCTCGGTCACACTACCGAAGATACGTCTGCTGATCCTGCTCTTGCCCCTGGTTGCCATGACGATCAACTGAGTCGGGTTGTCCTTGAGGTAGCTGATGATCGTCTTGTCCGGCTCTCCCCGGAGCGCTTCGGTCCGAACGGCGAGCCCGGAATCCCGAAGCGGCCGGGCAAGGCCCTCCAGGTACTCCTTGGCCTCGGCGAGCCGGTCTTCGACGCCCACATGTAAGAGAACGAGCTCCCCCGATCCCTGCACGCCCCTATGCTGGAGCAGATCCACGGCGTGCCGGATGGCCCCCTCAGAGCTCTTGCTGCCGCTCAGCGGAACGAGCGTGCTGCGGTTCGGCACGCTGTCCGAAATTACCTCACCCCGCAACTCGGTGGGCACCAGCCACACGGGGACCTTCGACGCGTGGATGACCTTGTTGGCCACCTCACCGATGTCCCAGACTTTCTCTCCAGAACTGCCGTGCGTGGACATCACGACCAGATCGATGTCGTTCTCGTCGACGTACTCGAGGATCCTCTGCGCGGGGTACCCCACCGCTACGTGGCCGTGCGCCTGGATGCACTCGGCGCTGTCGCCCTGGTACTTGGCCCTCACCTGCTCGGCGCTCGCGCAGAGCAACGCGGCCATCTGTTCTATGTAGGCGCGCCGCATGGGCAGTTGAGCCGCCTCCTCGGGACGGCACACATGCAGCAGGCCGACATCGATACCCAGCCTACCCGAGAGCTCCTGGGCGTAGTCGAAGACCACCTCGGCCAGTTTCGAACCGTCAAGAAGAACTACCATCTTCTTGTACATGCCTGCTCCTCCCCAGTCTGACTTATACGTATCTTGCTCCGCCCTATCCAAGATACAAGATGGCCGGGAGGCTGCGTGCCCTCCCGGCCATGAATCATGCTTCGATGTGAAAATCCCCTCGCTACGCTTTCGACGTCTCGACCTTCTCGACCGGGTCCATACGGCGGGCCGAGGTCTCGACCTCCGGCTTGGCGGGAGTCTTGCGCCTGGCCAACATGTACCCGACCACCAGCACCAATCCGGCCGCGCTGATGATGGCCGCGATGATGAACGCCCATGCGTAGTCTCCTCCCGTGGCCTCCAACACCGAGGCCGCCAGCCGCGGTCCCACATAGGCCGCGAGGGCGACGGTCAGGAACATGATGCCGAAGTTGATGCCCAAGTTCTTGTTGCCGAACGTCTCGGCGACGATGGGGCTCATCAAGGCGAGGAACCCGCCGTAGCAGACGCCCACCGCGCAGATGCCCAACACCACGGGCAGATACGTATCGCCGCGCCAGAGCACGACGAGTGCGATCGCGGCCATCACGAGCATGGCCACGAACACCGGATAACGCCCCACCCTATCGGAGAGCGCTCCCCAGCCGATCTTGCCGACCACCATGCCGATGGCGAGATAGCTGACCACGGTACCGGCGGCTTCCGCCGATATGCCCAAGACATCCTGGGCGATAGGAGACGCATGCCCTATCACCATGAGACCGGACGTCGTACCGATGGTGAACAGGATGAAGAGCACGTAGAAGACCGGCGACTTGAGCATGTCCTTCCAGTCCTTGTCTTCTACCACTTGAGTCTTCGACTTCCGCGCGACCTCCGGCGTATACCCAGCCGGTGCGTAGCCATACGGAGCAGTGGTCACCAGGCGGGAGCAGAACGCGACCAGCACGAAGAAGAGCATGCCCATGATCCTGAAGGCCCACATCAGACCGAGGTTATTGATCAGCGCCACGGTAATAGGAGCCCAGACGACCGGGCCGATACCGTAGCCGGCAGCCAACAATCCCGAAGCCAGACCACGCTTGTCGGGGAAGTAGCGGACGAGATTGGTCATGGTGGCGCCGGGATAGATGATGCCCAGACCGACACCAGAAACCATCGAAAGGCCGTAGAGCATACCGAGGGAGTCTACGAAACCGAGACAGGCGATGCCGGCGCCGAAGACCACCGCGCCGAGCAGGAGCAGCGTGCGGGGCTGCGCATACTGCAGCGCCTTCCCGGTGAAGATGGATGTGCTGGCCGCGAACACGATGAGTAGAGTGAACGAGAGCGACACCGCCGACGCGCTCCAGTCGAACATCTCCCCCATGGGCTTGAGAAGAACGCTCCATGAGTATCCGAAGCCGGCGCAGAGGCTGGCCAGTAGACAGAAGACCAGTGTCACCCACCGTTGTGTTTCGTGTGATTTGCTCATGCTCTTGGACCCCCGATCCTCACGCCGGCTACCGCCCCAGCGCTATCTCACCCAGGTTCACGTCTTGGGTCGTGTCCAGCTT
>DAIRFC010000030.1:4284-25510 GCA_036795215.1 Actinomycetota bacterium | reverse complement strand
CGGACCATGGAGCCGTCGCCCATGTACCAGCGGATCGGGAAGCAGTAGAAGCGGAAGCGCTCGCCGGAGACCTTGTCCAGGTCTCCACCGAGGTTCTCGACGCCCACGATGCCGTGACCCAGCATGTACTTGTGGCACGGTTCCCAGGTGCCCTCTTGGCCGATAGCCTCGAGTTCGCCGAACTTGGCGTCGTAGGCTTCCTTGCCGTGGACCTGGATGTAGACCTCTTTGTCGAACTCAGCGTAGGCCTCGATGCCGAACTTCTCAGCGTACTCTTCGGTGATCGGCTTGCCGGTGGCGCCGCGCAGGTTCATCATGGGCGGGCCGTTCTTGCCCATAGCGGTGTGGAGCGGATGGTCGAGGGCCTGGGAGTCCATGGCCACGCACTTGACCTGCTGCTTCACGAACCACTTGCCGGCTTCGATACCCGTGCCGCATGCATAGTGATAGTACGCTTTGGAGTCGTCGAACAGGCGGTGCATGCCGGTGTTCAGGCAGACGACCATGCCCTTGAGCTCGGACGGCTTGATGTTGGCCCTCGCGCAGGCATCTTCGAGATGCTCGGGCAGGATCAGACCCCAGGGATGGATCTTGATCTCGAGGCAGACGGCGTCGCCCGTGTAGGCGTCAACAGGCATCTCGTGAGTGTAACGAGCCCGCTTGCCGTTGAATTCGCGCTCCATGACGTGCCGAGGAGCGTCAGCGTGAGTGCCGGTGTGCTGGACACAGTCGACACGCTGGGTGAGAACGCCACCCTTGGCCATGGTGTGCATGGAATCGATGACCGGCTTCACGAAGTACGGCCACCGAGGGATCTCGGCGCTGAATGGATGTGTAAGGTCAACCCAGACTTTCCCCATAATCCTTCTTCATCTCCTTCATTCGTTGCTCTATCGACTAACGGGCCCGGAGACCCGGTTCGTCCTTGACCGCGGCGGACCGCGTGTGACAATGATACTCCGTTACGCGTCTTTCTCTTTCATCTCGCGGATGGCCTTGCAGAGATAGTCCAACATATTGGCACGCAGCGCCTTCTGCTCCTCCGGCGTCCAGGTCTGGAAGCCAACGCCGCCCGATTTGAAGCCCAGCTCGCCTTTATCCACCTTCGCCTTGAGGATCGGGGAGGGCTCGTGCGAGTCCTCCAGGTGCCTCAGTACGTAGTTGTGAATGGAATAGGTGAGGTCGAGACCGACCAGGTCGGCGTTCTCGAGCGGCGCCATCACCGGTAGACGCAGGCCGGGGCCATACTTGAGGCTCTCGTCCACAGTCGCCGGGTCGGCGATGCCGCGCTCGACGATGGAGATGGCCTCACGCCACAGGGCGTGCTGCAGCCGGTTGGCGATGAAGCCCGGGACGTCCTTCTTGGCGTGCACCGGGTGCTTGCCGATCTTCCAGTGAAGACCCATCGTGACGTCGATGACCCACTGTGGAGTCTCCTCGGTCTGCACCACTTCCACGAGCGGGATGAGGAACGGCGGGTTCCACCAGTGGGTACCCAGTATCCTGTCGCGCTTGTTAGAGGTGCTGGCGATCTCGGTGGGGCTCATGACCGACGTGTTGGTAGCCAGGATGGCATCCGGCTTGCACATCTGGTCGAGCTTCTGGAAGGTCTCCTGCTTGAGCGCCATGTCCTCGGCAACACACTCGAGAACGAAATCGGCGTCAGATGCCGCTTCCGCCATGTCTTGAGTGGTGCTCACCTTGGCCACGGTCGCCTCGACATCTTCGAGTTTGCCAAGACCGCGCTCGGCCAGGAACGTCAGATCGCTCTTCATGCCTACGACGGCCTTCTCCAGCGTCTCAGCCCTGCGGCTGTAGAGACCCACCGGATATCCGGCGGCCGCGAAGACCATGGCGCAGCCATGACCCATGTTGCCGCCGCCTATGATGGCGATCTTCTTGACGTCTTCCAGCTGCATCATCCGGCCACCGCCCCGCCGTCTACGGAGAGGATGAGACCGGTGACGTAGTCAGACGCCTCGGAGGCGAGGAACACGCACGGTCCCACGAAGTCGTCCAGTTCGGCCGCACGGCCCATCGGGATGCGCGCCATGAAGATCTTGACCATCTCGGGATCGTTCTTGATCTGCTGCGTGAGCGGGGTCCAGAAGATGGACGGAGCGATGGCGTTGACGTTGATCTTGTACTTCGCCCACTCGGTCGCCAGCTGCTTGGTGAGCAGATGGACCGCGCCCTTGGAGGTGCCGTACGCCGCGTAGCCGCCCGGATGGCCCAGGAAGCCGCGCACCGACCCGATGGTGATGACCTTGCCGCCGCCACCCTGCTTGATGTACTCGGCGCCCGCATACTTGGCGCACAGCAGAGTGCCACGCACGTTGATGTTCATGACCTTCTGCCACTCATCGACATCGAACGTCTCGGCCGGCTGGCGGTTACCCGCGCTGCCGGCCACGGTCACCATGATGTTGACCTTACCGAAGTCCTTGATCACGTTCTCCATGGCGCCCTTGACGATAGCATCGTCGGTGACGTCTACGGCGCTGGCGGTCGCCTTGCGGCCCAACCCTTTGATGTCGGCCACGACATCTTCCATGATGTCGGTCTTGATATCCCAGCACGCCACGTCGGCGCCGAACACGGCGAGACCCTTGGCGAGCGCGTGGCCCAGAGTGCCACCGGCGCCGGTGACCACTGCCACCTTGCCGGACAGATCAAAGATCTTCTTGAGTTCGTCCACTGTCTTCCTTGGTGTGTCCTCAGCCATTTTCTTCCTCCAGGTCGGTGTTTCTTCTCTCTGCTCAGGCAGCTTGGACCGCTCAGGCGGCGCCCAGGATCACCATCATAGTGGCCGGAAACTGGGTCTTGTTCTTGATCGCCCGTCCTTCGTTGGGCGGGATGAAGATGGAATCGTACTTCTTGAGAGTGATCTCGTTGTCGTCTTTGTCGATGATGGTCACTTCGCCCTCGATGACGAAGTAGATGGTGTCGAACGGCCGCTCGGGGCTGAAATCAGCTCCGCCGCCGGGCAAGAAGTGGGTGCACCCGAAGGAGAACTGGGTGGTGCCCGTGGCGTCCTTGCCCTGCAGTCTGAAGCAGGCGCAGTCGTTGTGAGCTGGGGGGAAATACTGCACTGCTTCGCTGATCGAGACCTTCTTCATACTCTTCTCCCTACGTCCGGCGACTGGCGTCGCAATGTCGATGGAGCAACCCGGCGTGAGAACCCGGGGCGTAAGAATCGTGATTCCGGCCCCCACGCGGTGCGCGGGTTGCATGAAACGGCCGGGCGGCAGGCCGCCCGGCCGTTTGACACCCTACTTTTTGGCCGGCAGGCCCAAGATCTCGCGAGCCTCAGCCGGCGTGGCGATCTCGGAGCCGAACTCCTCAATGATGCGTTTGGCGCGCTCGACAAACACCATGTTGTTCTCGGCCAGGACGCCCTTCTTGTAGAGGACGTTGTCCTCCATGCCCACCCGGACGTTGCCGCCCATGGCCACGGCGGCGTAAAGGATCTCCATGGCGTTCTTGCCGACGCCGAAGGCGCTCCACGTGGAACCCGGGGCCACATCGTCCATGATGTCCTTCATAAAGACCAGGTTCTTGGTGGTAGCCGCGATGCCGCCGGCGCACCCCATGCAGAACTGGAAGTGGGCGGGGGTCTTCAGGACACCCTTCTTGATGTAGTATTCCGCGTTGTAGATCATGCCGGGGTCAAAGACCTCGATCTCGGGCTTGACACCCGCCTCCTGCATCTTGAGACCCAACTTCTCAAGGAACTGGGGGTTGTTCTCGAAGACGGCGGTGTGGAGCCAGTTCATGGTGCCGCAGTCATAGGAGGCCATCTCGGGCTTCAGCTCATACATGGGGCGTATACGGTCCTCCTCTTTGAGATTCACGCCGCCTGAGCTGGTGAGATTCAGAATGATGTCGCAGTCGGAGTACTTGGTCCGCATGAGGTTCACCACGCGCTCGAACTTACCAAAATCCATGGCGGCCTTGCCCTGGTCATCGCGAACGTGTATGTGGGCAACGGCAGCTCCGACCTTCCAGCAGTTGTAGACCTCCTCCGCAATCTCCTCTGGCTGAAGGGGGACGTTGGGGGTGTTCTCCTTGGTCGGCCACGCGCCAGTGGTGGCCACTGTGATGATCCGCTTGTCCATTCTGTTGCCTCCTGTTGGTCCTCCACACAATACGACTTACCGCGACAGGCGCATGAAAGCACCGGTGTCTGTGCTGGGCGGTAAAAAAGCGACCCGGCTTTGCGGATGATGACTCCATCTGAAGAGATCAAGAAGTCAACAACAACTCTACACCATTATGCCCCTGAACGCGAAGTCCGAGCCCCCCAATGGAAGGCACAGAGCAGCGCCGGACGGAGAAGAGCCACACGGTTGGCTGTGATCGCTGACTGCCGTCGATGAGATGATCATTCGTCAAACCGGCCGCGAGTCCGTCCGAGAATCCAAGACTCTGCGTACTTACAAGCGATTCCGCTCACAGCCGGACTCTTCGACTATAATAGCGGCCGTTCTGGGCGTGCCGAAGTGGCGGAATTGGCAGACGCGCTGGACTCAAACTCCAGTGAGGCTCACACCTCGTGCGGGTTCGACCCCCGCCTTCGGCACCATTTTCCTGCGGAGGAATCGTCGGACATCCCTCGAATCCCCTCAGATGCGGACGATCCATGCTCACGAACGCATCGTGAACCTGCCGTCTGAGTAGATATTCGCTGCACGCACTGCTACACTTTTCTACATGGACGAGATCATGGATGACAAAGAAAAACGTTACGCGGAACTCGTGGGCGAGCGGCTCCGGCGCATGCGGCAAGAACGGAGCATGAGCCTACAAGAAGTGTGCGACCGCTCCGGAGGCGCCTTCGTGGTCTCGACCCTCAGCGCCTACGAACGTGGCAAGCGCAGCCTCAGTCTCGAGCGGCTCTCCGAGCTCGCTGCGATCTACGGGCAGTCGCCCACCGCCATCCTCGATATCGACAACGAGCAGGCCGACTTCCCGCATCGGTCGCTCTCCAGCAGCGGCCCGCTGCGCATCAGCCTCGAGAGCCTCCAGAGGCTCGACCCGGAAGAACGCCGCCCCCTGGAGACCTACCTCTCGTTCTTGCGCCAGCTACGCAACGATCCGTCGCGCGACATGCTGACCATCCGCAAGGAAGACTTGGTCTACCTGTCGTCCCTGTATGGCGTGCGCCCGGGCGCGCTGAAGGACTACCTCGAAAAAGAGGGCGTGCTCCTCACCTGGTAGAGCCGCCGGCCGATCTCGGTCAGAGCCTCATCCAAGCCTGCGCTTTGCGCGACCACATCCACGAGCGAGCTGCCGATGATCACTCCGTCCGCGTACCCGGCGATCTCGTCCGCCTGTTCCGCCGTACTCACGCCGAATCCGACCACCAGGGGCAGGTCGGTGTGCCGCCGAAGCCGGCTTATGAAGTCAGGTAGATCGCTCCTTATGGCCGCCCTGGCCCCCGTGACCCCCGTGGTCGATACGCAGTAGATGAAGCCCCTGGCCGCCGCGGCGATGCGGGCAAGCCGAGCCTCGGTGCTGGTGAGCGCCGCCAAGAGGATCACATCCACCCCGCGCGCGCGGGCGGTCTCTTGAAGATCGGCTGCCTCGTCCACCGGGACGTCCGGCACCACCACGCCGAGAACCCCGCACTCGCGGCAACGGTCGAAAAAGCTCTGGGGTCCGAAGGCCAGGATGATGTTGAGATAGCAGAGCAACAACATCCGGGCCCCTTCTGCAGAGGCCTGCCCGGCCACCTCGAGCACATCCTTGGGCCGCACGCCTTGCCGCAGCGCCACCTGGGAGGCGGCCTGGATGACCGGGCCGTCGGCCAACGGGTCGGAGAACGGTATGCCCAGCTCCATGAGGTCCGCCCCACTCTCCCGATAGGTGCGAAGAACAGCCAGGCACGACGCCGGGTCGGGGTACCCCCCTACGGCATAAGGCATGAGAAGAGGCCGGCCTGCCTCACGGAACACCGTGGTGAGGGGGCTATCGCCGGAAATCTTGCCGTTTGTCGCGCTCACGACCTCACCCCCAACGCTTGTGCCACACTGTAGACGTCCTTGTCACCGCGGCCCGAGAGGCTGACGACGACCAAGTCGTCGGGTGCGAAACCGTGTCCCGCGCCGCCCTGCCGCAAGAGATAGGCGATGGCGTGAGAACTCTCCAGAGCCGGGATGATGCCTTCCAGCCGTGAGAGCACCTGAAACGCCTCCAGCGCTTCGGCGTCGGTGGCGCTGGTGTATTCGACCCGGCCGATGTCTTTGAGATACGAGTGCTCCGGGCCCACCGACGGATAGTCCAGACCGGCTGCGATGGAGTGGGCCTCCAAGATCTGCCCGTCGACGTCCTGCAGAACGTAGGAATACGAGCCGTGCAAGATGCCCTGCGTGCCCTGGGCCAGGGAGGCGCCGTGCTTGCCGCTCTCCAGACCCAGGCCTGCCGCCTCGACGCCGACCAGCCTGACCGATGGCTCATCCACGAACTCATGGAACATGCCGATGGCGTTGCTGCCCGCGCCCACGCAGGCCACCAGGCAATCGGGAAGACGTCCCTCCTTGGCGACTATCTGCTCACGTGTCTCGCTGCCGATGACCGACTGGAAGTCGCGCACCAATGTGGGATACGGAGCAGGACCGACCACCGAACCGATGATGTAGTGGGTGTCTTCAACGTTGGCCACCCAATCGCGGATGGCCTCATTGGTGGCGTCTTTGAGCGTGCCGCTCCCGGAGGTCACCGGGAGCACCTCGGCCCCCAGCAGCTTCATGCGAAAGACGTTGAGCTCCTGACGCCGGATGTCCTCCTCACCCATGTAGACGTGGCACTCGAGACCGAACAGCGCCGCCACCGTGGCCGTCGCCACACCGTGCTGACCGGCGCCGGTCTCGGCGATGATGCGCTTCTTGCCCATGCGCACCGCGAGCAGTATCTGTCCAAGGGTGTTGTTGATCTTGTGCGCCCCGGTGTGAGCGAGGTCTTCCCTCTTGAGGTAGACGCGGCAACCCACGCGCTCGGAGAGTCGCTTGGCTTCGAAGACCGGCGTGGGCCGGCCCGCGTAGTCGGTCTGCAGCATCCGGAGTTCTGCCACGAAGGCCGGGTCGTCACGATACGTCTCGTATGCCGCCTCGAGCTCTTCGAGGGCGGAGACGAGGGTTTCAGGTACATAGCGCCCCCCGTAGGGGCCGAAGCGATGAGTCAGTGCCACCTTTCTATCCTTCCTGCAACCGGCCTGCGCCGGTTCTAGCGATGAGGTCTTTCATGAGCGCGGGGTCTTTGATCCCAGGCGACTGCTCCACCCCGCTCGATACGTCCACGCCCCAGGTGCCTGACTCGCCCAGGGCGGCGTCCACGTTCTCCGGCCCGATGCCGCCCGCGACGAGCAAAGGCCCCTCCACCGCGGCTTCTCGGGCCAAGCTCCATCGGAACACCCGGCCGCTGCCACCGAACCTCCCGCCGGCCTTTGTGTCGAGCAACACCACGTCGGCCTCCGCGCGGGCCGCGGTGACCATGCGCGCCACCGACTCTGCGCTCGCGTTCTCCGGGTCCACCGGCACCGCCTGGATGACGAGAAGCGGGCGGTCGCGTCCCGTGAGCGGGCGGCCGAGGCCGGCCAGCGCCGTCCGCACTGCGTCTCCTCCCGGTCCCACGAGACCGTGCAGTTGGACGCCGTCAAGATCGACCTCCCGCACCACTGCGGCGATCTCCCCGGCCGAGGCGTCGCCGAACACCCCGATGGTGATCGCGGGACGCCGGCTCGTGGATGCCCGCGCCGCGCTTTGGATGAGGTCCCGCGCCGCCGCCGGCGTCAGCCGGCGCGGGCTGGGGGCGAACACAAACCCCGTCGCCCACGCACCCAGATCCCAAGCGAGCAGAACGTCCTCCAGCCGGGTCAGACCGCAGATCTTCACCACCGGCCCCGGACGGAGATCCTCCGGCCGCCGGAGAGAGCCGGTCTCACGGCCGACGCCGGTCACCCTGTCAGCAACCCTGGCTCGATCGGGCGTGGCCACGACTCAGGTCCTCCTCCACGTGTAGACCAGGAGAAGCACTACTGAGATGAACATCAGCACGAACATCAGGATGAACCAGATAAGGCTGCCGAACGGCATCCTGGTGAAGTTGGTCCCGAAGAGCCCCACGATGAACGACAACGGCATGAACATCGTGGCCACCACGGTCAGCTGCTTCATCACCCGGTTCATCCGGTTCGATACGCTTGAGAGGTGAAGGTCTAGAGCGGAGCTCAAGATCTCGCGATAGGTGTCGAGAAGCTCGATGACCCGCATGACGTCGTCGTGCACGTCGCGGAAGTATGCCTCGGTCGCGGGATCCACGTACAAGACGCCGTGCGCGCCGAGCGCCTGCATGACGTCGCGCAAGGGAGCCACACGCCTGCGCAGGTCGACCAGATCACGCTTGAGGGTGAACAGCTTCTGCATGGGAACCGTTCCCGTCTCCAGCACGACCTGGTCTTCAAGACCGTCTATACGGCCGTCCAGCTCCTCGAGGGCCGGCTGCAGAGTCTCCACCAGCCATTCGCAGATGTGGTACGCGATGAAGCTGGGACCCCTCTCTCGGGAGAACACCTGCCTGCGGACGCGGTGGGCCAGCATCTCATAGTCGGCGTCGTGAATGTGACCCACCGAAATGACCCACCTGGGACCCAGGAACAACCGTAGGTCTTGGAGACGGGGCAGCTTGCCCCCGCCCAGGGCCCCCTCGTCTTCGTCTCCCCGCCTCGTGCCTACCGGCTTACCCGCGGAGAACAACGAGATATAGAGGTGGTCCGCGAACTCCTCGACGCGGGGGCGTTCAGGCCCGTCGCGCAGGCTCTTCACAGCTATCTCGTCCAAGCCCATGTCGTCGAGCGCTTGGACCACGGCTGCGCTCATACGGGCATGGATCCACGTGATCGGGCAATCGGAGCGGCCAAGCCCAGCCAATGCCTCGGCCAGTTCCCCGGAAGGCACCACATGGCCGCCTTCCGGTGTCAGCAGTCGCACCAGAGGATCCGCACCGCTCATGGCACCATAAGGACCGGCAGCTCGATGGAGCGCATGACCAGTTCCGCAGTCCGGCCCAGGAACAGGTACCGCAACGAGGAGTGACCGCGCATACCCACGGTCACGAGGTCGGCCGGTTCCTCTTCCAGAGAAGCCGCGGTCGCCTTCGCCGGCTTGCCGGGCAGCACAGAGTAGGTAGCAGCCACATCTAGGGGCTCCACGTAGGCCTTGGCCTCCTCGGCCGTCTCCCAACCTCGCTGCTCGTCGTCGTCGACCGTAAGGACCTTGATCCCCAACCCGGCATGCACTCCCAGATCGCATGCGAACTTGAGGCACCGCTTAGCAGGATGGCTGCCGTCGTACAACACCAGCGCCTTCTTGATGGGCCTCACGGTCTCCTCCGTCAGAAGCACGGGCGACGCCGAACGCCGGGCTACAGCCTCGGCCGTCGACCCCAGCAGGTCGCGCCCCCACTTGGCGTGCTCGCCACGCTTGCCGAGGACGACGAGGTCATGGGTGTCGCCGATGTCGGAGACCACCTGCCCGGGCACTCCCTCCTCGGTACGGACCTCCACCTGCAGTCCGGCCTTCTCCGCGTAATCGCGGACGTCGTTCAGGATGCGCTCACTCTTGATCTTGAACTTCTCCATCACATCCACCGGAGCCATGATGGGAGGCACGGCCTCGAACGCATACGAGTAATCGATGTAAGGAGGCATCTCCAAGTATCTGACATCAAGGACGTAGAGCCCCGTCAACCGGGCCTGATAGACCTTGGCCAGTTCGACCGCGTGCTCCAGAGCGGCCCGGGCGTGAGCGGACGAATCCACCGCGACCAGCAACGACTTGATCATCTGAGGTCCTCCCTTTGAGCCTGACCTACCGGCCTTGTTGCCACCACCGGGACGGGATCCATCAACGAGCGCACGGCCTGCCCAACATCCGCGTCTCGCAGGATGGTCTCGCCCACCAACACCGCATCGACACCACACGCCGCGAGCATCTCTACGTCGGTGCGGCCGCGGATACCGCTCTCACCCACCAGCAATCTCTCCGCGGGGACACGACCGGCCAGCTCGAGCGTCGTCTCCAGCGACACCTCAAAACTGCGGAGATCGCGGTTGTTCACCCCGATGACCACCCCGTCGAACGAGAGAGCCCTCGCCAGCTCGGCTGCGTCGTGCACCTCTAACAGTACGTCCAGACCTAGGTCGAAAGCCAGCCCTGTCAGGTCGTGCAGCCGGTCGTCGGAGAGGAGCGCGGCGATGAGAAGCACCGCGGAAGCCCCCCAGACCCGTGCCTCGTATATCTGATACCCATCGACGATGAAGTCCTTGCGCAGCAGAGGCAGACCGGTATCGGCGGCAGCCGACCGCAGATCGTCAAGGGAGCCCCTGAAATGGTCTTCCTCGGTGAGCACAGAGACCGCCCGCGCGCCGTTAGCCTCATACGCCTGCACGATCTCCCCCACGTCCAGAGCGGGACGTATGGGACCCTTGCTCGGCGAGGCCCGCTTCACCTCCGCGATGAGCGACACGCCCGGCGCACCGACGGCAGCGGCGAACGACGGCCGGCCGGCCGGACCGGGCATCGCCGCCAACCTCGCCTCGGTTAGACGAGCCTTGCGTTCCTCGATCCGCCGGACCACCGCGGGGACGATGCGGTCCAGATAGGTGCGCGGGCCACCGTCTGTGTGGGTCCCGGTCTTCATTGCCGCGCCGCGGCCAGGGCGTTTGTCATGAGCACCAAATCGTCCAGCACTTGGGCGGCGGATCCGGAGTCTATAGACGTCTGAGCCAGATCCAGTCCCTGCTTGATGGAGCCGGCCACCCCCGCCACATAGAGAGCCGCGGCCGCGTTCAGCAGAACCACATCACGGCGGCCACCCCCTGCACCGGCCAGGATCTCGCGGGTGATCAGCGCGTTCTCCGCCGGATCACCGCCCGTGAGAACATCCTGCTCGTAGCGCGGGAGCCCGAAGTCGGACGGTCCCACCGTGCGGGGAGCCGTGACCGCACCATCCTTGACCTCCACCATGGTGCTGGGGCCGGTAACCGACAGTTCGTCCATGCCCCCGTACCCGGTCACCACGAGCGCGCGCTCGCAGCCTACGCGCGCAAGCGCGCCCGCAAGCACTCCCAGATAGTCGGGCGCGCTCACACCCAGCAGCTGCCTGCGCACTCCGGCCGGATTGGTGAGCGGTCCCAAGAAGTTGAAGACCGTCCGGACACCAAGGGCCCGCCGGACGGCTCCCACCTTGCCCATAGCCGGATGATGAAGGGAGGCCAGCATGAAACCGATGCCCACTTGGTCGATGCACACCGCCACTTCAGCAGGGGTCAGGTCGATCCTGACGCCAAGCGCCTCCATGACATCCGCGGCTCCGCACAGCGAACTCGCCGCCCGGTTGCCGTGCTTTGCCACCTTGACCCCCGCACCGGCCACCACGAAGGCGGCCGTCGTAGAGATGTTGAAGGTGCCCAGCCGGTCGCCACCGGTGCCGACGACGTCTACCAGAGCGGGCTGGTATGAGGTCTGCACCGGTACAGCCAGCCCACGCATGGTCTCGAGTAATCCGGCGATCTCGTCGGCCGTCTCCCCCTTCACCCGCAGGGCCATGAGAAAAGCGGCCGCCTCGGCGTCGCCGGCGTCGCCTTGGACGATCTGCGTAAGGGCCCAGGCGGCCTGCGAGCGCGTGAGGTCGCGACCTTCGGCCAGCCGTCCCAGAGTGTCGGCGAACCTGAGGTCGTGACCGGCGATCGTCGCCACTCCGCCGGCAGATCCCCCCATCTCTGCTCCGTTCATCGCCTGGCCCCCCTGTGGCTGAGGAAGTTACGCAGCAATTCCTTGCCGACAGCAGTCAGCAGGCTCTCGGGGTGGAACTGCACACCTTCCACCGCCAACTCCTTGTGCCGCACGCCCATGATCACGCCGTCCTGGGTCCACGCCGATATCTCCAGCTCGGACGGCAGCGACCTGTCGAGCACCAACGAGTGATAGCGCGTGGCCACAAAAGGCTGGGGCAATCCCGCGAAGATGGTCTTACAGTCGTGGTGGATCAGCGAGGTCTTACCGTGCACCGGAGCGGCCCCGCGGATCACCTTTCCGCCGAACGCCTGACCGATGGACTGATGCCCCAGGCAGACGCCGAGAATGGGCAGGTCACCGGCCAACGCAGCTACGGCCTCCAGGCTGATGCCCGCGTCGTCCGGTGTGCAGGGACCCGGGGAGATGACCAGATGCGTGGGTTCCTCATCGCGGATACCCGCTACCGAGATCTCGTCGTTGCGGTACACCTTGATCGTGGTCCCCGAGATCTCTCCCAGGTACTGCACGAGGTTGTAGGTGAACGAGTCGTAGTTGTCTATCACCAGCACCCGTAGGTCGCTCAGACCCGGGGCCGGATATCCGGCCGAATCCTGACCAAGAGCATAGCGCTGCTCCTGCCTGATGCGGCTCTGTGTCGTTGCCATCATCATGACCTACTCCCATTCCTCTTGAGCGGTCGCCAGTTCTATGGCCCTGAACAGGGCCCGCGCCTTGTTCTCTGTCTCTTGGTATTCGCGTTCGGGCACCGAGTCGGCCACGATGCCTCCCCCGGCCTGGACATAGGCCTTGCCGTCACGCACCAGGATGGTGCGGATGTAGATACAGGAGTCTTGGTCGCCCGAGTAACTCAGGTAGCCGATCGCGCCGGCGTAAGGTCCGCGCCGGGTGGGTTCCAGCTCGTCGATGATCTCCATGGCCCGCACCTTGGGCGCCCCGGAGACCGTTCCCGCCGGGAACACCGCCCGCAGCGCATCGGCTGCGACCACGCCGTCTTCCAACTCGCCGACCACCGACGACACCATGTGCATCACGTGGCTGTAACGCTCCACCTCCATGAACTCCTGGGTCCTGACAGTTCCGGCCCGGCATACCCGGCCCAGATCGTTGCGCCCTAGGTCTACCAGCATGAGGTGCTCCGCCCGCTCCTTCTCGTCGGCCAGCATCTCCGCGGCCAGCGCGGCGTCTTCGGCCGGGGTGGCTCCGCGGGGCCGCGTGCCGGCGATGGGCCGGGTCTCGGCCCGGGTGCCGCTCACCGTAACCAACGCCTCCGGGCTGGAGCCCACCACTTCGAAGTCGCGGAACGAGATGTAGTACATATACGGACTGGGATTGACGGCCCTGAGTCCTCGGTATATGGAGAAACCACTCACGTCGATGGGCCGCTCGAAACGCTGGGACAGCACGACCTGGAAGGCGTCGCCCGCGTAGATGTACTCGCGTATCCGCTCCACGGCGGCCATATAGCGCTCGCGCTCGAAGTTGGAGCGCACGGCCACATCCTGCGGCCTGGCTTGAGCGCGATCGCGGTCGAGGCTCCACCTTGGCGGCGGGATGGAGGCGCGCAGCCGGGTCTTGACCTCCACCAGGCGCCTCACAGCCGCGGTGTAGGCCGCGTCCAGATCGGGCTCCTCGTCGCAGAAGATGTTGGTGAGGAGCGTGATGGTGTGACGTAGATGGTCGAACACCACGATGACGTCGGTGAGTAGAAAGGCCATATCGGGGAGGCCCATGTCGTCGGCGGGGGCGTTGGTGAGCCGCTCCACATGACGGATGCAGTCATAGCCGAAATATCCGACCGCCCCGCCTACGAAGGGAGGCATGCCCTCCAGTGACGGCCCCTTGTACCGCTCAAGGTGTTTGGCCATGAAGGCGAAGGGGTCCAGACCGAGTGCCGCGAGATCCAGGTCGGTGTCGACCCCGCCGCGGCGGATGGTCACAGTGGCGCCGTGCAACCGCACGCTCTCCCACGCCTTGATGCCCAGGAACGAGTAGCGCCCAAGCTGCAGGCCCTGTTCCGCGCTCTCCAGCAGGAAGCAGCCGGCGGCCTGGCGCAGCTTGAGAAAGGCTGATACGGGAGTCTCGGTGTCGTCGAAGAAACTGTGCGCCACCGGGATGACGTTATAGCTAGCGCTCAGCGCCCGCGCCTCTTCGAGTGAGGGCGCAGTATTGATACTGCCGGGTGTCATTGCCGCCTACCCTTCGCGACGAGCGAGGAAAGGCGGCTGCTCTCCGGTGGGAGAACTGAGCCATCGGCCGTCGAAACAGGTGAAATCACCCGTATGACAGGCCACACCGGTCTGCTCGACGATGGCGAGCAGCGTATCGGCGTCGCAGTCGTAGCAGAACTCGCGCACCTTCTGGATGTGGCCCGAGGTGGCGCCCTTGTTCCAGTATTCGTTGCGCGAGCGGCTGAAGAACCAGGTGGTCCCGGTCTTGAGAGTGCGGCGGATCGATTCTTCGTTCATGTAGGCCAGCATGAGGACCTCACCGGTGGTCCACTCCTGGACCACGCACGGGATCAGACCCCGCGAGTCGTACTTGATGAACGAAAGATCGGGGACCTCGCCCAAGGCTGCGCCCTGCGCGGGGGTCACTTCTGCTGAGTTGTCGGCTTCGTTTTGCATCTTTACCCTTTCGTGATCACTCACCAACCAGATGGCACCTGACTGTGCCCGGCCCGGCCAAGATCACGCTGACTGCGTCATCCGGCCTCTGGAGGCGCCCCTCGCACTGCGCGAGGGGCTAGATCCACGAGGGATGCCAGCCGTGAAAAGAACCGTCGTGCTGATGATGCCACCAATGACCGGTCCCAGAAGGGATCGGGGCGCCAAGGCGCCGCTCGGTCGTATGTGTGGCTTGTGCTTTCATCTCCCCCACTCCATCAGCAGTACGGTAGTGAACGGGTATGATACACGTCTGAGCGGTCTTTTGTGAAGGAGCGAAGGGAGCGCAGCACAAGTGGGCGATTCGGCCGAGATGATCTTCAGCGGCGACGAGCTGCTGCGTGGCGATACGTTGAACACCAACCAGCCGTATCTGGGGGAGCGCCTGCTCGAACTTGGCATCTTCGCCACGCACGCCCTCTGTGTCGCCGACGATCTGCAGGCCATGGTCGCGGCGATACGCGACAGCCTGAGCCGCCGGCCCGTGATACTCGTCCTGTCCGGTGGGCTGGGCCCCACCGAGGACGACCTCACCCGTGAAGCCGTGGCGGAGGCCCTCGAGCTGCCGCTGGAACACCACGAGGAGCTCATGGAGCAGATCCGCGACCGGTTCGTATCCCGAGGCTTCACCATGACCGAGAACAACCGCAAGCAGGCCTTGGTTCCGCAGGGGGCGTCGGCCATCCCCTTCGCCGGTACCGCCCCCGGCTTCTCGCTGGTGCATGGAGACACCTTGGTGGTCGCACTCCCGGGCGTTCCCTGGGAGCTCAAGGAGATGTGGGAAGCCACTGTCGAACCGCGGCTCCGCTCGCACCGTGGAGAAGGCCCGTCCGGCCGGACCGGCCAGAACGGCCAGACAGTCACTCGCATCCGCGTCTTCGGCCTTGGGGAGTCCATAGCGGCGGACATGCTGAAGGAGCTCGACTGGCACGGTCGCGACGTGACCATCGGCACCCGGGCGGCGATCGATGGCCTCACCATCATCGTGCGGGGTCAGGACACTCCTGAGGGGACGAAGGCGTCCGGCGCGGTCGTCGCTCGGATACGCGAGCTGCTCGGGGAGCGCGTCTTCGGGGTGGATTCCGACGGCCTAACTGAGGTCACCGGCGAGTTGATCCAGCGCAGTGGTCTCTCGATAGCCGTGGCAGAGTCGTGCACCGCGGGTCTGCTCGGCAAGCGTCTTACCGACGTGCCGGGCAGCAGCGACTACTTCCTGGGAGGAGTCACCGCCTACAGCAACCAGGTGAAGACCGATGTGCTGGGCGTGCCCGAGGGGTTGCTGGCCCAGTACGGCGCCGTGAGCGAAGAGACCGCGGCTGCCATGGCCCAGGGGGCCCAGGCGCTGCTGGGCGCCGACTGCGCCCTCTCCACCACCGGCATCGCAGGGCCGGGCGGCGGCACCGACGAGAAACCGGTCGGGCTGGTCTTCATCGGCAGCGTTGTGCACGGTGTGACCAAGGTGGAACGCTACCGGCTCTTCGGCACCCGCGACCAGATCAGGGAGCGGGCGGCCTACTCAGCACTCGACCTTCTGCGGCGGCGCCTGCTCGACGAGACGGCCGCCCCGGGCGCGCCTCACTCGACCTCGAGGTCCTGAGACCTGAAGTCGCTGTAGTACCTACCGTCTCCGGCCGTGAACCGCAGCACGCAGTAATCAGGGTCGGTCACGCCCTTCGGGTAGTACATCTCGTCGCCCTGTAGCCAGATCATCTCCTTGGAGGCGCTGTCCTCCAGCACCTCCATGAGGCCCTTGAGCATCACGCCCTTGAAGAACCGCCCGTCGAAGAAGTAGACGCACGCCTTCGGGTTGTCACGGTACTGTGCCACCCGTAGCGAGGACGTGTTCGTTGTGAAGTAGATGTGTTTGATGCCTTCACGTTCTCTGGGCGGGAGCATCGCATCGACCGAACTGATGATGGCGACGCCAGCCCTGTCGATCAGAGCACCGATGGTCTTCGCGGGATCTCTCACCGCCCGGCCAACCCTTCGATCTTGGCGCCCTCCCCGCAGTACACCACCTCGAAGCATTCGCAGACGACCGGCATGTCCGGCTCGAAGACCTTGCCGATATCGGGGAGCCGGCGGCTGAAGACCTCCTGATGCACCCGGCGCCAGTACTCGAGCGACCCGTCGCCCTCGCCCTCCGTGGCGGCGAACTCCTCGGTGACGGCATCGAACGGGAGGATCTCGACGCCGGTGGTCCTGATGACGCAGACGGCGTTCCCGGCCCAGTCGGTGATCACGTTCAGATCGCCCACCTGGGGTAATTCCTCGTGCTCCACCTCGTAGGACCACAGGTCCCCGGTGGTGGCGCGCTTCCGGCCCGCGAGCACGAGGGCCGCCAGTTCATTCGCATCGGCCTCGTTGTCGCTGAAGCACCACGATTCGTACGTGGTGTCGGGTCCCACCAGGTCCGGCCGGGCCGCCAGAAAGGCGGCCCACAGCGCCTCCGCAGAGCTCTCTCCCAGATACTCGAGCGCCTGCGCGTCAGTCAACCGAGTGAGGGTCTGTTCGTCTTCGGTGCCGATGAGATACTCATAATCCGTCTCGTACAGGTAGTAGGCGCCGCACTCTGGGCACTGGCGGATCTGTCTCTTCCGACTGGAGAGCGGTCGAAAATCGCGCACTACCTCGAGTCGCTCCACGGCCGCCGGCAGATAGGTGTTCGATTCTTCCGACCCGTATTTCTGAAAGGCGTACTCCCTGTCGGCCAAACCTGAGCACACGGAGCACTGTGCGCGGGGGATGCCGCTCCCGGGCGCTTCCGGGGAGGCGCTCGCTTCTAGAAGGGCGCCCGCCTCCCGGCCGACCTCAGCCCAGCCGAATCCCAGGATGTGACCGCTATCCAGCTCCCACTGGAGCTTCGGGAACGAACCCGCCAGGAAGGCATGCTGAGCCATCAGGTCCCGGACTGCCTCGCAGGACTCCGTGCGCATCCGTTCGGCCTCGCCCAGATATCCATGGTCTTCAGCGTCGTTGGCGCTGCCTATGGACCCCATGAGAGCCTGGAGCGAAAGCAGCACGGCCCGCCGTTCTTCGTCGTCGGTGAGCCGTTCGACCTTCACGACTCCTGCCAGACGATGTCAACCCCTTCCGAGTCGCCCACAGCGTCTTTGAGGAGCCCGATGAGCCCGGCGCTGGCACCGGCCTGCTCGAGGAGCTCGATCGTGAGGGAGTTGACGTAGTAGTCGGTGTCTTCGTCGGTCTCTTCGACGAGCTGGTCGATGAGGACCTGCAGATCGGCCTCCTCGATAGTCCCGAGCACCGCACCGCCATCCTTCAACGATAACGTGATCATAGGGTCATCCTCCTTTTCACGGGCCTACTTCGTAGTATGGCCTTGTGATAGTGGGTTCGAAACCCCGGCGAAGGGCCAGTCTATCAAGCGCGCACTCCAGGCTATACGACCTCGATGGTCGACGGCGGCTTCGTGGCGATGTTGTAGGTCACGCTGACGACACCCGGCACCGCGGCGATGATCTCTTGCGCCATCTTTTCCAGGACTTCGAACGGCACGTGGGTGGGGGAGGCCGTACGCGCGTCGAGGCTGTCCCAGCAGCGCACCTCGATCTGCATGCCGAAGTCACGCTTGCCGTCGCGCATGCCCGTCACCCGGTCTTCGTGCAACACGGCCAGATACTGGAAGGCCCCGAAGCCCGAAAGGTACTTCTCGACGACCTTGGTGGCCTCACGGACTGTCTCGATACGCTCGGGCGTGGCCTCGCCTATGACGCGGGCGGCCAAAGCAGGTCCCGGGAAGGGGATGCGGGCGAACAGGTCGCTCGGCAGCCCGACCGCCTCGCCTACCTTGCGCACGCCGTCCTTCCGCAGCTGGATGAGCGGCTCGATGATCTTGTAGCCGAAGGCCTCCTGCGGATCGATGCCCAGCTGCATGAAGACGTTGTGCTGCCGCTTGATGCCTGCGACGGTCTCGTCGACGTCGGTGAGGATGGTGCCCTGCAGCAGGTGCTTCGCCCCACTCTCCCGCACCAGGCGGCCGAAGACCTCCCGGTAGAAGGTCTGGGTGATGGCCTCGCGCTTGAGCTCGGGGTCGGTGACCCCCTTGAGGGCGGCGAAGAACTCGTCACGAGCATCGATGACGTCCACGTGCACGCCGAGTTCGCGGAAGAAGCCCGTCACCTGCTCGGCCTCGCCCGCGCGCATGAGGCCGTTCTGGACGAAGACGGTCTTCAGCTTGTCCCCGAGCGCAAGATGACCCAGCATCGTGACAACAGACGAATCCACCCCTCCGGACAGGGCGTTGATGGCCCATCCGTCGCCTACCGTGGCCTGGATCTCCGCCACCTTCTCCGCGATGAAGCTCTTGGTATCCAAGTCCTTCGCGGTGATCTCTTTGAGCATGCCACCCTCACTTTGGTCATTGATGTGCAGAGACAATATCTGAGCGGCGCGGATATGTGTAGAGCGTACGCGGCGCCGGCTAGGCTCGACCATCGGCGCCCACACCGCCGACAGGCTCCCCCTCGGCTTCCGGCTCCTCCAGTCCGTACACCTGCCGCGGGACCAGGTGCGCCGGGAACCGGTCCACCAACGCACGCCGCACCACATAGCAAAAGTGGCACTCGTCCACGTATTCGTCGTCGTGAGCCACGCCGTATCGATCCGCGAGCAGGGCGGGACCGCCTTCCACGAGGGGGCCGCATACCGGGTGCGACCCGGCCTCATACCTGCCTATCAGCTCGGAGAGCGGCCGCTCCCACATGTTGCCCACGCTGACACCCTGGCAGAGGTGGACATTCCCGTACGGATCGATGTGCACCCGCGAGGGAGACACCAGGTCTTCGTGGGGGCAGGTGGCCAGCTCGCGCCAGGGCCTCCGAGGCAGGCCGGCGGTCAGCTTCTCGACAGCCCTCCCTTTGAACATCGCTCCGCCCCCGATCACGGGACTCCCCTTCTCCTGCCCGTGCCCGGGAGCCGCCTCCACGAACGGCTTCTCGATGTGGATTAAGGAGACAGGGATGCCGAGGCGGCGGGCCGCGGCGACCGCCTTCTTGGCCGGGCTGTGCGTGTCGTCTCCGTAGTGGAAGGAGTCGTCGCTGACACTCAGATCCCCGATGCCCAGCTCAGCAAGAGGCCGCAGCCAGACCTCGGCGTCCTCGTCGGAAACGGCCCAGTAGGCGTTGGTGACGATGCCCACCTCAAATCCCATCTTACGGGCCAGCCGCACGCCCTCGATCATCGAGAGGGAGTACAGCAGCGGTTCGCCGCCTTCGAAGTAGATCCACTCCACGGTCCCGATCTTCTGTGCCTCGTCAAGGACGCTCCGCACCTGTGCGAGAGTCATGGTGCCTTCGGCGCGGGGGCTCGAATACAGGAAGCAGTGGTCGCACTCCAGGGTGCACTGGTAGGTGAGTAGGATGTGGATGCCCGTCAACATGATCTCAGGCAAGCCCCCTCCATCTCCGTGCCGTCGGCGCCCTCGATGTGGACGGACTCCATGTGCTTCCCCGGCGCGTCAGTCATAGGCAAGGCGTGTCTTCTCGTCGGCCATCGTCGGCTCGATGATCTTCTCCCACTCCAGCCCGGCCCATGTCCCCAGTTTGTCGTGCATCTTGAGGTACTTCTCGGGGATGGGATGAGTGCCGTAGACGACTTCGAGCCCGTAGCGCTTCTCGATGAAGTCGTGGAAATACTTGATATACGGGCACGGCGGGTACCCGACAACCAGACCGGTGGCGAGATGTATCACCTCCGCCCCGTTCTTGATCATCTCATCGACGGCGTACTCGATATTGCCCCCCGGGCAGCCATCGCAACTGGTATAGCCGACCACCTCCACTCCGCCGCCGTACCGGCTGAACGCCCCCTCTCCGTTGCGTGCCGACCTGAAGCACTTTCCACCCGCACAACGGCGATAGCGGTCGCAGATGATTATCCCCACCTTCGTTGCGGCTTCCATACGTCAGCTCCTTCTTGATCGGCCTGTCCGAGGCCTCACTCCCGGCAGAAGGCCTCCCAATCCTCCTGGCTGAACGGCGCCCGTCGATTGGGGCAGCGTTCCCTATGGCACACCTGACAGCTGTGGAAATCGAACTCGGTGGGAAACATCAGCCCCGACACCGACATCTCCGGCCTCAGTAGATACGATGCCGTGAGAGTCACTCCGATGGCCGCCTCCACATCTCCCAGGAGCGACAACAACTCCTTCTGCTGTGCGATAGGCCACATGTCCATATCGCCAGATCCTGGGTTCATGCTGGAAAGACGGGCGATCCGCTGGTGTTCACCTATGTGCCTCGCCAGATCGCCCACCGCCACGCTCACGATCTCCCCTTTGAGCATGTAGAGCCATGCCTTCTGCCAGATGCCATCATCGGGCCCTTTGGCCGAGTCGACCTCAGTGCCGCACGTGACCACGTATGGGAAGACCCGCTCTGCTTCGGTGAGATGCCTCCGCAGAGTCCGGCTGGTGAATCTGACCCCCTGCACAACGACGAAATCATCGCCCTTCTCGTCGATGTAGGCCACGTCGTAGATCGCCTTGGGTTTCGCCGCGTCCTGCACCCGCGCGACGAACTCCCTGAAGGCTGGGACGTTCTCGGAGTCCGGAGCTATCCGAAACTTCGCCATGAGACGCTCGGCGTCCAGCGCGAAGGGTATGGGATCGAGTATGGTCATCTAGGCCTCCTTCCGCATCGAAGCCGCGGCAGGACAAGCCTGATCATCCTCACGATGACCTGCCCCGCGGCGTCCATACACTCTACCAGCTGCTTACGATGACGCCGG
>DAIRFC010000030.1:2483-4184 GCA_036795215.1 Actinomycetota bacterium | reverse complement strand
ACCCGGCGCATCCCCCTGCGCGAATGAAGGCCGCGTGGTCGGCGACGCCGTCGAACGTGCGGCCCACGATCTTGGAGCACTTGACCTCGCCGCCGGTGCATTCCCGGAACCGCTCGAGCAGGGCCTGCCCGCTTTCAGGCTTGTAGGGCACCTTCTCCGCCCCTTCCGCCAGGCTCCTCACGCCCGCGAGCCAGATTGCGGCGCCCAGGGCCCCGCAGGCGCTCCCACTCAAGCCGATGCCGCCCGCCAGCCCTGCGGCCATAACGGTGTGCATGCCGGACACCCCCAGCTTCGTCGCGAGGAGCGCCGCGCAGCCCACCGGGGCGTCGGCGGCCGCGCCATCCCACACGGTCGCGCGGTCACGCACGGCCGCGCCGTCACACACAGCCGTGCCGTCCTCTGGGGCCCCGTCAGACATGGCGGCTTCGATCTCGCCCAACCCAACCGCCGGATACCTGGCAGCCATGTGGAAACACCGGAGGGGCCCTCCCCTCAGGATGTAGCCTGCCGCTTGGATCGTCGAGGCCGACAGCAGGTCGATGCCGGCGATCTCGCGGCACTCGATGGTCCCGTTCTGGGTGCGGAAGGATTCCACTATCCTCTGGGCGGCGGCGATCGCTCTGATCTGGGCCCTCGGACCGGAGCCGAAGAGCCGGTACGCCTGCGCCCCCGCCGCGAGCGCCGAACCCCAGACCATGCCGCACTGATGGCCCTGGCCCATGATCCCCCCGGCCAGGGGCACGCTGGCCCTTTCCTCGTCGTTCAGCGGGGCGCCGTATGCCCGGTCGATCGTGCGGAACAGGGTCTGCGAGCAATACCCCGTCTTGAGGAAGGCGGCAACACCCTGCCTGCGTGTGATGGCTACCACTTCCTGCCCCCTTGCTGGTCTCCCCCATCCGGATACTGGAACACTTCGTCGAGCGGGACTCCGAACACCCGCGCGATCTGGAAGGCCATTTCAAGCGTGGGCGAATACTTGCCCTGTTCGATGGCGATGATGGTCTGCCGGGTGACGCCGACGCGCTCGGCGAGTTCGGCCTGAGTCATCTCTCCGTGCGCGAAGCGAAGAGCGCGGATGGAGTTGGTGACGCGGGTCGGCCTGGTCATCGTTCGAAACCTGTCCGGTAGACCACGATCTTCACCAACGACCCCAGAAACCCGGACAGGAAGCAACCGATGAAGATCGCATTTGCGATCCAGAAGTGACTGGCCTCGGTCATCGCCAGTATGAGGGCGGCCACCGCGGCGAACGTCGCGAAGATCTGTCCCACGTGGTTGCCGTAGCGTTCGATCTCACGATCGCGTTGATCCGCCTGCCGGCGGTCCTTCGGCCATAGGAGATAGATCGCGAGAGTGCCCAGGATCATCGCCGCGAGACAACCGACCATCGTCCAGACCATCGGCCACACCCATTCCACCTCCGCCGCCGGCACCCCACGCGCACGTGCCCCCACGATCGCGAAGTAGATGACACCGGTGACCACGGAGACCATACCGTACAGCCAGGTGGTCTTCTCTTGGAATGTCATGTCGGATGCAGCCATCTCGTTCCCCCATGTAAAACATTGTTGACATCATCACTGTATAAGCAGTTTGACTTCATGTCAAGTTTTTTTGACTCCCCGTGGCGGACGACGCTTCGCCGTCTTCTGCGATTGCTGTGAGTCGGAGTGGGCTAGGGCCTTCGCTCTCGGGCCCGCG
>DAIRFC010000030.1:0-2383 GCA_036795215.1 Actinomycetota bacterium | reverse complement strand
TGCGGCGACCGCGAAGGCGACCACAGCCAAGCGCCAGGGCCAGGATGCGAAGCCCCTGAGGTTCGCGAGGTCGACCGCCCGATACACGAGATACAGAGCTGCCGCGATAGCCAGCATGCCTTCCCTGCGAGGCAGAGGGTCAGATGAACCCAGTCGGTAGCCCCGCTCCGCACCGAAGAACCCAACGGCTGCCACCACTGCAGCAGCGATGGCAGCTAGGTCGACGAGGGATTCTCCACCCACGAGATCCACGAAGCCGTTGTCGAAAATGATCGGTGCGGTGACCACGTCCGAGAGGATCAGCAGAACGAACTGCACCCCGAAGGCGACACTCGCCCATCCCAGACGCCGGTTGCGAGCCGCGGCCTCCATCGTCATGGCGTCACCAGACTTCCGAAAAGCCGACACCACAAGAAGTGCGGCGACCAGGGCAGCAAGGTACGCCACTACCTCCATGGCCACGCCGATGACGAATCCGTCGGGAAGAGGAAGGTCCAAGAGGCGATGTTGGGAGACATGCATGAGCAACCCGCTCACCGCCAGCAGACCGTATCCGCCGGCTAGGAATAGCGCACCACGCCCGAGTCTTATCCTTCGGATATCTCCCTTGCCCAAGAAGGCGGCGGCTATCCACGCGAACCCAACGCCATGCAGCACCAAACCGCCCACCGTGAACAGCCAGCTCGCCCCCATTAGGGCGCTGCCCAAGAAAGTGATCCGGTCGAGCACGAGATTCCCGAGGTGAGCGATCAAGCCGAGAAAGAACGCGACCGCCGTGACACCTGCGGCAGCGGCAAGGTAGGCGTCGCGTCCCCACCGCGCCGAAACCGATCCCCCCATCTGCTACCTCCCTTCGGAGTGATGCGCAAAACCCGGCCGCGGCTGCCCGCAGTAAACACACTCCTGCCGGTGGACACAGATCACCCCACCGCAACCAGTGCAGGTCCAACGGACCCTCTCCCGAGCAACGAACTCGTCGAGCCCCAGGTCCCGGATGTTCTCCAGGTTCTCCAACATGCTCATGCCGTACTTGGTGCGATAGCGCTTGTCGAGCTGCTTCATCCGGGTACAGGGGTACTTGGCGCACGCGAAGCAGAAAGCCTGGTCGACGGCCGCCGCCCCGGTGCCCGCGTGCTCACTGCCCGCGAACTCCGGACAGTTCTTGATCCGGCAGGCCACGCACGACTGAGGCTTCCCAGCATCGCTGCCGCCGCAGCCCGGGCATACGCCCTTTTCCTTGCCGTCTCTGAGAAAGCCCGAGCATATGGCGCAGTTCATCCCGCAGGGCGCGATCATGGCCGCCGTGATGACCTCTGGGCTCCGTTTTGTCCCGAACTTCATCGCGACACCAGCTCCTCCCCCCGTTTCGCGAGTCCCGGCACGGTGATCCGTCCGATCAGTACGGGTGCAGCCCGTACCGCGTGAGCCCTGCTTTCTCGTCGAGCCCGAACAGCAGGTTCAGGTTTTGCACGCCGGCGTGCGCACCGCCCTTGCCGACGCTGTCGAGCACGCTGAAGACGACGATGCGGCCGCGCTTCTCATCCACCTCGAGACCGATGTGGCAGAAGTTGGTCCCCGACACCGCCGACACCCAGGGGTAAGGAGCGTACTGCCAGCTCGCGCCCGGCTCGCGCGGCATGTCGAAGACCCGCACGAAAAACTCGTCCTGATAGAACCCCCGATAGACGCTCAGTACCTCCTCGCGTGCGACCGGCCGCACGGGGAAGCAGTGGCAGATGGCCAGGATGCCCCGAGTGATGGGCACGTACGATGAGGTGAAGTGCACCGTGACACCTGCCGCCGCTGCGGTCGCGGCGCCGCCCGAGGCCGCCCCGGCCGCAGACCCAGCAGCCGCGCCCGTCCCCGCCGCGGCGCCGGTCGCCACTAGGCCCAGCTCCTGCTCCATCTCGTAGGTATGGCGATGATCGACCACGTTGTAGGGCACCACGTTGTTGCCGATCTCTGGATGGTGCAGCGGCGTGTCGAGTTCGGCGCCCGCGCCGGCTGTGCCTGACAGGCCGTCGACGATGATGCGGCCGTTGTCCACCAGCCCCGCCTTCACCAGCGGCGCCATCCCCAGGATGGCCGCCGACGCGAAACACCCAGGATTGGCGACGACTCTCGCCTCTCTGATGGCCTCGCGATGGAGCTCGGGGATGCCGTAGACCGCCTCCTCGGCTACATCGGGGCAGGCGTGCTGCTTGCCGTAGACGCGTTCCCAGTCGGCCAGATCTCTCAACCGGAAATCGGCGCCCAGGTCGATGATCTTCGTGTCCTGCTCCAGGAAGTACTGGGCCAGTTGCATGGGCGTCCCCGTGGGCACGGCGAAGAAGACGGCGTCGCAGGGAGTGATCTCCTCGGGCCGCACCAGCTTGAGGTCTGA
>DAIRFC010000135.1:0-3842 GCA_036795215.1 Actinomycetota bacterium | reverse complement strand
CAACAACCGGGCGTACATGCGCGCGAGAAAGGCACCCGTCATGGCGCGAACGCTCGTTACTGGGATCGCCGCAACCGGCGGAGAGATCCGTGATCTTGATGAGGTCGGCCACATCGAGATGAACCGCCTGCCCGGGCGCAGGCTTCTTGCAACGGACAGGCGGCGACATGAGACAGCAGCGCAAGGATGCAGTCTGTGAGTACTCGATGACCTCAAAGTGTTGCCTCCGCGATTCGCATCTGCTTTCCGCTGAAACGAACTGGGATGCGCGTGTCGGCTTCTCCATCGGTGCACTTCGCGACAATGAAGAGACCGGTCTCCAGCACTGCCCCGGCTACTTCGTTGCCGAAACTGTCCTTGTGGGTTTCGTGGTCTCGGTGAAGCAGAATCAGGTTTGCGGCTCTTTCTTCTACGGCGCCGCTTCCCCGGGTGGATGCCATGTTTGGGGGCTTGTGCTCTTGCCCCTTTTGGGGCCGCGAAAGCTGCGAGAGACACACCACGGGGATGTTGGTGTCAAGAGCAAGGTCCTGAAGCTCGTTGACGATGCCGGTGATGGCGTCGTACTCTCGAGCGCCTTTGTACGGGAGGCGTTGTAGGTAGTCCACGATCACGCCGTCTGCCCTCCATCGGCTGGCTTCCCAGCGGATCTCCGCCACGGTGGAGGATCGGTTGTCGTACAGCACCTGCCAGTTGGCCTGCCGGTCGATGTAGGCGCGTCTTGCGCGCTCGTCTTCAGGTGAGAGATGGCCGCAGCGAAGAGCAGCCATTTGAGCGCCTTCTCGTACGATGTGTCGGCGGACAAGGCGAACGACTGTCAGTTCGCGCGATACATAAAGGACCCGAAAGCCTTGATCACACAGGAAGGCCTGCAACTGCAAAGCCCACATGGTCTTCCCCACCCCCGGACGTGCGCCGACGATCGTGAGGGTTCCCCGTTCGAGCTGCTCGATCGTCTTCCTCAGCGTCGGCCACTCGGGGGGAAGTGGGAGACCTTTGTTCGCTCCGATTCTACGGTTCTCCAAGTCCTCGAAACACACGGCAGTTGCCGCAGGTGATTCCAGTCGATCGGACCCCCTGCCGGTCTTCAGGCTCTGGACTAGCTCCAAGGCCCGAATCTCTGCCTGGTCTATGTCCGCGCTCTGGGCCAGGCCGGCGATCTCCTTAGAGGCCTGCGCGAGCTGCCGACGCCGGTGCTTTTCAGAGATGATCCGCGCGTACTCGGGCCAGTTGGTGACCAAGCCGGGATAGTCATAGAGCGTGTGCAAGTAGAGCCGGCCACCGGGTAGGGATTCAAGTTCCGAAGGAGTCATGGCGTCGGCGAGGGTTATCGGGTCTGCGGTCACGCCCGCCAAGGACAGCTCGCCGATCTTCCGATAGAGCAGTACGTGAGACGGCAGCCAGAAGGCTTCCTGGTCCAACGCATCCAACACGGTCGGGACTATTTTCGGTCCCTTGAGCATCGTGCCGAGCAGAGTCTGCTCAGTGTCCAGATCGTAGAGCTCTACCGTTTCTCCACGACCTCCCGGGTGACCGTTCCGGCCCGGATGCCGTCGCGGATCTTCTCGGGCAACCGGCAGTCGATGCCGTCGCCGGCCAGAGCGGCAAGGGCGAGGGCCCTTGCCTGCAAGACCGTCAAGCTCCCCAACTCTTCTCTTCTACCTCTTAAAGAGGGGTCGCTCTGGCGGTACTCTTTCGGTAGGGCAGGGCGGTACTCTTTGGGTGCGGTAGGGCGGTACCGGTCACGTATGGCGCCCGCGCTTTCCGGCGTGTATTTCCCCCAAGCCTCGTAATCCTTCTGAATCCCGACCCGCGCCGAGCGGCTTCCGCGGGGCGGCTCAAGTTGACAAAGGACGCCTTCTTTCAGAAGGTCTGCCAGGGCGTCCGCCAGGCTGCTCTTGGCTCGGCACGTGATTCTCCGCAGTCTGGCCTGAGAAATCCGGGCATCTTTCTTGCCGAAGTCGCCGTATGTAACAAGGACGACCGACAGCAGGATCTCCTTGTGCGTTGCCGGCATGGGGGCAGCGATCACGGCCTCGAGAAGCTCCTTGCTGAATTTGACAAAGGGCTCGGGCTGCGGACTAGCCATGATGCACCCCCTTCCGTGGGATGTTGCGGTCCAAGACAGTGAATTCTTGCCTGGCGGTACAGCCATTCAGTCAGCTGTCTGTCTGCGTAGGGGAACCAGTTCTTCAGTGCGACAGCGGCGGCCGAGTTGCACGGCATCGAGGCCGGATGGGCCTCACCACGTGTACCGCTATCTGGTTGTCAAGGTTCATTAGGACCTGTGGTCCTGGTGGACGAATCGCTAATCCTGGTCTTCAAGCTGTTCCTCGAGCCAGGCGGTCAGACCGTCCAGGGGCACCCTCACCGCCGCGCCTATGTGAATCGACGGCCACACGCCGCTGGCCACGAGTTCGTATCCCTTGGTCTTGCCGATGGCGCACATTTCGCATGCTTCGGGCACCCGGAGCAGCAGACGCTGCGGCATGACGGACCCCGGCCCCCCTGTGACTTTCCCCGGGCCATACTGGCGAGCAGCCACTTGTTGCGGCTCCCCATCAAGGGGCCAGGGAGGGCCGTTGCTTGCGCCCGAAGACTTGGCGCCTCGCATCTCTTTGCTCTTTCCACTGACCACGCAGCCGCCTCCGGGAGTTGACTCTGGCTGGGACTCAAGGTAACGTGCCACCAGTGTAAATCGACATAGTAGAGGTGCGCGTTGTCGAGACATACTGGGAACGCAGAGGAGCAAGCCCTTCGGCAGGTTCGGGCGCTGGCGAGGAAAGCGGGGCGCCAGGTACCTGCCGAGTTATGGGAGTGGTATGTCAGAAAATACGAACCAGACTGGTATGAGGAGGCGGCGGTCGAGGATGCGTGGGCAACAATCCAGGATCTCTTTGAGGATCCGCCCCCTGTGGGACGGCCACAAGCTCCCGGGAGACACCGTGAGCGAAGCATCCATAAGACGATCTCAGTCGCTCCACCCCAGCAGTGGGTGCTTCACTCGCGCCGCTTTATGGAGGAGTACCGGCCCTTGCAGTCTCAGGCGCTGTCGGCACTTGGCCGCGTCACCGCACCAGGCTCGTCGTCTCTTGAGAGCTCTGGTGCTCCCTCCCTGCCGGACTTCATCCCTCTCA
This sequence comes from Actinomycetota bacterium, assembly GCA_036795215.1. Classification (GTDB taxonomy): domain Bacteria; phylum Actinomycetota; class Thermoleophilia; order RBG-16-64-13; family RBG-16-64-13; genus RBG-16-64-13. The sequence continues at coordinate 708 of DAIRFC010000135.1, read as the reverse complement.
ATCAGCTGGAGGAGGCCCTGCACGACGCTGCGAGGCAAGAAGCATCCGTGGGCGAGGCCGATGTCTTGTGGTACCCCACCTCCGGCGATCGAATCGGCCGATACACCCTCGGCATTCGCTGGGGTTGCTCGCGCAAGGACGTGGGAGAGGATTACTGGGCGGCCATGAAACACATGAATCCGCTGTTTAAGGTCAAGACTATGGCGCGCTCGATCGTCTTTGGCACCAACGTTCATGAAGCTGATGCGGTGGGGTTTCTCCTCAGTGACCGGCCTCTGGTCTTGCCCTGGATAGAGATCAAGGTGAGAGCAGGCGCTGTCTGCTCGGCGACTATCACGGTGGGGACTCCCATGGTTCCCCAAGAAGCCGTGAGGAAGGCGTATGTTCGAGCGAGAGAGCTGATGAGTCCAGGCGGAGTCGATCTTCACGGGACGAGCGAATGGACGCGCCTCTTGGTCGACTTCGTGAATGAAATGAAGTCAGAAGGCCTAGATTGGCAGGACATTTTCGTCGCCTGGAACAATGGGATCGGCACCAATCATCGTTACCGGACTGTAGGAGGCATGCAACGCTCCTACTACGTCGGTAGGAAAGGCATGGTTCATGGCGAGCCAGGACCGGAACGAGCCTTCACTCTCTAGCCAGAAGAGAAAGCGCCGGGGCCGAAACGAGGGATCCATCTACAAGCGCAAGGACGGCCGCTGGGCC
>DAIRFC010000029.1:3374-25711 GCA_036795215.1 Actinomycetota bacterium | reverse complement strand
TCCCGTTCGACGCAAACGGCCCCCTGCGCACCCGCGTGGAAGCGTTCTTGGAGGCTCAGTTGCTCGACGACGACCTGCTGGCCGTCCTGGACGATGACGACCTTTTCGGCGGCGGCCCGGGCGAGGACGACCTTCTTGCGACCAGCGGCGGCCACGGCGCCGGCGGGGAGGGCTGACCCATGCCCGGCATGGCCGACGTCACCGGCGACTCCCTCAACGCGGCTCTCGTCCGCACGGCCTACCTGGCGCAGATCCGCTTCAAGGCCATGCGGGCCCGCACGGCCCGCCGTTACATGGAGCTCCACGCCCTCTCTGCGTCGCTCGACCTGTTCAAGCCGGGCGCCATCGTCCCCTGGGTGTCGTACCTGTTCCCCACCGAGCTCCTGACCTCATACGGCCTTACACCGATGATCCCGGAGATCGGCTCCGCCACCCTCACCGGCACCGACCTACGCGAGGCTGTGGAGTCCGCGGCCGCGCGCATGCCGCTGGCGCGCGACGTCTGCAGCTACCACCGCATCGCCCTGGCCGCCGTGGAGAATGACATGCTGCCGGCCCCATCGATGTGCCTGGGCACCACTCCCCTCTGTCTGGGCAAGGAGTGTCTACTCGAGATGCTGGCGGTGCGGCACAGCGTGCCGTTCCGCGAGATCCGCGTGCCCATGCCCCCCGACGAAAGGGAGACCGCTCCCGAGGTGATCGCCGACGTGGCCGAACAGATGCGCGTGCTCCACGAGGACATCGGGCGCTGGAGCGGCCGCAAACCGAACCTCCGCAAAGCCATCGAACTCTCCAACCGGGCGTCGGCGGCCTGGGGCCATATCATGGCCGAGCGCCTCGCGGGACGCATCGAGATGAACGGCCGCAGCACCTTTGCCACCGTCTTCCTGGGCCAGCTCCTGTGGGGCACCGAGGAGGGCGCCAAGGACTTCGAGCGGCTCCTCAGCGAGAAGGGGCGCAGCGATCTCATGGCGCCCGTGCTCGACGGGGGGCGGAAGCTCAGGCGGCTCCTGTGGCTGCACACCGTCCCCCATCACGACGCCGAGATCTTCGAGATGATGGAGCGCCGCGGCGCCGCCGTGATCTTTGAAGAGATGGGTCAGATGCACATGGAGACCGTCGATCCGGACGACCCCTTCCCCGGGCTCGCCAAGCGGCTTACCGATAACGCCCTGTGGGGCAGCTCGGCCCGCCGGGCCCGTCTCAACGTCGCGCTGGCCAAGCAGCTCAAGGTGGACGGAGCGGTGCATTTCAACCACTGGGGTTGCCGGCACGGCCTGGGCTCGCTCCCGGTGGTGCGCGCCGCCTTCGTGGAGGCGGGCATCCCCTTCTTGGCCATCGACGGCGACGCCCTCGGCCGCGGCGGGGCCCAGCAGGACAAGGCCCGGCAGGCCATGGAGAGCTTCCTGGAGCTGCTCTAGGCTGATTGAGAGCAGCGTGATCCGACCGACTCTACCCCCGAGGTGGCCTGCTTCGCGAAGAACCATTCGGACGTCAGGGGATTCAGATCCATGCGGACCCTTTTCACATGCCGTGCCTTGCCTCACCTGAATCACAGGACAGGGAGGTCCGGGCGGCAAGCTGGGGTGAGTGCCGCACACGTGGCTTCGGCTGCGTCCGAACCGACACCGAGTCACCAGCCGTGCCTCAGTCTTCGATAGTACGTTCCGCCGTTTTCGCGAAGACCATAGGTGTACCGGGAGACCCGCCTCCGCGTGCCCGGAGACCCGCCTGCATGCGCCACCTCAGTCTGTACGACGCGCCGCTCCGGTCTCCACCACATGCAGCCTTGATGCGCCCGACCCCATCGCGGCAAAGCCACTCGTCGGGCTTTTCTCAGAAAGACGTAAGAGATGCAGGCCGCGGTCTCGCGACACGGCTACCGCACGACAGGATTCGAGGAAACGTGCAAGAATTCACAAGAAGAAACACATCCTGGTGCCGCTGTTCTGGGGAAGGAGCACCGAGACCACATGACCGAGACCGAACGCACCCTGGCCGTCTTCATAGACTTTGAGAACCTCGCCATCGGCTTCAAGCACCGCCGGGGCGACTTCGACATCCACAAGATACTCGAACGCCTCGTGGAGAAGGGCAAGGTCATCGTCAAGAAGGCCTACGCCGACTGGGGCGAATACAAGCAGTACACCAAGCCGCTGCACGAGAACGCCATCGAACTCATCGAGATCCCCCGGCGAACCATGACCGGCAAGAACTCGGCCGACATCCGGCTGGCCGTGGATGCCATGGACCTGGCCTGGTCGAAGGAGCACATCGACACTTTCGTGGTCGTGTCGGGCGACTCCGACTTCTCTCCCCTGGTGTCGAAGCTCAAGGAGAACGGCAAGCACGTGATCGGCATCGGCATGAAGGAATCCACCTCCGATCTCCTTTCCGGCAACTGCGACGAGTTCATCTTCTACGAAGACCTCGAGAAGCAGGCCACCCCCGCCCCCGCGAGCCCGCAGGCCAAGGACATCCCCGAGGAGAAGCGCGAGGTGTTCGACCTCCTGCTGGAATCCATCGCCGCCCTCATCCGGGAGAACAAGGACCCCATCTTCGCCTCCATGGTCAAAGACACCATGCAGCGCAAGAAGCCCTCGTTCAACGAGTCCGCCTACGGATACCGCAGCTTCAGCAACCTGCTCATCGACGCCGAGAAGCGGCAGCTCATCAAGTTGCACCGCGACAAGAAGGCCGGCTGGACCTACGTGGTGGAGGGCTTCGTCGAGTAGCGGCCGCCGAGCGCCGCCACCGCTCCGACCCGCGCTTTGCGCCGCTTCGCGGCGATGTCAAGCCGCGCCCCGTCCGGCTTTTATCTATAAGTCTATACAACAGCCCGCCAGCCCGCTGTTGATGCGGTACAAAAGCCTGTTGACACACTGGTTCCCAGGTGAGACAGTCATAGATGTCTGGGGTTCTCGCGCACGATGTCATCAGTAGGGCGTCATCGGTATGCCGCTGTCAGTAGCCCCACGTTCTATCCAAGACGTGAAGACAGGTTTCCGACTCTGGGGGGTGGTGCCTTCCGAAGACACTTTCGCTTTCGTCAGTTCAGGAACGCTGTGGAGCGCGTGTAGTGCCGGTCGTTCGATGGTCAGACGATTCTGCACCACGCGGGAATCTGTAAGACACAGGGAGAGGCAGAACACATGGGTTCCAGAAGAGCAAGACTCGTGACGCGTTCAGTACTTATGGTCGTCCTAGTGGCAATGCTGGTGCTTTGCATGTTCGCAGCGACAGCTTTGGCCGGCGGCGATAGCGCCAAGAACGTCATCATCATGATCACCGACGGTTGTGGCTACAACTGCGTGCTTGCCACCGACTACTACCAGTATGGGGCGGCCGGCACTCAGGCCTACGAGCGTTTCCCCGTCCAATTGGGCGTAAGCACCTATCCCGCCGGGGGGCACTACAATCCGTATCTGGCCTGGACCGACTTCAATGAGGTCGGCGGCTGGGCGGCGAACAGGGTCACCGAATCGAACATGGCTGCGACCGCGATGGGGACCGGATACAAGTGCGCGGGCGGCGTGGGTATCGATGAGCACGCCAATAGGGTCCCCACCATAGTCGAGATCGCCGAGCAACTCGGCAAAGCGACGGGCGTGGTTTCCACACAATCGTTCGCCGAAGCGACTCCGGCCGGCTTCTCCGCGCATGCGCTCGATCGCAAAGCCCTCAAGTCGATCATCGAGCAACAACTACGCGAGAGCAAGCTGGATGTGGCCATGGGTGCACACAACCCCTGGTACAACAACAACGGCGAGAAGCTCGAGACCCCGTACTTCAGCGATACCAGCAAGTATCTCTGGAAAGAGTCCACGTGGAACGACGTGGTGGCGGGCAAGATCGGTAACGACGCCGATGGCGACGGCGAAGTGGAGTACTGGGATGTCATAGAGTCCCGGGCCGACTTCCAGGCCATGGCGACCGGCCCGACCCCGGAGAGGGTCCTGGGCGTAGTGCAGTGCGGCGGTGAGGACAAGGTCGGTAGCGGCTATACGCAGTTCTACCGCACGGGCGCCGCTAACGACGCTCCCTTCACCGTCCCCTTCCTCGAGACCTCCCCGACTCTGTCTGAGATGTCTCTTGCCGCTCTCAACGTCCTTGACAACGATCCTGACGGCTTCTTCGTCATGATCGAGGGCGCGAACCCCGACTACGGCAACCACTTCGGTTGGCTCGGCCGGGCTATCGAGGAGCAGATCGACTTCAACGACGCGGTCGAGGCTGTCATCGCTTGGGTCGAGGCCAACAGCAGTTGGGATGAGACCCTCCTGGTCATCACCAGCGATCACGAGACCGGCGGCATCTGGGGTCCGGGCGCCGGTGTCGGCACGCCCGCCGCTCCGTCAGCTTCCCGGTTCATCGTGAAGCCTGACCAGAGTGTCTTTGTTCCTCTCGTGAACAACGGCGCGGGCCAGGTGCCGGGCCACCTCTACACCAACCACAGGTGGGAGTACGGGCCCGACTTCTACTGGCACACCAACCAGCTCGTCCCGCTGTATGCCAAGGGTGCGGGCGCCTCGGTCTTGACGACCCAGGTGAGAGGTGTCGACCCGGTCCGTGGACCGTACATCGACAACACCGACATCTTCCAGGTGACGCGCCACGTCTTCACCGACGGAGCAGTCCCTGCGCAGGTGGGCAACAACTAAGAGCTTCAAACAGCCCGAGAGGAAAAGAGGGGGCTCATTCGAGCCCCCTCTTTTGTTTGCCTGCCGTCAGGCCCTTCCGATCACCAGCCTGCCAGGGTCGACCTCTTCGCGTAGGATGCGCAGCTCTTCCGCGGTGGGCGGCTCGGTGCGACCGACGTCCGGGGAGACGAGGAGCTCGAAGCCCGTCTCGCTCTGCACCTTGTCGACGTCCACTCCCGGATGGAGTGATTCGATCGTCATGGCGTGCGTGTTCTCGTCGAAGCCCATGACCGCCAGATCGGTGATGATCTTGTACGGGCCGCCGGCCGGGAGACCGGCCGCTTCGCGGGCGCCGTCGCCCGAGAGGAACCCCGGCGAAGTGATGAAGTCGCACTTCTCGACGAAGCGGGCCTTCTCGTGTACGGTCATGACCATGGTGCGCCAGCAAAGCGACGCGAAATCGTTCGCCCCGCCGCTACCCGGAAAGCGGACCTTCGGCTTGTAGTAGTCGCCGATGCAGGTGGAGTTGATGTTGCCGTACTTGTCGATCTGGGCGCCCCCCAAGAAGGCGTAGTCCACTTGGCCCCGGGCACAGGTGGTCATCATCTCCGACATCCCCGCCGCCATAACCGCGCGGTAGAAGGTGCTCGAATCGCCCACCGAGATGGGCATCTTGGGCAACAGGGGAGCCACACCGCCGGCCTCGAAAAGGATCACCAGGTCGGGAGAGCCCGTCTTCTGCGCCAGCATAGCGGCGGCACAGGGCGCCCCCGTACCGACGGCCACACTCTTGCCGTCCTCGAGATACCGGGACGCCACGCAGATCATCAGTTCCATCATGTTGTATTCGGGTGCCATATCCATAAGCTCCTTCGCTTCGGGCGTCCGTCAGGCCTCGACCACGTTCTCGAGCTTCTGCAGCTCTTCCATCCTCTTCAGGCCCCCGCAGCGTTCCAGATATTCCTCAAAATTGGGAACGCCGTAGATGTAGTGGTCGAGGAACTTCTCGAATCCCTCGGGATCTTTCTCCGCCTTGAGCCATTCGGCCAGGTGTTCTTCGTCCGAGAAGTAGAGATAGGGCATATTGCCCGGATAGCTGCCGTACGGCACCTCGATGACCGCGTCTACCAAATAGAACGGGATCGACGTGATGGTGGGATCGTCGCGGATGACTGAGTTGTTGACCAGCCGCTCCGTGGTGATGATCAGGTGTTTGGCGGCGCGAGCCAGCTCCAGATCGGCGACCGAGATGCCCCGGATCACCGAGTTGCCATACATGTCGGCCTCGTGTACGTGGATCGCGGCAACATCGGGCCACAGGGCCGGGACGGCGAGGAACTTCTTGCCGGTGAAGGGGCACTCGATGACCTTGCCGGCCGACATCTTGAACGTGTCGGTGCCGAGCATGCAGCGGATGATCCCGAAGGAGACTCCGTCGGCGGCGGCTTTCAAGCGGGCGGCCAGAGCGTAGTTGCTCCACTCGGTAACCCGAACGTCGCCGGACTCCATATAGCGGCGGGCGTTGCGGGAGAGGCCTCGCGCCTCGAGACCGACGATGTAGGCCGAATCCACCCGGTTGAAGACCTTGCCTGCGCACAGCACTTGGAAATCATGTGTGGAGGTGTGCCCGAGGAAACCCAGGTTCTTGCGCCGCTGCCGCACGATCTCATGAACGATGGAGTTGGGGATGCGGTTGGCTCCGAAGCCGCCGATAGCGAGATAGCAGCCATCGGGTATGAACTTCTCCACTGCCTCTTTCTCGGTCATCCGCTTGTCGACCATCGCCCGTGTCTTGTCCCGGAAGAAATCACGCGCCTTGTCTGGGTCGGGATCGGTGAAAAGGGGGTTTGCCCCTTCCTCGAGCACCTTCATATCGCGTCCTCCAACGTACTTTGACTGCACGACCGTACCCGGTCGGTTACGGATCCTACCTGACAGAAAAGCCTACCATGAAAAACGCCCGTCCAGGGGGTGAGGAAGCGCGAAGATTTCCTTCTAACCACGCACATTTCGGGGTTTTCGTCTCCGCCCATACGCCACCGTCATACCCCGCTCTTCCCATGCGAAAAACGACACAAAAAAGAGGCCCGGCCGAACCACCGGACCCCCCATCGTCCCGCTTGATAAAACGTTGTCTCGCAAGTGCTATTCGCGCTCGACTTCGCGCTCGAGCACCACTTGGGCTTCGCCCTCAGGCGAGATGGTCATCGTATCACCATCGATCTTGTACGGAGCGGAGACCTTCTCGCCCATCATGTCTATTTCGATCTTCCCACCGCTCGTTTCGTAGGTGCCGGTCATCTCACCGATACCCGGCATGGCCACGACCATCGAGCCATCTGACTTGAACTCATAGGTCATGTTCATCGTCGGGTCCGACCACTTGCCTGTCACATCGTCACCGCCACCACAGGCGCCGATTGCCAAGACCACTGCGATCAACAAGACGGCGACGCTCAGCACTCTGAAGAACTTCGACACGGCGCACCTCCTGGCAGCCCGTTGAGTCGAGCCCGCCCGCTAGCGAATACGAGAGACCACGGTACCATGCCTGTCTGTCACAGGGGCTTGCCGCACGAGCGGCAGTAGCGCGAAGTGCCCTCTACCCGCTCGCCACAGTTCTTGCAGTGGCGGATACCCTTGCTGTCCGCCGGTCCATAGATGGGGTAGTCCGACCGCTCGTCGGGCACATCCTCGAAAGCCATGGTCTCGTCGGTGTGGGCGAGATATCCACACCCGGCGATGAGCACCCCGGCGATCAGGGTGATGAAGACACCCGCTCCACGCCCTATCCCGATGCCGTAGAACTCGTTGCCACCGGGTTTGTCAAGGATGCGGATGAGCGCGAACACGGCGATCAAGAAACCGATGACCATGAGAACGACCCCCTCCAGATACCAGAAAGGGTACGGGCCGCGGGGGGCGATGACCGCCTTCAGACCCACCCATCCCAGTGCGATGAGGGCGAACACGAAGGACATGACACCCAAGCTGAAGTCCCAGCCGCTGAAGCCCATCGAGCCGAGGTTTTCCTCCGCGACCGACAGCGAGATCGTGTACCAACTCAGACTCACTCCGATGATTATCAGTACGAACAGGGCCACTACGCCCCAGTCATACGCTTTGAACCGCGCTATACCCATGTCACATCTCCCGTGGTCTTCCATTCACCGGCGCCGGCCTCGATAGCTCAGCTCACGGGCAACAAATCGTGGAACTTCTCGATCTCCGTCCGGTAGCGATCGCGCTCCTCACGGCCCGACTCGAAATAGCTGTTGCCCGTGGTCTTGTTACCGGTGTCCCACAGGGCCTCGATGCCCGACATCGTGAACGAGATACGATTGATCATGCTCGTGACGGCAGCGACAAGATGGTTGTTGGCCTGCCGGAACTCTGGAGGAATGTCCAGATAGAGCATGGGTTCGTTGTCCTCGAGGATGGTGTCTATCATGCCCTGCAATTCCTCGTATACCCAATCGGGGACATCGGGCAACGTGTTGTTGATCTCGGTCGCCAGATCGGGGATCCTGCGGTCGCTGGCCTCCAGATCGTTCACGACCTCGAACGCGCTGTCCAAATAGCGCATGTACGGGTCTTCCGCGGTTGTCGTGGTCGACCGGCTGGTCGGTGTGCCGGTGCCGTCGGTCGAACCGGAGAGCCCCGGCACGGTCTGGGCAGTGGCGCCACCCGCCGTCGTGGCTGTGGTCGCCACCTCGGACGATGTGGTGGTTCCAGCCGCCGTCGACGTGGTCGAAGCATCCGCGACCGTGGTCACGGTGGTTCTGGTCGTCTCGCCACCGGCTCCTGCTCCACCGTCGTCTCCATCTCTCAGTAACCCGAAGTAGACCCCAAGCCCGGCGCCGGCCAACACGATGACGGCGGCCGCCACGATCCCGATGATGAGACCGGTGCGGCTCTTCTGGCCGGCCGGCGGCATCGGTGGCTGCCACCCCGGGCCGATCCCCGAAGCCACAGGCGCAGACGGGGGGCCAGAGACCCCAGACGGGGGCGGAGGCGGACCCGGAGCCCCAGACGGGGGCGGAGGCGGTGGGGTAGGCGGGCTCGAGGATGCGGAGGGCGAGGGCGCCGCGGGCGGCCCCGACGGCGGGGGCACCGGGGCCGGCGCCGACGGCGGTTTGACCGCCGTCACCTCGGCGTCAGAAGGCGGCTTGACCTCGGTGACGGAATCCTCGGGCGACACCCGGGCGCCACAGTTCTTGCAGAACAGATGACCCTCTTCAACCGGCTGACCACAGCTCTTGCAGAACATCGTTTCCTCCTCCTGCTCGGTGTCGCCCGCAAAACCGCTCCGGCAGGCGCTTCAAGCGTAGAACAGGCGCCACCGATATGTCCATACCCGCGCCCGATGCTAACATGACCCGGAGTGCGGCTTGAAGAAACCGCCGGATCGCGATCGTGCACGGAGATGACATGCCAGAAGACAAGCCCGATAAGGACGCCGTTGCCGGCAAGACGCAGAAGGCGCCGAAGCAGACGAAGGTGAGCAAGGCTTCCGAGACCGGCAAGCCCGCAAAGCCTGCTAAGCCGGCTCCTGAAGCTGCTGCGGCCAAAGCTGCCGCGACTAAGGCCGCCGCGGAAGCAGTCCCCGCGACCGAAGAGCAGGCATCCGAGAGCGAGGTCCTCAAGAAGCTGGGCGTCAAGCCTGGAGTCGCCGGACTTCTGATCGCACCCCCGGAAGACGACGACAACCCGCTGCTGCCCCTCCCTGAGGCCTTCGCCGTACTCGCGGCCCTCGATGAGGCGGCCTCACTGGAAGGTCCGTTCGACTTCATACTCGTCTTCGCGCGCGACCGGGCCGAACTCGCCGCTAGCTTCGCGACTCTGCGGGACAAGCTCGCCCCCAACGGCAGTCTGTGGGTCTCGTGGATGAAGCTCTCCGGCCGCAAGAGCGGCGCGACGTTCGGTGACCTGAACGAGACCCTCATACGGCGTCTGGCCCTCACCAACGCCATGGTGGATATCAAGATGGCGCCGCTCGACAAGGCCTGGTCGGCACTGAGGTTGGTCCGCCGCAAACACTAGGCGGAGGGGCTTTGCCGCCCGTCCTCCGCGCCTTTCACCGACTACTGCTGCATGGCCCATGCGGGACCATCCGGTGACAAGTGGGGTCGAGCGGCAAGACCACTCCTTGAAAGGGGTATCTGACACACACCCCGCGGTGCCGCATATACACCTGACATTGGACGCCTGAGGGGTCAGCCGCGGAGTTTCGCGCCCGCGCTGCGCCCGGGGCGGATGCGAAGCGACGCCCAGGCGCGCAGCGATGCGGGCAAGAGTCGGACCCTCGCGAGCATCCGCCGCGCGAGGGGGGAGCGGATGGCGCCTCAGGCGTCCCTTCGTGTGAAGCTGGGCATGGACGCCACGAAACCTATGTTGTCTCGCACCAGCCTCCACAGGGAGCGTTCCGTGCCTGCCCGGATCGCCACATAACACTGGTCGCAGCTCTCACGGGTGGACTTGAAGCCCTTCTCCATCTCCTCGCGGGTCTTGTACTGCAGATTGGGGAACATGGAACACGCATTCAAGAGACCGTCCGGGCGCACCACAACGAATCTCCGCCCCGCCTGGCATCCACCCATGCCGCCGTCGGCGAAGAACTGGTAGGTCTTGTCGAGGATGTACTCCGAGTTCACGATGCTTTTTGACCTGCGTTTATGATCTTTGGCCCAGTCGATATGGCGGCGAAGCACGGCCAGATCGTCGGGCGAAGTGATGCAGAGGCTCCGGTCCTGAGTGCGGAGCGAGCTGTAGGCGCTGAACGAGATCTGCGTCCCCCACTCCTCCGCTTTGGCAACGAGCTCGGGAAGCATGTCGAAGTTGGCGTGCGTGAGCGCCGAGTTGAGCACGATATCCTCCCGCCCGTACTTCTTCACCAGGTACGGGATGATGTCGCTCATCTTTGCAAAGAGGCCCGGGATCGCGCGGAAATCGTCATGGCGGTCGTCGGGGAAGTCAAGCGATACCGAGAACAGCGAGACCCCCGCCTCGTTGAGGGAGAGGTATCGCTCTTCGGTCATGAGCCAGAAGTTGCTCACGCAGACCACCATCGGCAGGCCGTTGGGCCGCTTGATCGCCCGCACTATGTCTTCCAGGTCTTCACGCAAGAGCGGCTCGCCGCCTGAAAGCTGGCAGAGGCCGGGCTTGAATTCCTCCGAGATGCGCCGGTAATCGTCCAGGCTCATTCGGACAGGGTCGGGCTTGATGCCGCCCTTGTCGCAGTGCAGGCAATTCGCGCAGCAGGAATGTGTGACCTCGAAGGACACACACACCGGCATGCCGATGGTCCGGTTCCACAGAGACCGCACGCCGATCTTGACCGCTTCGGTCTTCTTCATGCTTACTGTGATCCCATCAAGACGTGGCCCAGCGGGCCATTTGCTTTCCCAGAGAACTCTACCGCATGGGCCCCACTCGCCGCCACCCTCAGGCGTTGCCGCCCCGCCGGGCGCCCGCGCCGTGGCGAGTGCCCCCGCCACGTCTGTGCCGTCGCCACCGCGACGCGCCCGTCGCGCTCACTCCACCGGTGCCAACGACTCCGCGACGGCCAGCAACTCGTCGCGGGTCAGGTCACCGGAGATGGTCAGCACCAGGGTGTCGTTCATGGCCCAGAGGTGCGGCAGGGTAAGCAGGTCGATGAGGATCTCGGCGGAGCTGCCGGCGAAGGCTCCGGAGGCCAGAGTCACCGCCTCCGGGTCATCGATGAAACCCTCTCCCCTGGCCAATGGGTCGGACCACAGCGACGGATCGTCACCCACCAGGCGCGTTGTGACTACCAACTGGTCAAAACCGCGCCGGTACATGGCCGAGACCACACCGGGAGCGGCCGGGTTCATGCCCTCCTTGCCGCCGGCCTGGCCCTGCGCCGCCACCCTTACCTCGGCGAGCGCGTACCCCTCGGGGAGCTCGGCCGGCAACACCGGGGCGTAGCCGACGACGGCCTTGCCTTCGGTGCTCATACGGGCAGGCTCCACTCTCTGGAAGCCGTGGTCCGTGCGCTTCACCTCCACGCCCTCCGGGAACTCTATCCCGAAGAACCCGGCCCCCAACTCCGGGTCGATCTGCACGTCTTCCAGGTGCATGTCGAGGTCGACCTGCCCCTGCTGCGTGAGAACCATGCGTACGGGGAAGCCGGTCTCCTGGTCGACCGTCGCCTCCATGTGGTCGGGGCCCGCGTTGGAGATCAGGTTCTGCGGCAGAGCGGTGCTGAGAGTCCAGGTCGGCCGGCCCTCGTAGGCGCCCTCGATAACCGTGGCGTCGGACAGGTCGCGCATGCCCATCCACAGCCGTCCCAACGGGTACGACACGGCCGGGATGTCCGGGCCGCCCAGAGGGTGGCCGGTCGCTTCCACGGCCGGTGGGATCTCATCAGGCAGCGGTGCGGCGGGGTTCCCGTTCTCGTCCGTGTAGAGGAGCCGCAACACGCCGCTCTTGCTGTCGTACGCCTCGCTCACGATGATGCCGCTCTCTACCATCCGGCCGCCGTCACCGTCCTTCCACGACTTCTGCGTGATGCGGTAGCTGCCGTCGGCCGACAGCACGACTGTGCGACGGTCTTCCGCACCCGCATCGGTGACGGCGACCACGGTGCATCTCAGCGTCTTCGTCTCGGCGACGGCCTTGAGGGCCTTCTGTGCTATCTCGGCGGCGCTGGCGGTCTCGGGCCGGAGGGAATCGATACCCAGCGGCCCGGCGAAGGCCCACAGCAGCAGCAGGATGACCATGGCTACCGGGATGGGTATCCAGGCCAACCGGACCCAGCTGCGGCGTGGCTTGGGCTTGGGCGCGGGCGGCCGGGACGCGGCCTGATGGGGCGCAGCCTGCAGCCTCTCCTTTAGCGAGGAGAAGAAGTCAGGGTCATGGTCGGGGACCTCCAAGCGCCGCAGCTCTTCTCCCAGAGCGGCGTCTCGGTCTGGTTGGTTCTCATGTCGTTTCATCGTCCCTCCCTTCGGTGAGGGTGGCTCGCAACACCGAGCGGGCGTGATGCAGCCGGGATCCGATGGTGCCCGGACGCACCCCGAGCACCTCCGCGACCTCTTCATAACTGAAGCCGGCGGCGTCGACCAGCAGCACCGCGGTGCGCTGGTCCTCGGGCAGTGACGCCAAGGCCGTGGCCAGATCGACGCGCTCGACCACCGAGTCGGTCTCTTCGAGAGTGGCCAGAGCGCTCGGGCGCAGACCCCTGTAGGCCAAAGCACAGCTTCCCGCGCACCCCGAGCCATCGGCATCCCCCACGGGAGCTTCTCGCTGCCGCTTCTCACGACGCAGCATGTCGAGACAGGCGTTATAGACGATGCGGTAGAGCCAGGTGCGCGCCTGCGCTTCCCCCCGAAACCCGGAGAAGCCTCGAAAGGCTTTGACATAGGCGTCCTGCATCACGTCGTCCATGGCCGTCCGGTCGTGGAGCATCCGGTACGCCAGCGTGCGCAGCCCCCGGTCATGGAGCCGTACCATTTCCATGAAGGCCGCGGGCTCAGGCCCCCCCGCGAGCTTGGGATCCACCGCGGACCCGCGAGTTCCGGGATCCACACTATTCATACTGCCGCCGGCACCTCCGCCGCTTGATCCACGGCGCCCATCGCGCCGCTCTACCGGTTTAGACGTCGAGCGCGTCCCGTTTCTTCGCCCGATGATACGATGCTACTGCACGTGGCCGAGAACCTGTGAAGCCTGAGAGGTCACCACACAGACGTGCTCGACTTCATAACCGACTTCCTCAACAAGCTTGGCATCGCGGCCCCTGGAGACCTCGGTTGGGTCACCGTTGTCCTCACCTTCGTGATCGCCGTGGTGGCCGCATGGCTCTTCATCCCCCGTGTCCGCCTCTACTCTCTGCGGGTCGGGTGGGCCGACAAGCCCAACGCCCGGCGCCTCAACAAGGAGCCACTGCCCAACGCGGGCGGACTGGCCGTCTTCGCCTCGGTATGCCTGGCTCTCATCATCATCACTCTGCTCCGCCGCATCGCCATCGAAGAAGTGCAGATCCAGATATTGACCATCCTACTCGGCGGTTCGTTCCTGATCATGGCCGGTTTCATCGACGACCAGTTCAGTCTGCCGCCGCTCTTCCGCCTGCTGGTGCAATTGATCTCGGCCCTGCTCCTGGTGGCCGTCGACATCAAGATCGATGTGACCTTTGCCGGTGACTTCAACACCGCTCTCTCTATCATAATCACCGTCCTCTGGATCGTCGCCATCACCAACGCGGTCAATCTGCTCGATGGCGTGGACGGCTTGGCCGGCGGAGTCAGCTTCATCACGGCCATGTGTCTGCTCGCCGCCTCGGCTCAGGATCAGAGCAAGGCCGCCGCCACCCTGGTACTGGCGGGCCTGGCCGGCGCCGCGCTCGGGTTCCTGCGCCACAACTTCCCGCCGTCGCGCATCATCATGGGCGATAGCGGCGCCTACTTCTTCGGGTTCGTGTTGGCGGCTTCGAGCATCCTGGGCAGCGTGAAAGTGACCACGCTGTTCGGCCTCGTGCCAAGCGTGCTCTTTTTGCTGCTTCCCTTCTTGCTCCCGTTGCTGGACACCTCACAGGTGTTCTTCCGCCGTCTTTTCCAGCGCAGAAACCCCCTCTCGAGCCCGGGAAAGGATCATCTCCACCACCAACTGCTGGCCCGGGGTCTCTCGCAGACAAGAACCACCCTCATCCTGTGGGGGGTCACACTGATCACCAACCTCGTGGCCCTCGTCATCCAGGGGATGTCCGCCGCCGTGACGGTCACCACGCTGATCGCCGTCGTCGTGCTCCTGGGCATCATCGTGCTGGCGCACCGGCGTGCGACACGTAAAGCCGCCGGAGACGCCGCCGAGGATGGCGCAGTCGCGTCGCCGCCCGGCGAATCTGACTGAAACCGCGACGGCGCTCTGAACCGCCACGGTTCCCTCGACCGCGACGCGCCCTGAACCGCGACGGCCCCCTCATTCCCGCAAGAACGCCCCCGGGTCGGCCGTGAAGTCACGATAGAGCCGGAAGTGCTCGGTCTCCTCGTAGCAAGTCTCCTCGATTCCGGCATCTCCGAAACTGAAGACCTGCGCGCCCGGCAGCGCCATCAAGATGGGCGAGTGGGTGGCTAGGATGAACTGGGCGTGGCCGCGCTGCCCGAGCTCTGCGAGCAGGCGCAGCAGATCGAGCTGGCTGGCCGGTGACAACGCGGCCTCGGGTTCGTCCAAGAAGTAGAGCCCGGGGATCTGGTAGCGCCCGCGGAAATAGGCCATCAGACCTTCGCCGTGGGAGCGCAGAGTGAGGTTGGCGCCCCCGTGGTACTTGGCCTGCCCAGGATCGATCTCGGCGACGTCGTCGAGGAACTCGGCCCATTGTCTGAAGCTCTCGGCGGTAAAGACACCGCCGCGCACCGGCCCCCGCGCAAGGATGACGTCGAGGTGGTCGCTCAAGAGGCCGGCCGGGCTTCGGTGACTGTGCGGACCTGGTCGCGCCGCAGGCCGCCGTGCGGCCGGCGGCGCCACACGCCGTTTGCTCTCCGTCCAGATATGGATGCCGCAGCGCCGGGCTATCGCCTCGATGAGCGTCGACTTGCCCGATCCGTTCTCTCCCACGAAGAAGCTCACGCACTGGTTGAAGCGGAGCACCTGGCGTCGCTGCAGCGTGGGTATGTCGAACGGGTGGGCTTCGCGGTCGGGGAACTCGTCGCCCTTGATCTCCACCTGTCGCAGCCACACCCCGGTCTCGACCGTACCGGAGCCGGCCGCACTATGACCGCCCGCCCCCCCGTCGGGCGCGGCGCCGGGAACCCGTCGCGGCCCTCGCGGCCGGCCGTCCACACCGTGCAGCCCGCGGTCGGTCACTTGCTCACCAGCGTGACCGACCCCACATTCACGTCCACCGTGATAGAGAGCATCCTGCTCTCGGCCGCGGTCCCGCCGCCGGTGGTGCTGTAGGTATCGCCGCTGGTGGTCCACACACCCTCGGTCGTGACGTCGTTCAACGTCCCGGCGACCATGACCCTGGCGGCCGTCGTCTGCGGCACCTCGATCCGCACCGTCGCGGCCCCGGCGGAGATCCTGACTGCCGCGCCGGTGCGCAGTTGGCCCGAGAAGTCGAAGGAGTACGTGCCCGCTCCACCCGTGAACGTCATGCTCTGGAAGTTGGCGTTCGCCAGGCCGCTCAGAGACACAGTGGAGGCCCCCGTCTCGTACAGGAGCCGCGTCATCTGGCTGGGATTGACCGTGTCGAACCTCACCTTGTTGCGCGCGGCCCCGTCTTTGATGGTCAGTTCCTGCAGGGTCAGACCGCTCAGATCGAGATCGCCCTCATATGCTCCCGCGGAGATGTTGAGGCGCATGGGGGCCTTGCCCAGCAGCAACTCCCAGCGGTTGACGATATCGTTCGGGAGACCCACGACGCTCTTCTTGGTCTCCTGCTTGATGCTCAGGCTCTTGTCGGTACGGACTACCGCGGGTATCCAGGGCTCCACGTTGCAGACGATCGAGCCCGAAGCGAGACCGGCCGCTCCTGGAGCGATGGTCAGCGACCCCGCCCCCATGCTCAACTCCACATCGGTGAGCGCGGCCGCTCCCAGGGCCTCGTCCACCACGACCTCCTGGGCGGTGCCGATCTCGACGCCTCCACACCCCGCCAGCGCCGCCGCCAGCGCGCCGATCAGCACGACCACGCCGGCGATGAGCGCCATCCGCAAGACCTGCCGCCCCGTGGGCGCGCCTCCTGCTCTCGATCTCTGCGTCCTCACGGTGAGCCCCCTCCGGTCTGGTGTGATAGCGTCCTTTGACATCCACCAACGATTGTAGAATGGCGTCATCACGGGCGCCAGAGCAAATATGCGCCGAGCCACCCAGCCGGCACCGACTATCTCGGAGAAGCGGACCATGGACACCCCGACCTCCGGCCGCGGCGGCGCCATCATCGGCGCCGGCCTCGTAGCCGGGCGCCGCACACCGGCGCCGGGGCCGGGGACGCCGCCCCGCGGTCGGAGGCTGCCCCCGTGACCGAACGACGCCTGAAGCCACCTCACAACAGGGGCTCTGCCCACACGGTCAGCGCCGCGGCGGCCACGATGATCGCGACCACCACGGCCACGAGTATCACCCAGCCTCGTCCGGCCACCCACGGTCGCGCGCCCTGAAGCACATCGGGGCCGCCGCCCCGCTCCCAGGCGGCCGCGAAGTGCAGCGTCACGAGCAGTATCGCGCCGCCCAGGCACCATCCGGCCAGAACGTCGCTCATCCAGTGCACTCCCAGGTACACGCGCGACAGACCGATCCCCAGCGCCAGCGCGACGGCCGCGATCACCACCGCCGGCTTCGCGACGGCAGACGCCGCGCCCGTCCGCCGGGCGCCGGCCGGAACCGCATCGCCGCTCGACGACCGCCGCCGCGAGTCGATCCACCTGATCGCTGAGTGGGCAAGGAGTCCGAACAAGGCCACGCCGATGAGCGCGTGCCCCGACGGCATGCTGTACGACCCGGGCAGCTCGATGAGAGCAAGCGCCGCGGAAGGACGCCCCCGCCCCACGGCCTCCTTGCCCGCATGGATCAACGCCCAGCTCAGAAGCATCCCGCCGCCAAGCGCCGCGGCGCGCGCCCGGTTGCCCCAGGCCGCGATGAGCACCACCAACGCAGCCGCCAGGGGAGCTATGAGGGAGTCATCGCCAAGGAGGGTGAGCACCCAGAAGACCCAGGTCAACGCGGGCGAGCGCCCGGCGACGAACGCATCGGCGACCTGCACATCCCAGCCAGGAAGAACGGTACCCAGGCGGGAGGCCAAGGCGAACGCCACGAACGCCGCGAGCAAGACCCCGGCGCCGAGCAGGCGCGGCCAGTCCTTCGGCGGCCTCACGCCACCCGTTTCACAAGCTTTCACCATCGGCGGCAACCATACCACCAGCGGCCCGCGGCCGGCCCCGAGCGGCGGCCGCCCGGCGCGGGCCGGCGGGTGCGGGTCGCCGGGGCGACCGCCGCCCCCCGGGGCCGGCCTGCACCGCAACCTGGTTGCAGTTCGGCGCCGCTGGGTACCACCTCCTCAGACATATCTGACATCCCACACCCGAGGAGGCGTCATGCAGGAAGTCCCCAAGCCATATGCTGATTTCAAGATCAGGTTCCCGCAGATACTAGAGAAGAACGAGGAGCTGGGCGTTCTCATCCACGAGCACGGCGGACCGCTCGACGAGAAGACCCGCTGGCTCGTAAAGCTGGGCATCTCGGCCGCGAGCCGCCACCAGACGGGCGTCGCCACCCACGCGGCCAAGGCCCGCGAGGCCGGCGCAAGCCAAGAAGAGATCGTCCACGCGCTGCTGTTGGTTATCCCCACCTGCGGCTTCCCCACCTTCATGGAGGCGTACAACCAGATCAAGACCGACTAGCGCGGGGCGCAGGCGCGCGCGGGCGGGTGTGAGCGGGCGCGGGCCCTGCCGCCCGCCAAGCGACGAGGCCTCCCGGGGGCGGTCACGCGCTCTCGGGCTGGCACCCCGGACAGACGAACACGTCGCCTCCGCCCAGGCTGAGCTTCCGGATGGCCGAACCACAGGCCGGGCACGACCGTCCCTTCATGAGAGAACCCATGGCCGGCTGGTAACCGCCGGGAACTCCGTAGAGATCGGCAAAGCCCTGCTTACCGCCCAGACGGAGCCGCTCGGTAGTCACGAACCTCATGGCGTCGTAGAGGGCGCGCTGCTCGCCGGGGCTGAGCTCGGAGGCCCGGCGCTTGGGGTGCAATCCCGCACGGTAGATGATGTCCTGGAAGGCGGCGTTGCTCAGCCCCACCACCACCGCCTCCTTGCCCACCAGGACCGGCTTCAGCTGACGGTTCGCCGCCCTCAGCGACTCCGAGAAGCGTTCGGAGGTCAACGCCTCGTCCGTGGGCTCCGGTATCTCGGGGACGAAATCTCGCCGCACCATGTAGTGTTCGTCCAAGCCGTCGTCGCAGGTCGCATAGATGCACCCCATGGTGATCACCCGCACAGTGAGTATCGATCCGTCGGCCATGTCGAGCCGTAGGTGGTATTTCGCTGGAAGCGAATCGGCATTCTTGTGGAAAAGGATCTCTCCCCCGTATTCCGGAGCTATGACGAGGTCCTGGTGCCCAGTCAGCTTGACGATGATCGTGTTGCCACGTGACATCACCGATTCCACAGCCTGTCCGACCAGCCGGGAGAATTCGTCGGGGTCCCTGTTGACGAAACCCATGCGCTGCAGGCTCTCGCAGTTGCGCAGTTCGAAGCCGCACACCGTCCTGCCCGGTAGCTCGGCCTGCATCTGCCGGGCGAGGATGGTGGCTTCAGGCATCTCGATGCTCATGATGGCCCCCTATGGCCGCGTTACTCCGTCGACCTGCCCGTCAAGGCGCCACAGCCCCGCGGACAGCGCGTCTCGAACAGCCTCTCGGTGCTCGGCGGACGTCAGCACCCGAGATATCTCAGGATACCCGGCCGCCTGATGCGCCGGATGATACTGGTCCATGACGTTGATGTAGGTGTCCCGCGACACCTCGGATGCCAGGAAGCGGGCTGCGGAAGCCGTCCCGGCCAGCCCTCCCGGCAGCACCAGGTGGCGCACGAGCAGGCCGCGGCGAGCGACTCCGCACACGGAGTCACGAGCGGCGCGGCGGCCGTCGCTGCCGGAGGGCAGAGTGGCCCATGTTGGGGCGCCGCGGCCCCCGGACCCACGCCGGCCGGATCCGATCTCCAGGTCCCCCACCTGCCGGTACATCTCGACGACCGCCTCGCGGTTACGCTCCACGTAGTCGGGTATTCCGGACAGACGTTCGGCCACGCGGTCGTCGGCGTATTTCATGTCGGGCATGTAGATGTCGACGACCCCGTCCAGCAGACGGAGGGTCTCAAGTGAATCGTAGCCCCCGGTGTTGTAGACGAGCGGCAAACGAAGACCCCTCTCCGCGGCCAGAACGAGCGCCGCCAGGATCTGCGGGACCACGTGGCTGGGCGAGACAAGATTGACGTTCTCGCAGCCGAGGTCTTGAAGCTCCAACATCATGGCGGCCAGCCGCTCCGGCGCCACCTCCCAGCGCAGCGATCCGGGGTGTGAGGTCTCCGCGGGCGCCGACGTCGCGGGAGTCCCCGCCTGCCGGCCGGCGACCTCTGTGCGCGGCCGGGCGCCGGGAGCGTCACACGGCTGACTGATGGTGTGGTTCTGGCAGAACACGCAGGCCAGATTGCAGCCCGCGAAGAAGATGGTGCCCGAACCCCCGCGACCCACCAGGGGCGCCTCCTCACCGAAATGCGGACCGGCACCCTCGACGCGGGCGAACTCACCGGTGCAGCAGACGCCCAGCTCGCCGGCCAAGCGATCGACCCCGCACTCCCGCGGGCACAGGTCGCACTGACTGAGCCGGTCGCGGGCGCGCGCAGCGCGCCCCTCCAGTTCCCCCGAACGATGCAGAGCGAGATAAGCGGGCCACCCGGCTCGAGCCGGACTCATATCACCCCCGAGAAGAGGGTGTAGGTCATGAAGGCGTAGTAGTCGGGGATGTCGGCGATGAAGTCGGGCGAAGTGGGCCTGCAGAGCCGCTCATAGGCCTGCCGGTCCGCCGCCGAGACCCGTCCCTCCAACTCCTCCCAGAACATCGCGTAGCAGGCGGCGAGCGCCTCACGCGTGGCCGGGTCGATGGGCGAGCGGACCTCCGCGAGAAAGGTCCGCGCCTGAAGCTGCTTCAGACCCGCCTGCCGCAGCCATGTCTGGGCCCGCAGGTGATGGGCTTCGGCCTGCGTCTCTGAGTAATACGGCGCCCACTCCGCGAAGCCCGCGTTCAGACGGGCTTCAAGGATCGGGTACCCCGGCAGCAGCGTCTGTCCCGACCAGTAGAGCAGACACACCTTGCCTCCAGGCCGGCTCACCCGGCCGAACTCCGCGACGATCGCCACCGGGTCGCTGTGGATTCGCCCAGGCCACAATGTATCGGCGCACCACACCCAGTCGAACGTGTCATCATCGAAAGGCAGTTGCCGGATGTCGCCCAAGACGAAGTCGACGGCCGGGCGGGCGCCACCGGGCACCCCACCCGTCGGGACCGCGCCACCTGGCGCCCCGCTCGTTGGGATGACGGGCTCTGCGCCGCCGGCCCGGCTGCCCGTCCGGCAACCGGTCGTCAACGATCCCCAGGACTCCCGTGCCCGGGCCAGATTCTCGGGGGAGATATCCAAGGCGGTCAGCCGCCCGGGCGGACCGACGGCCCTCGCGAGCGGTTCCAGATGGCATCCGGCCCCGCAACCGGCATCCAGACCGTGACTTCCCTCGGCCAGGCCGGCCCACTCCACTGCTTGGGCGATGGCCGGCGCAGTGATGCGCGAGATGACCCAGAGCTGGTCGGCGTAGGACGACGGCGTCTGCTCAGAGTCGCCCACGATGTTCGTTACCGTTGAATCGCTTCCGGGGGCACCGGAGGACGGCGTCTAGGCTTCTTGGCCGGTGGGGGCCTCCTCAGCGCCTGCGAGGGCCTCCTCGGCGCCTATCACTGCCTCTTCCACCATGCTGGTGGCGTCGTCGCCCCTGCCAGGGAGACGCTTCGCAAGCTCGGCTTCCTTCTCTTTGACCGCCTCCCAGCGCGCATGCGCAGCCTCACCCGCACGCTCCCGCGCTTCCGCTGCCGCGTCAGCTGCCCGCTGCCGTGCTTCCGCGGCCACCTCGGCCGCCCGCTCCCGCGCTGCCGTGGCCGCCTCGGCCGCCCGCTCACGTGCTTCCGCGGCCAGTCTCTGCGCTTCAGTGGGCACATCGACAAAAGAAGCCTGCAGACTCTTGCCGGTCTCTTGCGACGATTTCCAAGCGAGCGCGACGACCGCAGCCGCCAATCCGCCCACAAACCCTGCGATGACTACTCGTCCGAACGTCATGCCGTTCCCTCCCTGATCTTGATCGGCTATTGACTCTTTCGGGGACATATTCGACGTTGTACCCGCCATCCTGGATTTCACACCGCCCAGGTGTCATTGCATATTCTTCATAATGCAACATCTCTTGCATACTTGCAGGTTGGAATCGCCTGGCGTCGTCCGGCCACCTGCCCCGAGGACCATATGGACTAACCACGTCGTCTAGACTACTCTGATGAGGACCACCCGCGAGCGCCACGGGGACGTGGACCGAGGAGACAACCATGATCTGCAAGAACTGCGGTCAGCCGATCCACGAAGATGCGGCGTTCTGCAAGAACTGCGGCGCCGCCGTCGTGAAGGCGACCGACACCCCGCCGGAGACGCCTGCCCCGCCGCCACCTGCGGAGGAGACCCCTGCCGCTCAGGAGACTCCTCCCGCGGAAGAGATGCCGCCTGCCCCGCCGCCGGCCTCATCGCCACCACCTCCAGTCCCGCCGTCCGCGGCTGCGCCGCCGCCGCTCCCGCCGCCACGGACGCCGCAGGCACCGGCGCCCAAGGCGCCACCGGTCCCTGCGCCACCTCCCCGGGCTGCGCAACCCGGATTCACCCCGGGCTGGCGCCCACCGGAGCCTCCAAGGCAGAGCAATAGAAACACCGGGCTCATAATAGGCTCGGTGATAGCGGCTATCGTGGTGCTGGCGGGTCTGGGCGTCGGCCTCTATTTCGGCCTGCGCGGCGACGGTTCCGAGGAGACGGCCTCCAGCAAGACCACCGTCGCGACGTCTTCGTCGACCTCCACTTCCGCGTCGACCTCGACCTCCACCACCGAGGCGGCCTTCGCCCAAGGGGAAGGCGAGATCTTCCTCGAGGCGGC
>DAIRFC010000029.1:0-3274 GCA_036795215.1 Actinomycetota bacterium | reverse complement strand
CAGAACCCCGAGAAGGCTGCGGCCTTCTGTGCCGCGCTCAACGCCGACCCCGACTTCCGCTGGAGCGGAGGTACGCAGATACAGCCCTCACAGCTCCGTGACTACTTTGCCGAGTTGACCCCCATGATGCTCACCCGCGACACGCGCGTCACCAACCACGGCTTCCGCAACGGCAAGCCCACCCCGCGACAAGCTGTGCTACAGAAGGGCCAGATGGTCCTCGTCGACCGCTACGGCATACCCCGAGTGCGCTGCGAATGCGGCAACCCCCTGGCTCCGCCCAAGCCGGTCAAGAAGACTCCCGTCTATACCGGCCCCAAGTGGCCCGATTTCGATCCCACCACGATCGTCGTCGTGCAACCGACCACGGTGATCATAGAGATCTTCGTGGTGATAGACATCAACACCGGCAAGCCTTTCGACCGGCCCTTCGGCACCGACGGCGCGGAAGACATGACGCACGAGGTCACCGTGTGGCAGCTCGACGTCGCGATGGTGTACGACGACGAGTCGGGCCACAACTTCAGAACCGATTGGTCGGGCGTGGTGACACTCGATCCCGCCGACGGAACGCTGAGCGGTGAGGGCGCGGGTCAATGGAACGTTGCCGGTCCGTACTACGAGGGCGAGGACGTCATAGGCCAGATGTCGGGGGATGGCTACTTCAATGTGGAGATCTCCGGCCAGCGCGATATCACCGAGTCGGGAGGCATGCTCACCATCTATCCCGTGATGACCGACTTCACGCTGGAGTCCCAGGCGTGGGACGGGCCCGATCCGCAAGGAGCACGGACTGACTTCGAGGATGCGATAGGAGACATAATCTCGATGTCCTTCGACGCGGTTCTCGAGCTTTCAGCCACAGACGAGGGCCCCGTGCTTGCCGACCTCGCGGTAGACCCGTGGGTGGGTAGCGCCACCCTGGCGCCCTATGAGCCGTAGGACTTCTAGGGCTATTCGCCCATGACTTTGATGACGAGCCGCTTTGGACGCCGCCCGTCGAACTCGGCATAGAAGATCTGCTGCCAGGGGCCCAGATCGAGCCTGCCGTCTGTGATGGGCACGATCACCTGGTGGTGCATGAGCATGTTCTTGAGGTGAGCGTCGCCATTGTCCTCGCCCAAGCGGTGATGCCGGTAGTCGCCGCCGTCTGGGATGAGTTCTTTGGCCACCTTGTTGGACGGCTCTTTCCACGTGGGCGGCGCCAGCTTGTCCAGTAGTTCGAGCGCGTCGGCCTGGATGCCCGGCTCGTCGTCGTTCACCCACACGCCGGCCGTGATATGCATGGCGCTCACCAGCACCATGCCCTCCCGGACCCCGGCCTCGTTCACCGCCTGCTCCACGTCGCGGGTGATGCGCACGAACTCCCGGCGTTGATCGGTCTGGAAGGTCTTGTAAACGGTGTGCGTCTTCATGATCCGTCCTCATGTCGATGGCTAAGCTGACCACCATTGTACTACGAACATTTGTTCGTTATACTGCTGCCTCTCACGAACATACGTTCGCTAAAGGGCCATATTTTGCCGGTCTATATTGCTTTTTCTAAATAATGCAATTTCTATTGCAATGACACCGAGTGCCCCCACTCACGGCAGCGACCATCCCGACAGCCGGGCTCCCCGTCACAGCGCTGATCGGCGATCGGGTCCGCTTCATCGGTTGCCGGTCCAGCGGATCACGCCGACGCATGACTACATCCGCACGTTCAAGACGCAGGAGAGGTCCCCGGGCGGCGCCGCGCTACCCGCGGCCGGTGCAGGCGAGAACCCTGGCGCCGGCCCTCCTCCTTTCGTACACCTCCACGTACACTCGAACTTCTCCTTCCTCGACGGTGGCAGCCGCATCGACGAGTTGGTCTCGCGCGCGGCCGAGTTGGGACAGCCGGCTCTGGCCCTCACCGACCACGACGGCCTCTATGGTGCAGTGCGCTTCGCCAAGGCCTGCGCCAAACACGGCATCAAGCCCATCTTCGGAGCAGAGGTGAGGGTGGAGTCGCTGCTGGACTCCGCACAGCCCGACGACCCGTCGCCGCTCGACCGTCCGAGGGCGTCCGGCGACCGGAGGCCGTCCCCCGATCCCCACCACCTCCTGCTACTTGCCGAGACCCGCCAGGGTTATGCCAACCTCTGCCACCTCCTTTCTGAAGCCCACCTCGCCGATCCGGAGCGGGAACGTCCACCGCTCGTCACCATCGCGTCACTGCGCGCCCATGCACAAGGGCTCATCTGCCTCACCGCCTGCCGGCACGGCGAAGTCGGCTACCTCGTCGACGCCGGCCACGACGACGATGCCCGAGCGGTGCTACTCCGCCTCCGCGATATCTTCGACTCCGATCACCTCTATGTAGAACTCCAATACTTCGGCTATGAACCCCACCAGGAGGCCCATCCCGGCCGGTACGGCGCACCGGTCTACGAGAAGGTGCGCCTCGAAGATGGACGCCTCCGGCACTGCCCCGCCGCCGTCACTACCGGGACCGCTTCCGGCCCGGCCGCCTCCCATTCTGCCGTACTGCACTCAGATATTTCTGCAACTTTAGTTGCATCTTGGCGCGCCACACCGGCACCAAAGTCCGCTGGGACCCGCGCCCACCGACCCTCATGCACCGAGCGGCCCGACCTCCCCCGTGGTACTCCTCAGCGCCTCAACCCCGCCGACTACGACGTCGGTTTCCACCGTGACGGCACGCCCTGGCGCCTGTCCTGTCTCACATACTGCGAACGTCTCACCCGCCTGGCCGCGGCGTGCGGCATCGCGACCGTTCTTACGACCAATGCCCATTATGCAGCCGAAAAAGATCGTGATTTACACCTCGTCTGCCGTGCCGCCGGCCGCGATCAGCCCCTGTCGGGATATCCAGACCCCGTATCCGGAGCTCGTTGTCTCAAGTCACGATCCGATCTGGAGATATCCGTCGCCCCGCTGATGGAACTCATCGCTGAGCGAGATACGCCGGACTACTGGATGGACTGGACGTCATCAGATTACGGCTACTTTCATAATCTACAGATTGCAATAGAACTTGCATTTTTTGATGGTTGCGGTGCGCCTTTTCTCGACGCCACGTGGCACATCGCGCAGCGCTGCAATGTCGACCTCGACCTGGGCACCTATCACTTCCCGCAGGTGGCTATCCCGGAGGGCGAGACCGCCTACTCCCTCCTGGCCAAGCGCTGCTTCAAAGGCATCGCCCGGCGCTACAAGCCCGTGCCGCCCCGTGCGGTGGAGCTTCTCGAGAAGGAGCTCCGCATGATCCAGCAGATGGGATTCGCCC
>DAIRFC010000134.1:0-3848 GCA_036795215.1 Actinomycetota bacterium | reverse complement strand
CGGAGGCATGTATGGCGACAGCTACCCCATCAAGAGCTCGTCGGGCCTCGCCTCGTCGTTCGCGCTCAACTCGGGGCGCATCGCCGCAAAGAGCGCGCTCAGGTATCTCGGAAAATAGCGGTTTGCGACATTCACTAGGACAAGGGCGACTCGATAGTGGATAATGTCGTTCACCCGCGTGTCGGGTTCGCCGGAGGGTATCAGGCTGCTGTGTGGCCATAGACGCAAAGGGGGTATCGGGGCAGGGCCTAAATGCGATACAGAACGTGACCCTTGGAAAACGAAAACGCTTTGAAGGGCATTTGAGAAAGGGAGTGACATGAGAAAATCCAGAACTATCATCGGCCTCGTGATGCTCGTGCTGGTGCTGGGTCTGCTGCCGCTCGTCGCCGCATGTGGCGACGAGACGACCGAGACCACAGCGGCGCCGACCGAGACCACCGCGGCGCCGACCGACACTACCGCGGCGCCGACCGACACTACCGCGGCTCCGACCGATACTACCGCCGCTCCGACCGACACTACCGCGGCTCCGGCCGAGATGGAGACGCTACGGATCGGTGCGCTGCTGCAGCTGTCCGACTGGTACTCGGTCGTCGACGCGGGCGACAAAGTCGACCTCGAATACGTCGCGCAGATGATCAACGACGACGGCGGCATCCAGGTCCAGGGTAAGAACTACAAGATCGAGCTGGTCATCGAGGACGGCAAGAGCTCCCTCGACGGTAACACCGCCGCTGCCACCAAGCTCGTCTTGGATGAGAAGCTCCAGTTCGTGGTGGGCCCGGGAGCGTTCTTCAACCTGGCGACCTCCCAGATTTTCGAGCAGAACAAAGTCCTGCACGTCGCCAACTACAACGGCCTCAATGAGGCCGAGATGAACAGCGGTACCACGTACGCGTTCCTGGGTCTGGACCCGATCACCCAGGCCAATGCCGAACTCAAGGCTCTGCTTGAGTACTACCCCGACGTCAAGACCGTGTGCCTGGCGACGGAGGATGCTACCTACCCGGCCTTCGAGCCGCACTTCAAGGCTCTGGTCGAGAGGCTCGGTCTCACCCTCTCGGGCGACCCCGTGCTGTTCGCCACGAACGCTGAGGACTACAACCCCGTAGCCTCCAAGATCAAGTCTCAGAACCCGGATGCTGTGTGGATGCCTGTCGGTATCGACCCATCGTACTTCGGTATCGTCAAGGGTCTGCGTACGCTGAGCTATGAAGGCCCCATCACCTTCCCGATCGACGCTCCGTCGGTGACCGGCGCTCTTGCCGATTCAGCGACCGGCATCGTGGGCGTCCTCAGCAAGCAGGTCACCGATCCGCACATCGCCGCCCCGATGAAGAGACTGTTGGAGATGGGCGACCCCGACCGGCACGTGTTCGGGCTGGGGCCGAATGCTCTGTACCTCCTGGCTCATGCCATCGAGTCGGCCGATAGCCTCGATCCGACTGAGGTCAGGGACCACTGGGAGACACTCACCAGCCTTCCGACGCTGTACGGCGACGGATTCCCGAGCGGCAACGAGCTGTTCGGCCTGACGAACCATGCGTGGGCCCACCCGATCCCGGTGGCCCTCGTCAACGACGGACAGGTGGAGTACAAGCCCTGGATCGTCCCAGACGTTACTCCGTAAGCATAGCTAGCCGGTTGACGACCGGCTGACGGTAGAAGAAGAGCCGGCTGGTGCGGGACGCATCCACGAGATGCGAGACGCATCCGCGGGATGCGGGACGCATCCCGGGGATGCGGGGCAAGAGCCACCAGTTCCGCGCCGGCCGGCTCTTTCTTCTGGGCAGTCTAATCAGACGAATTGATTGGTTGAAAGCGTGGAATTAGCAATCCAAACAGTGATCAACGTGATCCTGCTGGGGGTGGTCTACATCCTCATGGGAATGGGGTTCGCGTTCATCCTCAACCTATTGGGTGTCTTCAATCTGGCCCATGGTGCCATCTTCGTTTCGGCGGCATATGGGTGCTATCTGATGGTGGTCAAGCTGGGTCTGCCCGGTTTCGTGGCCTTCCCCCTGACCGTCCTGGTGTCCGCCGCATTCGGCGTGCTCGTGGAGAGGTTCCTCTTCAGGCCCATGAAGGCCGACTTCAACCGCGTGATGATGGTCTGCATCGCCCTCTCGACCATCCTTGTGACTACCTTCAATAGGTTCCTGGGCACCAGGGCACTCTCCATACCTCCTTTCATCCCCGGGACTACCGGTTTCGGCTCCTACAAAGTCGATACGGATAGGATCCTGGCGTTCGGCATCGGTATTGTGATCCTGATCGCCATCATCGTGTTCGTCGATCGCTCCCGTTGGGGAGCCAGGATGCAGGCTGTCACCCAGAACAAGGAAGGCGCGGCACTGCAGGGGATCCGCTTCGGTCAGATCGCTTCCCTAGCCTGCGCCGTGGGCTTCGGTCTTGCCGCGATCGGCGGCGTGTTCATGGGGTCGCTGTACAACCTCACGCCGTTCATCGGTGACGTGACGCTCATCAAGGTCCTGATGCTCGTGATCTTGGCGGGACTCGGCAGCTTCAACGGCATCTTCTACGTGGGGGCCTTACTGGGCGTGCTCTACGGGGCTCTGCCGGTGTTTCTCAATGGGGCGGTGGTCGATGCTCTGGCGTCGGTCATGGTCCTTGCACTGCTCATCATCAGGCCAAAGGGGTTCTTCGGACATGAATGACGTGACGAAGACCAGCCCCGCCGCGGAAGAGCCCACCACGGCCAAAGTGGCTTCAGAAACAAGATCGCGACGCTGGCCCGCCATGAGTGTGTTGA
Organism: Actinomycetota bacterium; assembly: GCA_036795215.1. Classification (GTDB taxonomy): domain Bacteria; phylum Actinomycetota; class Thermoleophilia; order RBG-16-64-13; family RBG-16-64-13; genus RBG-16-64-13. The sequence continues at coordinate 1,072 of DAIRFC010000134.1, read as the reverse complement.
GCGCTCTGTTCGTCGTGCTCGCTTTGCTCCCGCTGGGGATATCCGGCTCCTACTACATGCACGTCTTGATCCTCATGTTCGTCTACATCGTCATCTCGAGTTCGTGGCGTGTGGTATCGATATCGGGTCAGTTCAACATCGCCATCGGCGCCTTCTTCGGCATCGGCGCCTACGCGGCTGCCATACCCTCGGTCTGGCTGCACTGGTCGCCATGGATCACCATCCCGCTGGGCGCTGTCGCGGCAACCATTTTGGGTGCCGCTCTCGCATTCCCGTTCGCTCGGCTGCGGACCATCTACTACGCCATGGGGACGCTGTTCCTAGGCTATGTCGTCATCAATCTCATCACTGCCGGCGGCAAGACGACCGGCATGAGCACCGGACTGGGCGGAGTGGAGTCGTTGTTCAGCAGTCGCACGCACTACTACTACCTGACGTTTGGCCTGATGATCATCAGCATGCTCTGCATGTACAGGTTCGAGCACAGCCGCATCGGGGTCAGGATGAAGGCCGTGTCGCAGTCGCATCAGGTGGCGGCGAGCGTCGGTATCGGGGAGAGGCGCAATCGCATCTTGGCCGTCGCCTTCGGCAGCTTCTTTGCGGGTCTAATGGGCGCCGTCTACTGCCATTATCAAGGCGTGGCCTCACCGGCGAGTTATGGTCTGGCCGCTACGCTCTGGATCATCATGTATGTTCTTGTCGGAGGCATCAACAGCTTCTGGGGGCCCGCGATCGGTGTGGGGATCCTCATGGTCATCCCCGAGTTCTTCTTCCGCGACTTGAAGGGCGACCTTCCGTACGTCACGGCCGCCATATTGCTGATCATCGCGTTCACCATGCCCGAGGGCATCGTGGGGCTGCTCAAGCTGACACGAGACCGGGTGTTCGCTCGTCACCGCAAGAAGAAGGAGGTGAGCCCCGATGCTGTTGGAGATTGAGCATCTCACCAAGAGGTTCGGCGGCCTCGCCGCCGTGGATGACTTTGATATCAACGTGGCCGAGGGCGAGATCGTGGGTCTCATCGGGCCCAACGGGGCCGGCAAGAGCACGGTGTTCAACCTCATCACCGGGG
>DAIRFC010000028.1:0-25856 GCA_036795215.1 Actinomycetota bacterium | reverse complement strand
ACCGAGATGAACCCCCCCGAGATGCTCGACCACTACGTGGCCTCGGCGCGCGAGGTGCTCACTCAGCCGGCACGCACGGCCGAGGGAGGTGCTTCGTGAACACACGTGAGACCGAGCCGCTGATCTTCGACAAGAGTTCATCCGGACACCGCGGCGCCGGCCTGCCCGGCGCCGGCGTCCCCACCAAGCCCATCTCGGACCTCCTGCCCGGAGTCAGACTGCGCAACGACGCCCCCCGTCTGCCGGAGCTTTCCGAAGTGCAGGTGGTGCGTCACTACACCCGTCTTTCGCAACTCAATCACTCAGTCGACACGGGCTTCTACCCACTCGGGTCGTGCACCATGAAGTACAACCCCAAGCTGCACGACGAGCTGGCGGGCCTGCCCGGCTTTGCCGGGCTGCACCCCTACCAGGCTGAAAACGAGGTCCAGGGCCTGCTCCACCTGATGTATGAGCTCGAGCAGGGCCTCCTGGAGGTCACCGGCATGAGCAGGGCGACCCTGCAGCCGGCCGCGGGAGCGCACGGCGAGCTGGCCGGGATCCTGATGATCAAGGCCTATCACGCCGATCACGGTGGCGCCGGCCGCACCACCGTTATCATCCCCGACTCGGCTCACGGCACCAATCTGGCCACCGCCGCCATGGCCGGTTACCAGGTGATCGAACTGCCCAGCTCGCCACGCGGCCTCATAGACCTCGAGACGCTGCGCCGCAACCTCTCTGAGCAGACGGCCGCCGTCATGCTGACGAATCCCAACACGCTGGGTCTCTTCGAAGAAGATGTCCTCGAGATCTCCCGACTGGCCCACGAGGCCGGCGCCCTCTGCTACTACGACGGCGCCAATCTCAACGCCATCATGGGTAAGGCGCGCCCCGGAGACATGGGTATGGACGTGGTGCACATCAACCTCCACAAGACCTTCTCGACGCCGCATGGCGGGGGCGGACCGGGCGCCGGTCCGGTGGCGGTATGCGCGGCCTTGGAGCCCTATCTCCCCCTCCCGCTTGTGAGCCCGACCGATGGGGGCGCGGCTTACAAGCTCGACTACGACCGTCCCCTCAGCATCGGCCGGGTAAAGGGCTTCTATGGCAATGTGGCGGTGCTCGTCCGCGCATACGCCTATCTTCTCCGCATGGGCGCCGAGGGCCTCACGAGGGCGAGTGAAGACGCCGTTCTCAACGCCAACTATCTGCGCGTACGTCTGGGCGAGACCTTCTCGGTCCCCTACGACCGCCCCTGCATGCACGAGTTCGTGGTATCCACGGCCGACCGGGCGACGCAGGGCGGCACGGCCCTCAACATAGCCAAACGGATCCTCGATCACGGCATGCACGCCCCTACCGTCTACTTCCCGTTGATAGTCCCCGAGGCGCTCATGATCGAGCCGACCGAGACCGAAGACCTGCAGACCCTCGAGGAGTTCGCTCAGGTCATGGAAAAGATCGATAGAGAGCTGCGCGAGGATCCAGATCTGGTCCGCGAGGCCCCTCACTCCACCCCGGTGCGCAGGCCCGACGAGACCGCCGCCGCGCGCCATCCCGTGCTGCGCTGGCGCCCGGCAGACGAGAAAGACCGGCCGTGACGGGTTTAGACTGCCGCGACCGGGGTAGAAGAAGCAAGTCGCTGATGAATCCTATTCTGGCGCGGGGCCTATGGATGTACGGGTAAGCAGTCTCAGAGACGCTCCTCTCGTCGAGGTGAAGGGGGAGATCGATCACGGCACGTGCGAAGATCTCAATGTGGCTCTATGTACTGCTCTCGACGCCGGTGGCCAGGTCGTCTTGATAGATCTGGATCAAGTGGGTTACATAGACAGCGGCGGTTTGTCCGTACTCTTCTCCGCGCTCAAACGCTTGAGCCCAGACGGGTGGCTTGGCCTCGTCCGGCCCAACGCGAACGTGCGGCGTCTCTTTGAACTCGTCGGGCTCTGCGCCGATCCAAACGTGCGGATCTTCGAAGACCGGGTGACCGCAGAAGCGGCCCTCGTGGGGAGGACAGGGGCGGCATGAGTCTGCCGAGCGACGGGTTCTGCCGGGCCATTGAGATCCGGTCCGAGGCATGCCGCTTGGTTGAAGTGCGTAGGTTCGTCGAGGAGGTGGCCACAGAGGTTGCCCTCGACAGCGAGCGGATGTTCGATCTCAAGGTAGCGGTCTCCGAAGCGTGCGCGAACGTCGTGGAGCATTCGGGTTGCGAGTCGGTGCCCCTTGAAGTGAGGGCGCACGTGCACGCCGAACGTCTGACCTTCTCCATCACCGACAGAGGATGTTTCAAGCCCCCCAATCCGACCCGGCAGGCCTACGGCAACCGAGGTCTTGGCCTGCCCCTGATGGTGGCCCTCATGGACGAGGTCACCTTCGTCCGCTCGCCTGCCGGCGGCACGCGCGTCAGTCTGTCGGTGCTTCTGAGCGGACGCTGAGGAGTCCCTCCCCGTCCGCGACGATCGTCCCGATCACGGCGGCCGCCGGCGTCCCCCGTGTCACCAGTTCTCGCACGACCGCCTGCACCGATCGTGCCGGCACCGACAGGAGCAGGCCTCCAGAGGTCTGGGCATCGGCGCACAGCAGGCGCTGCCAGGGCTCCAGAGCCGCGTCGAAAACGGTCCATGGCTGGATGTACTCCAGGTTACGCTGTGTGCCTCCGGGCGCCACGCCGGCCTGTACCAACTCCGCCGCCCCGGGCAGCAGAGGTAAGCGGTCGAACCACACCTGAGCCGCGACGCCGCTCGCCCGGCACATCTCTGTGAGGTGCCCCAACAGCCCGAACCCGGTGATGTCGGTGAGCGCGCGCACGCCGTGCGCGCGCGCCACCTCGGCGCCGTCTTTGTTGAGCGCGGCCATGGAGTCCGTGGCGGTCGCGATGACCTCAGCCGATGCTTTGCCCAGCTTGATGGCGGTAGCCACGATGCCGGTGCCGATGGGCTTGGTGAGGACGAGCAGATCGCTGGGGGCCGCGCCGGCGTTGGTGAGTTGCTCCCCGGGCCTCACGACCCCGGTGACCGCCAGGCCGTACTTGGGTTCGGGGTCGTCGATCGTGTGCCCACCGACGATGGTGGCGCCGGCGAGCCTGGCCGTCTCCGCACCTCCCTGCAGGATCCGGCCCAGGTATTCCAGCGGCAGCGTCCCGTTGGGAAAGCCCACCATGTTGAGAGCCGTGACCGGCCGTGCTCCCATGGCGTAGATGTCGGAGAAGGCGTTAGCCGCGGCTATCCGCCCGAAGTCGAAGGGGTCGTCGACAACGGGGGTGAAGAAGTCCACCGTCTGCACCAGAGCGAGTTCGTCGGTGATCTGGTATACGGCCGCGTCGTCAAAGGTATCCGACCCCACCAACAGAGCCGGGTCGACGACCGGCGGCAACATCTGCATGACCTGCCCTAAGTCCTTAGGGCCGAGCTTGCACGCTCAGCCGGAGCCGTGCGAGAGCGTGGTCAGCCTCGGGATCTCGTCCACCGATCGTCACCTCCTCTCATGGGCGCGAGCGCGACCCAGGCTGCTGCCGAAGGACGCTTCGTTCTTCGGCAACCTCCATCGGCCGTCACTTCTTTAAGACCGCCCGCAGGACACGCTTGGGATCGGCGGCCAACAGTCTGACGAGCCACACGAACAGGCCCAGCGCCAGTACCGCCAGCCCCAGGGCCGTGGCATCGGCGCTGACCTCAAAGAACGGGCCGCCCTCCTGCGCATAGGCGATGACATGGTCGACCAGCCACATGAGCGTGGCGCCCCAGTAGATGAGGCTGAGGAAGCCCAGTTTGTACCTATCGCGGGGAGCATCCACATACCACAGAGCGCTCACGACCAAAGCCGCCAGCGCCGTAGCGAGAAGCCACATCACTCGCCTCCGGCCACGGCCTCTGACTCGACCTCACCCGGGCTCGCAGTCCTACCCTTGCGTTCGACGAGCTCAGCGACTCCGACCATGATGCCCCATGCGGCAAAGATGACGGCCGTCATGGTAAGGCCGTACGTCAGTATCTCCCAGAGCATCGGGCCCACCGCGCCCGGGGTCTCCATGGCCGTCAGAAAAGGTGGCCAGGGCACCACCTCGCCGTGCCACACGTGCTCCAAGGCCAGCAGCGCGGTGCCACCCCACAGCATAGTGTTCAGCCAGCGCAGCCTCTGGGTCCACTTGCACGCGGTCTTGCAGCCCTGCGTACCTGCCGCGGCGCCCTCTCTGTTCTTCACGACCTTCTGCACAACGGTCGTCACCACGGCAGCCGCCGCGGGTGCAACAAAACATGCCATCCGTCTACTCCTCCTTGTGAGGGACCGTCAAACCGGCGACTGCAACCAGTCGCACTATATCAGGCACCGACGAGCCTAGGGCTGCTGCAGATTGGCGGGTGGCTCCTGCGGCACTATGACCCACAGGATGAGATAGGCTATGACCCCCGCGCCGCCGAACAGCGTCACGGCCACCCACAGGACCCGTATTATGGTGGGATCTACGTCGAAATACTCCCCAAGACCGCCACAGACTCCCCCGATCATCTTGTCGGACCGAGACCGATACAACCGCTTTCGCACCATTTCCCCTTTCGAGATCGCTTCCCGGCTCCGGAACGGACGCCGTCTACCGGTCGGTCCGGTCCGCGATCTGCTCGCGATACAGATCGGTGTTGAAGAGCACGCAGTCTTTGTTGACGCAGAACCAGATCCTGTAAGTGCTGCACTCACCCGTAGACCGGCTCACTCCGGTCCCCGTGCGCTCCACCTCTTCCACCCGCTCCGCGAGAGGTTTGCCGCATTCCATACAGGTCTTCACCTCGCTACTCATCGGACCCTCCTTTTCTGTCGGTCTCGCTCGCGAGAAGGCGCCCGATCTGCTCCGCGGCCACCTTGGCGCCGGGCTCTTCGAGTATGTCGCCTTTACCGTCGACTCCCGGGCAGAGCACTTCGCCCGCCGGCGTGATGTCCAAGACGGTCCACAGTGTCTTCACGACCTTCATGCTCGCGTCGAACGAATTGAACGACTTCGTCCCTGCGCAACTCAGAAACGCGCCCAACCGTGGCGGGCTCCCCGGCTCGGCGATGGGCCGCTTCAAGATGTATTTGAGGTTCCAGAAGGGCTGGCAGCGGTCGATGACCATCTTGGGCACCGCCGGCATGCCCTGGAAGTAGGTCGGAGCGGCGAGCACGATGGAGTCCGCGTTGCGCAGATGCGGATAGAGCTTGTCCATGTCGTCCCGCTTGATGCAGACGCCGTCTTTGCGACAGGCGTCGCAACCCTGGCAGCCATGCAGGTCGAGGTCGCACAGACCGAACTTCACCACCACTGCGCCGGCCTCGCGGGCCGCTCCCAGACACCAATCGAGCAGGGTCTCCGTGTTGCCGCCACGGCGGGCGCTCCCAGCCAGGCCGAGTACCTTGATTGCCACAGGCCTATCCCTCCATGCCCTTGACCCTGCGGGCCACCTCGCGGCCCAACTCCACACAGGCATCGAGTTCGTCGTCGGTCGGCTTGTACTTGACCTCGATGGGATCGAGCACATCGAGCCCCAGATCGCGCAACTCTGCGTCGATCTGCTTCACCGCCCCGCCGGCCCAGCCACACGAGCCGTAGGCAGCAGCCACGCGGTTCTTGGGCCGCAGGCCTTTGAGATAGGTCAAGAAGCCGCCCACCGTAGGGAAGATCCCGTTGTTGAGCGTAGGCGAACCGACCAGGAAGGCACGCGATTCGAGAATCTGGTGCATGGCCTCCGAACGAGGGCTGACGCTCAGCTCGAGCACCGCACACTCGACACCTTCTTGTACCACCCCGTCGCAGATGGCCATGGTCATCTCCTCGGTCGCGTGCCACATGGTGTCGTAGACCAGGGTCACGCGCTCGGGCGCTTTGGATGCACTCCAGTATTCGTAGGCCTCGACGATGCGGGCCACGTCTTCAGGAGTCCTCCAGATGACGCCGTGGCTTGGGCCGATGGCCTCGATCTCAAGGCCCATCTCACCGATCTTGCCCAGCATCTTCTGGATCTGTCCGCCGAACGGCATGAGGATGTTGGCGTAGTACTTGCTGGCCTCTTCCATGACGATGTTGATGTCGACCTCGTCGGCGAAGCGCTTGGAGGTGGCGAGATGCTGCCCGAAAGCATCGTTGGGAAGGAGGGTCTTGGCCTCTTTCACGTAGGTGAACATGCTGTCGGGCCAGTGCAGCATGGGCGCCTCGATGAACTGCAGGGTATTGCGCCCCAGGGCCAACTCGTCGCCGGTGCCGACGATCTGCAGGTCCCACTTCTCCACCGTATCGGCTCCATAGTAGAGAGCCAGGGCGTCTTTGCCCCTCTTCGAGCAGAAGATCCGCTCGGGCTGCAACCTCTCCACCAGCTCCGGGATGGCGCCCGAGTGATCGGGTTCGACATGGTTGATGACCAGGTAATCCACCGGGCGCAGGCCGCAGCAACCACGTACACGCGCCAGCACCTCGTGCCCGAAACCCTCCCGGCACCCGTCGATGAGAGCCACTTTCTCATCCAAGATCAAGTATGAGTTGTAGGTGGTCCCGCGCACGGTCTCATATCCGTGAAAATCGCGGGCGTTCCAATCGATCGCACCCACCCACCAGATCTCGTCTTTCAGTTGATACCGTTCCATCCGCGCTCCTATCAAGTCACTTCTTCGGCTCCGGCCAGACTCGCTGCGCCGGCCCCTTCTTCCCCACCGGCCGGGTTCCTGTCGCAGTAGAAGTCGCCGGACAAGCCAAGACCGCTCCAGAGAGGGCACCAGCGGCACGCGCAGAAACCCCGAGTGATGACCGCCGGACTGGCGCCCCTTGCGCAGTAGAAGTGCATCCCATCATCTACCTTGGAGGGACAGTTCTTGCAGAGACACGCAGCCTCGTTCTCCGGGCTGTCGGGTACTTGCGCCACGCCGACCTCCTCCGCCGGGTTGACTGCCGGTTGTCAGAAACCTGCCCGTGGGCAGTGCTTCATAAACCTCGGGGGCGCCGGGCCAAGACGAGCTGAGTCGAGGCTGAGTCGAGGTCCACCACTTCGATCTCGACGAAGCCGGCGTCTCTCAACCACTCCCGGTGCTGCTCCTCGGTCCACACGCCGCCATCCACCGTGGAGCGCAGCATGTTGACCGCGAACATCGCCGCTTGGGCGCTCCTGCCCAGTATGTAGTCCTGTATGGCGATGACGCCGCCCGGGGACACGGTCGAGAAGGCCTCCCGCGTGACCCGGGCGTTCGTCTCGGGGCTGTAGATGTGGTACACGTTGCCGAAATACACCAAGTCGAAGGGCCCCGCGGGCAACGACCGGGTGTAGTCGGCCGTGATGAAGTCGATGGCGTCCGCGTCGGCCCCCAAGTACTCCCTGGCCAGTGGGATGACTGCTTCTTGGTCGAGCAGGGTCGCCTTGATCCCTCGCCGCGAGAAGCGCCGCGCCAAATGGCCGACAGCGCCACCCACGTCGATCATGGTGCGGACGGTCCCGCCGTAAGCCAGACAGCGCTCCACGACCTCTTCCAGCAGGTCCGGATCGCGCTCGCCCATGGCCAGGGAGCGAGTCGCGATGTCGCGGGGGCCCTTTCCCTTGGACGCCGGCTCACCGGTGCGGATCACCTCGGGGAGTTCGAGCCAGCCCCGCACCTTGTTGACCTGGTGCAGCAGGCGCGACCGCTCCATCCGCGGTCCCTCGTCGACAAGATGGGCCTTGCCGACAGGCGTGAGCCGGTAGGAGACACCGCCCTCCGTAACGCGCTCCACGACCCCCGTCGCCGCCAAAGCGTCCAGCACGATGCCGGTCGCACGCCGATCGGCGCCGGCCGCGGCGGCCACCTCCGCAACAGACCTCGCCTCACCGCCCGCCAACGCGTCGATGAGGCCGGACCGCAGGGCCCCGGCCAGCAGGAGCAGTTGCTCGACCGCGTCTCCGTCCACGATGGATGATGTTCTCATGACTCCTCCGCTCAGGAGAGGCCCGGCCTGCGCCCGGGAAGATGATCCAGAGGGTCGCCCGGCTCTTCCTGCCCGGGCTTCAAGATCACTCCTTGTTGCCGCTTACCGTTGATCTTCACCACGAGCGGGTCAGCGAAACTGAGATGCCGGGCCACTGCCTGTTCCGCCTCACCTATCTGGGAGTCCAGCCATTCCCAGTCGATGCAACCCTCTCCATCCTGAGGGTTCACCGTGAAGTAGCCCACTCTGAACGACGTGAGGTTCTGGAAGAAATGGCTTCCCTGCGAAGGCGTGACGTGCAGGTCCTCGAAGCCCACCTCCACGATCACGCGCGCCCCTGAGATCTGGTCCCAGGTGACCGGTATGCCCAGCCACGGATCGGCCGAACCCCACCGGCCGAGACCGATCAGGGCGTAGGGGGTCCCCCGCCGCAGGAGTTCCGCGTTCAGGCGTGCCACCTCTTGGGCGACCTCCTGGGTCTTAGCACGTGCGAAGCGGCGGCGGTCAACCACCACGAGGTCATGGATGTGGGCCATCTTGCCGTTACCGAGGGCGCTGTCAGAACGACATAGGACGCTCGCGGGATCGGTATCCTCTATATCGACCTCTTCGCTTTCCCTGGTCATTGCCATGGGCCGCATCTGCAGGAAACCGAACTCCTTGGGCCTCCCTTTCGCGCTGGTCAGATCGACGGCGAACTCTATCTCGACCTCGCTGTTCATCCCCTTCTTGCCGAATTCCAGCAACTGGGTCATGATCTCCGGCAACGGGAAGATGTGGTGCTTGAGGATGGGGGCGAAACTCACCAGCCTGACGCCGGGACGCGATATTCCGTCGTATACGGCGTCGTTCTCGGGCGAATAGGTGGAGCCCACATAGCTGAGAGTCCCATCCTCCTCAGCGATCTCCAGCGGATGATGCCGCTCGGTGACGTCGCCGTTCTCCTCGTCCATCTCGATGGTGATGAACTCTCGCTGCGTGTTGTCGAGCATGTCCCTGGGCGTCGAGAACTGCACCAGATGCTGCGGGCACGCCGGACAGAAGGAGAGCGACGTCTCTCCGTCCACCACCGTGCGGCCCAGCCCAAGGGCTACCGCGACGATGCCGTCTTCAGCGGTCTGAGGCGGGTAGGGGTAGAAGTTGTATGAGCGGGCGGCTCCGGCTAAGTGTGGATAGAAACGAGACCCGTGCCGGGAACCCACCACCTTCTGGATGAGCACCGCCATCTTCTCTTCTTCCAGCCGGTAGGGGGTCACCTTGAAGTAGTTCTTCGGATAGCTGAGGAAGGTCGAGGCATACACCCGCTTCACCGCTTTGACGAGGTCGGCCAGGCGGACCTGCGGGTCTTCGTGGTTGTTGGGCAGCATGTAGGTGTTGTACACGCCGGCCAGCGGCTGGTACTGCGAGTCTTCCAGGAGGCTGGACGACCGCACCGCGAGGGGGCTGCGCATGAAGTCCAGGAACCAGGCCAGCTCCTCCTCGTATCTCTTGGGGAACTGGGCCTCGACGAACCTCCGCTCCACTTCTTCGTCGTCGTCGCAATCCATCGCGAAATCGCGCAGACCGTTCTCGTCGAGAAACCGGTCGAAGACGTCGGTGCCTAAGACGGCCGCCGGCGGGACGCTGATGTGGATGCCTTCGAAGTGGTCGGCCATGCGGAAGTCCGCCAGGAGACGCCGGGCGAACGCCAGCGCCCGCGCCTTGCCTCCCAGAGACCCTCCCCCGATACGCACGAAGCTCGCCGCCGGATCGAACGTGGAGGGATCGAAGTCGCCGATGCTCTCCCGAGCCTGCTCGCGCCGGTAGGCGTCGATCTGGGAGACCAGGTAATTGCGCCGCTGCTCCACGCTCGGGTAGTCGATGCTCTTGCGGGCACGCAGATGCCGGGCGAGGTCGAATTCGGTCCTCACCCGCAGCCAGCGGGAAAAGTCATTGCGATCGGCGTGATACACGATGCTCTCCGCCGGCACCATCTGCAGCTTCTCCAATAGTGAGCGGAGATCCTGAGCGCGGTCGACCACCGTCCCGTCGGGCATCTGGAAGACGAAATCGCCGAACGACAGCCGCTCGACCATGAATTGGCGCAGATCGCTGAGCAGGGTGGGAGATCCTTTGACCCTGAACGAGGCGCCCACCTCGATGGCTGCCGTCTCGTTCTCAGGCCTGCTGGACTGCAGGAGTATGGGTATGTCCGGCCACTGCTCCTGCACCTTGCGGGCGAATTCCACCCCGGCCTCGGGGTCGAGTATGCCGTTGTGGGGGAACTGCATGTCGGCTATGACGCCCAGAGTCTGGCCGGAGAACGAGGAGAAGTACTCCCACGCCTCCTCGAAGCTGGTGCAGAGCAGGATCTTGGGACGCGCTCTCATCCGCAGGATCTTGTGCGCCATGTTGAGCCCCCGGGTCAGAAGGCTCTGGGAGTGCCTGATGACCTCGTCGTACATCAAGGGCAGAAAGGCCGAATAGAAGCGGATGTTGTCTTCCACGAGGAGGATGCACTGGACGCCGGCCATGCCGGCGTCATATTCCACGTTCTGCCGGTCCTCCACATATTTCACTATGGCGAGGAGGATCTTCGGGTCTCCCTGCCACAGGAAGACGCGCTCCAGCACCGATGTATCACGGCGGGTCATGTACTCCGACAACTCCCCGCCGTCGTAGGCCAGCAGCACCACGGGTATGTCGAGCCCCTCTTTGCGCACCCGTTCCGCCAGTTCCACCGCATCCATGTCGCCCACATTGACCGCGGTGATGATGAGGTTGAAGCGGGTCTGCGATTTGGCCAGCGCGATGGCTTCCTCACCGCTCGAGACGTGCGTAAGACCGGTGGTGTGATGAAGGTTGAGTTCCAGGAACTCGCTCAGGATCAGCTCGCCGAGCTGCCCGTCCTCCTGCAGGATGAACGTATCGTAGAGGCTGGACACCAGGATGATGTCCTCCACCCTCCGCGACATGAGGTGCTGGAAGACCCGGCCGCCCCGCTCGCCGGGCAGGGTGGGTTTCCACCCGTTGACTCCCGGCGTCGGGTGAGGGCTGGGCGATCCAGGATTGGTGGGGTCAGACGTCACACGACTCCCTGGTCGATCATGGCATTGGCGACCTTCAGGAACCCGGCGATGTTCGCGCCGGCGATCAGGTCGTCCTTCGCGCCATACCTCTCCGAGGCGGCGATGATAGTCCGGAAGATATCCTTCATGATGCCCTGCAGTTTGGCATCCACTTCCTCCCGGGTCCAGGCCAGACGCATGCTGTTCTGAGACATCTCCAACCCCGAGGTGGCAACGCCGCCGGCGTTGGCGGCCTTAGCCGGGATGATGACGGCGCCGCCGTCGGTCAGGGTCTCGATGGCGCCCGGTGTGGTGGGCATATTGGCGCCCTCGGTCACCAAACGGACGCCGCCGGCCAGGAGATGAGCCGCGTCGCTGTCGTTGATCTCGTTCTGAGTCGCCGATGGGAAGGCGCAGTCGCCCTGGTGAGCCCACAACGGATTGTGACCCAGGGTGGGATCGACCGGGGTGTAGACGGCCTCCGGATACTTCTCGGCATACTCGGAGATGCGCCCACGCATGACGTTCTTCAGTCTCATGATGAACGCGAGCTTCTCCTTATCGATTCCCGACTCGTCATAGATGTAGCCCGAGCTGTCAGACAGGGTGACCGTCTTGGCGCCCAGTTCGAGCAACTTCTCGACTGTGTACTGGGCCACGTTGCCGCTACCCGAGACCAGGCAGGTCTTGCCTGCGAAGGAATCGTTCTTGGTCGCCAGGTATTCGGTCGCGATGTAGACGGCCCCGTAACCGGTCGCCTCGGGCCTGATGAGCGATCCGCCCCAGTTGATGCCTTTGCCGGTGAGAGTCCCGGTGAACTCGTTGTGCAGGCGCTTGTACTGGCCATAGAGATAGCCGATCTCGCGCCCGCCCACGCCGATGTCGCCCGCCGGCACGTCGGTGTCGGGACCGATGTGACGGAAGAGTTCGGTCATGAAGCTCTGACAGAAGCGCATCACTTCATTGTCACTCTTGCCCTTGGGATTGAAGTCCGACCCGCCCTTGGCGCCGCCCATGGGAAGCGTGGTGAGGGAGTTCTTGAACACCTGCTCGAAGGCGAGGAACTTGATGATGCTGAGGTTCACCGACGGATGCAGCCGCAGTCCGCCCTTGTAGGGGCCGATGGCGGAGTTCATCTGTACGCGGAAACCGCGGTTGACCTGGATCTCGCCGCGGTCGTCCACCCACGGGACGCGGAACATGATGGCCCGCTCAGGCTCGACCATGCGTTCGAGTATGCGGGCCTGGCGATACTCGGAATGAGCATCGAGCACAGGGGACACCGACTCGAGGACCTCCTCGACGGCCTGATGGAACTCCGGCTGGCCCGGATCCTTGGCCTGGACCACCTCGGTACAGACCTCTCTACAGTACTGGTTCACGTAACCTCCCTCCCGGCGCGCAGATGCGTCCGGCTCTGCTGATCGTCGGAAGGGAAGTTTACTAGACCACGCCCTGGTCCATCATGGCGTCTGCGACCTTGATGAAACCGGCGATGTTCGCCCCGGCAGCGTAGTCGCCGGGCGACCCGTACCGTTCGGCCGCGTCCAGGCAGGCCCGATGGATGCCGCGCATGATCTGATGCAGTCTCTGATCTACTTCCTCGCGCTGCCAGTTCAACCGCATGCTGTTCTGAGACATCTCCAGGCCGGATGTCGCGACACCGCCCGCGTTGGCCGCTTTGCCCGGCGCGTACATGATGCCGGCATCCTCGAACACGCGGATGGCCTCCGACGTGCACGGCATGTTGGCCGCCTCGCAAACCACCAGACAGCCGTTCGCAGCCAGGGCCCTTGCATCGTCACCGTCGATCTCGTTCTGCATGGCCGTAGGTACGGCGATGTCGCATGTGACAGAACGCCAGGGCTTGGTCTCAGGGCGCCATTCGCACTCGAACTTGTCTGCGTAATCCTTCGCCGACTTACGGTGCACGGTCCACAGGTCGGCCATGTATGTAAGCTTCTCTCCCGAGATGCCATCGGGATCGAACACGCAGCCATACTCATCGCCGATGCTCACCACCTTCGCCCCCAACTCGACGGCTTTCTGCACGAAGTACGTGCCCACGTTTCCATAGCCGGAGATGGCGATGGTCTTGCCCGCCAGTGAATCCCCCTTGGTGGCAAGCATCTCGGTGAGGAAATAGGCCACTCCGTAGCCGGTGGCCTCGGGCCTGACCAGAGACCCTCCCCAATTCAGCCCCTTCCCGGTGAGAACCCCGGTGAACTCATTGTGGAGGCGTTTGTAGTGGCCGAACAGATAGCCGATCTCGCGCCCCCCCACGCCGATGTCGCCGGCGGGTACGTCGGTGTCGGGGCCGATGTGGCGAGACAGTTCGGTCATGAAACTCTGGCAGAAGCGCATGACCTCGTTGTCGCTCTTGCCTTTCGGGTCGAAGTCCGACCCGCCTTTCGCCCCACCCATCGGGAGAGTAGTGAGCGCGTTCTTGAAGGTCTGCTCGAAGCCAAGGAATTTCATGGTGCTCAGGTTGACCGACGGATGGAAGCGCAGCCCACCCTTATAGGGCCCGATGGCAGAATTCATTTGGACCCGGAAGCCGCGATTCACCCTGATCTCGCCACGATCATCCACCCAAGGGACTCTGAACATAATCACTCGCTCGGGCTCCACCAGCCGCTCCAGGATCCTGGCCTGGCGGTACTCCGAACGAGACTCGAGCACGGGGACCACAGACTCGAACACCTCAGCCACGGCCTGGTGGAATTCCGGTTCGCCCGCATCCCGGGCCTTGACGGCGTTCAGTACTTCTTGGGTGTAGCCGTGCATCGCAACGCTCCCTTTCTCAGAAACAGGTGGTGGTCGCCCTCGTTCAACCGGGCTCCGCCGGTGGGCGCTCCGGCGGCGGTGCAAAGACCCTAGTCGCTGGCTCTCAGCGTCGCGTAGGGATTGATGGCCGTCCCCGACGGGGTGTACGTGCAGAAATGCAGGTGGTTGCAGGTGCCCGCATTGCCGGTATGACCGACCCAACCGATGGTCTGCCCGGCGCTGACCGAGGTCCCCGAACCGATGCCCGATGCTATGCCGTCCAGATGGGCGTAGTAGTAGCTGTAACCGTTGCTGCCGCGCAGCCAGATGGTGATGCCCCCCAGACCGGTGTCGGTCCGGGTGACACGGCTGACGGTCCCGCTGACACAGGCCACACAGGGCGTGCCCTGCGCAGCCATGATGTCGGTGCCCTTGTGCGTGCGCCCACCTGAACGGGGCGCCCCCCACGAGTCGATGAAGCTGTGAGGGCCGGCGACCGGGAAGACGAAGCCGGACTGGACCAGGCTGCCTCCGCTGGAGGAGCTGGACCGCGTGGTCCCACTGCTGCTACTACTACTGCTGCTGCTGCTCGCCGCCTTGGCCGCGGCGGCGGCGCGCGCGGCGGCCGCCCGCCGCGCTGCTTCCTCTGCAGCCCGCCTGGCGGCCTCTTCTGCCTTGCGCACTTCGTCGCGCAATGCTATGACCAAGCCCCTGAGCCTTTGGTACTCGCCCTCGGACGACTTGAACTTCTCATTCATCTCGGTCTGCACGGCCTCCAGCTCGCGCAACTGGCCGGCCTGGGCCTCTCTCTTCGCCTGCAGTTCGTCTCTGTTCTGATTCGACTGGTCCACGTAGGCAGCTACCTGGTCGAACAACTTCTCGTCTTGATCGGCCAGTTTCGATAGCAGAGAAAGCCGGTTCAGGATGCTCGCAAAATCGCCCTCTCCCAGCAGGATCTCCAGGTAGACCGGCGTGTTGGAGAAGCCGTCCTTGTACATGTCCACGACCCGATCGGCAAGCTGAGCCCGGGCGACGGCCAAGTCCTTCTCGCCCTTGTTGATCTCATTCTCCACCGAGTTGATGGCATCGTCGATCTCAGCCAGACGGATCTCAGCCGCGTTGTGCTTCTGGGCCAAGGCGTTGAGTTCGTCCTGGAACTTCGAGTACTCAGCGTACGCAGCGTTGAGCTCGGCCTGCTTCTCGGCGAGCTTCTCTTTCAGGGTGAGCCCCGACGCTGGAGACAAGAGTGGCGTCGCGACCAAGAATATGACGAGCAGAGCCAACACGAACAGAGGGCTGACCCACCACCCTGACCACCTCGTGCGCTCTTCCGGTGTACCGAAAACGCTCATTAGCACCTTATTTTATCAAATCAGCGCTGTTACCGGTCTTCGGACCGGCGGCTTCACAGCCGCACCGGGATCCCGTGGGCCGCGAGATGCTCTTTCGCCTCGCGGATGCGGTATTCGCCATAGTGAAAGATCGAGGCGGCCAACACGGCGTCGGCTCCCCCTGTCTTGACGACCTCCACCAGATGGTCGAGTGTGCCGGCGCCTCCGCTGGCGATCACCGGGACGTTCACCGCGGCCGCCACCGTCCGTGTCAGCTCCAAATCGTAGCCGTCTTTGGTGCCGTCGCGGTCCATGGAGGTGAGCAGGATCTCTCCCGCCCCCAGCGACACAGCTCTGGCCGCCCAGGCAACGGCATCCAGACCGGTGGGCGTGCGCCCCCCGTTGACATAGGCCTCCCACCGGAGCATCCCGCTCTGGAAGCCGGCTTCAGTGGCGGCGTTTGTGTCCCCAGCAGGCTCCACCCGCTTCGCGTCGATGGCGATGACCACGCATTGCGACCCGAAACGGCGCGCGCAGGTGGCAATGAGCTCCGGGTCGTCTATAGCGGCTGAGTTGAGAGACACCTTGTCGGCCCCAGCCCCAAGCAGCGACCGTACATCGTCTTCGCTGCGGATGCCACCGCCTATCGTGAACGGGATGAACAACTCTTCGGCGCAGCGGCGGGCCAACTCGACGATGGTGTCGCGTTTCTCGTGCGAAGCGGTGATATCCAGGAATACGACCTCGTCTGCACCTTCGGCGTCGTATCGCGATGCCAGTTCCACCGGGTCTCCGGCATCGCGGATGTCTACGAAGTTGGTGCCCTTCACCACGCGCCCCGCATCGACATCCAGGCACGGGATGATGCGCTTGAGCAGCATCAACCACCGTCCCCGGGGGCGTCGAGGACGGCCAGAGCCTGAGCCACAGTGAACCGCTCTTCGTAGAGCGCCCGCCCGGCGATGACGCCGGTGACTCCCATCGGTTCAAGCGCCTTGAGGGCACGGAGATCGTCCAACCCGGTCACTCCACCGGAAGCGATGACCTCCAGACCGCTGCCGCTCGCAAGCTCGCGGATGCCCTCCAGGTTCACGCTCTGCATCATGCCGTCACGGCTGATGTCGGTATAGAGGATCTCGCGGATCCCCATGTCCACCAGACGGAGAGCCAGGTCCAGCGCACGCACGCTGGTGCGTTCCTTCCAGCCCTTGGTCTTGACGAATCCGTCTTCGGCGTCTACCGCCACGACCAATCGGCCGGGCCCCAGCACGCTCAGCGCCCGTAGGAGAAACGCTTCGTCTTCCACGGCGCTCGTCCCGAGAACCGCTTTCGCCACCCGGCTCTCGGCCACCATCGTCAACGCGGCCTCAGTACGGATGCCTCCCCCCGTCTCAACCGGCACCGCCACCGTGTCGGCGATGGCGCTCACCAGGGAGAAGTTGCGCAAGACCCCATCGCGGGCCCCATCGAGGTCCACCACGTGCAGATAGCGCGCGCCCTCGGCCACCCAGCGCTGAGCCATCGCCACCGGATCGTCCCCAAAGACCGTCTCGTCGGCGAAATCACCCTTGCGCAGCCTCACGCACTTGCCGCCCCGGATATCTATGGCGGGGATGAGCCTCATCATGCCGCGAGTCCCGCCCGGCGGGCGAAATTGCGAAAGAGGTGCAGGCCCAGGGCACTCGATTTCTCCGGATGGAACTGGACGCCAACCACGTTGTCCACCTCCACGGCCGAGACGAAATCGACCCCGTCGTAACTGGTCATGGCAAGAACGTCGCCGGGCGAGCGCGGGACCACCGCGTAGCTATGCACGAAGTAGAAGGCCGACCCCTCGGGGATGTCCTCAAAAAGGTCGGAACACGTGCACGTCTGCACCTGGTTCCAGCCGATATGGGGCACCTTCACTCTGGGCGGCAGCGCCCGTACGTCGCCCCGGATGAGAGCCAGCCCGGAGACACCCGGGTCTTCCTCGCTCGATTCGAAGAGCACCTGCAGGCCGAGGCACACCCCCAGAAAGGGCACCCCCGCTTCGATGCGCAGCAGCAACGGCTCGACGAGACCCCTCTCCTCCAATTGCTCCATGGCGGCGCCGAACGCGCCCACACCTGGAAGCACCAGAGCGGGAGCCGACCTGATGGCCCCGGTATCGGATCCGACAGCGGCCTGCACGCCCACGTGTTCGAAGGCCTTCTGTACCGAGCGGAGGTTACCGGCGCCGTAGTCCACGATGTAGAGCGGCCGGGCCCTGCTCACAGAACCCCTTTTGTCGAGGGGATGCCCGCCGTCCGCGGATCGAGGCTGACGGCCTGCCTGAGGGACCTACCGAATGCCTTGAAGATCGCCTCGATGGTGTGATGCACGTCGCCGCCCGCCAACACCCGCACGTGCAGGGTCATCCGGGCGTTGTTTACCACGGCGCGCAGGAACTCAGCCACCAGGGCACTCTCGAACCCGGCGATGTTCTCCGCCACCGGGCCACCCTCATAGGTGAAGTACGGCCGGCCGCTCAGATCGAGCGCAACCAGCACCAGAGCCTCGTCCATGGGCACTACGGCGCTGCCGTACCGATTGATGCCGCGTTTGTCACCCACAGCGTCGGCCAGAGCCGTGCCCAGGCAGATGCCCACGTCTTCGACCGTGTGGTGTCCCCCCGTGTGCAGATCGCCCTTGGCCTGGATCTGGAGGTCGAAGAGCCCGTGACCGGCCAGCAGCTCGAGCATATGATCGAAGAACCCCAGGCCGGTCGACACAGCAGCCCGGCCGGAGCCGTCGAGATCGAGGGATACGCCGACTTTGGTCTCGCGCGTCTCGCGCTCGACCTCGCCCGCCCTGCGGTCCGGCCCGGCGGCCTGTGGCACATTGCTGGGTCCCACTGCCTCCCCCACTTCATCCTCCGTGATAGAATCCTTGAGCCCCGTTGACTGCGCGGTCTACGGCATGTCTCGACCGGGCTCCAAGGCTTCTCAGGAGAATACCACAGCGTCTGTGGTCACTCGGTCACACGGCACTTTCCCGTCCTCAAGCTTTCGTATCATGGTGTCGATGCACCGGTTTGAGGTGTAGGCCGCGGCAGATGGCGGCTCACGCGGGACCGGGCGACAGACGAGGAGGGTGTGACGGGAGCGAGGCCTTGACAAGACGCTGGTTGGTAGTGGGGGGCTTCGCCCTGGTGGCGTATGTCGTCGCCTATCACCTTGCGTGCCGGCTCATCCCGACCGAGGACTTCTCATGCACGCTCGTCTCCGACCTCGGTTTCGTGGCCCTCCAGGCGGTCGTGCTCATCCTCTGCATCCTGGCCTGGCGCTTCAACAACGGTGAGAGCGACCGATGGGTCTGGGCCGGCACCGGGCTCTGGCTGCTCTTCAACCTGTTCGCCGATTCTGTCTGGGCCTATTACGAGGTGGCCCTCCGGGTGGAGGTCCCCTTCCCCGGCTTGGCCGACGTGGGCTACCTGGGCAGCTACATCGTGGGATTCCTGCTCGTCATCACGGCCACACGCAAGGTGTCCGGCCGCCTTAGGGCCCTCGAGACTTCGCTCGACGCGACGATGTTCACTATCGGGGTGGCAGGGTTGCTCTGGCCCTTCATCCTCGGTCCCATGCTGAGAGAGGTGGAGGGCGGCCCGGGCTTCTGGGTCAATCTGGCTTATCCTGTCGGGGATCTGCTGATACTTCTAGCCATCGCCTTCTTCTTGCTGGCTTCCTCCCATCGCAGCTCGAAATGGCCCCGCAGCTACCTTTTGGTCATCTCTCTGGCGATCCTCTGCCAGTCGGTGGCCGACTCGGGGTACTTCATCGTGGTCGAGCGGGGCGGAGACTACGGGCCGGGGAGCTGGATGGATACGGTGTGGCTGTTGGCGTTCGCCATCGCCGGCATCGCCGCCCTCATGGGTATACACGCCGCCGGACGGCCCTCGGTCGCTACCGTGGAAGAATTTCTTCCGGCGGCAGACCCGCCCCCGCGCCGCGATGAAACGCCGGGCCGGTGGAGAGTCATCATCCCCTACACAGCGCTCGTGGTGCTCCTAGCCGTCTTCATGCTCGAATTCCGCAACAGCGGATGGCAATGGGGCAGTCGTACCTGGGGACCCTTCGTCATGGGCTTCATAACCGCCATGCTGCTCTTGGTGCGTCAGTACACCGTCTTGACCCAGAACCGCCGGCTGAGCATGGGCCTGACTACAACATCCGCCGAATTGGAAGCACGGGTTGATGACCTCGAGAGTCTGAACCGGCGGCTCGAGATACTCAATGAACAGTCGACTCACATCAACACTCTGCGCGATCTGCGCGAAGTGGCCGGGGCAGGGCTCGAGTTGGCCTGCTCCTTTGCCGGTTATCCGGGGGGCTGGCTGACCGTGAGGGATGATGACGGCCAGGAGGCGGTGGTCGCCACCAAAGGCCACGTGGACCGCTACCACCCAGGGGCTCCTTCGCTGAATGCCGTGAGCGTAGCTCGGAACGTCCTCAGAGCGGTGCCTCTCGAGATCCGAGGCGAGACTCTTGGCACCATGTGGCTCGTGAGGCCCGCTGAAGGCGGGCCGGAGGCCGACCTCCTGCCGGTCATCGCCACCCACGTGGCAACGTCCATCGACAACGCCAAGCGATACGAAGAAGCAGTGCATCTTGCCGAGAGGGACGCGTTGACCGGCCTTTACAACCACCGCGGAATACACCGCCGCCTGGCGGGCGAGGCTCTGCGCGCCCAGCAGAGCGGCGCGGAGCTGTCGCTCATCATGATAGATCTCGATGACTTCAAAGCGCTGAACGACACGTACGGCCACCCCGCCGGGGACGCGGTCCTGAGACACGTTAGCGACGCGGTCAGATCGGTGCTCAGGCATGCCGATCTCGCCGGCAGGGTGGGCGGCGATGAGTTGCTCATCGTGTTGCCCAACACGGGCGCCGAGGGCGCCCTGCAGCTCTGCGAACGACTCCAGACATCCCAGCTCTCCAAGCCCTACACGGTGCCCGACGGCCGGCCCCTCCCCATCAGTCTGAGCCTGGGAGCGGCAACGTATCCGGGCGATGCCCAATCCCTGGGGCAACTGATCGAGATCGCCGACGCGAACCTTTATGCCTCCAAACAACGGGGCGGCGGCACCGTCACCAGTGCTCCAGCCGACAGGCCCGACTCACCGCCGGTCGACGCAGCGGGTATCCTCGGCGTCGCCGGACGGCTGCTGAACGTGGTCGGCGCGCGCGATCACTACACCCGCCGTCATTCAGAGCACGTGGCTCTCTATGCGCTGTCGTTGGGCGAGGCCGTAGGGCTTTCGGACGAGTCGTTGAGCACGCTCCATGTGGCGGCCATGCTGCACGATGTCGGCAAGATCGGAGTCGCGGGCGACCTGCTCCGCAAACCAGGCCCACTGGACGAGGGAGAAGAGGACATGGTCCGCCGCCATGCCGAGTTGAGCGCCGCGGTGATCAGAGACCTACCCCGTCTCGCCGAAGTAGCCGAGGCCGTGCAGGCACACCATGAGAATCACGACGGGAGCGGCTATCCGGGAGAGATCTCGGGAGACGACATACCCGTGCTGGCCCGTATCTTGGCCATCGCCGACGCCTACTCGGCCATGACGCTCGACAGACCCTACCGCAAGAGCCTGACGCCAAGCCAAGCCCGGGAGGAACTCCTGAGATCCGCGGGGACGCGGTTCGATCCCGGCCTCGTGGCCAAGTTCGTCCAGATCATCGATGCGCAGGCGGCCCAGACCGCGGAATCAGAAGCCGAAGCCGGCTAGGCCGAGCCTTCACCCGACCGCGACTCCGCCGAGATGCGGTGAAAGGCAAAGCCTTCGCTGTCCGCGATCTTGGCCAGATGAGGCGTCAGTAGCCGCACGGCCTCAGGGGTCATCTCCACATACGATGATCGCTTCATGAAGGTGTTCACCGACAGACCGGACGCGAACCGAGCCGAACCCTCCGTCGGGAGCACGTGATTGCTGCCCGCGACGTAGTCACCAAAAGCGGTAGGAGCGAGATGGCCCACGAACACCGCCCCCGCGGAACGCACCCGGGAGAGAAAGCCCCGCGGGTCGGCGGTCTGGATCTCGAGGTGCTCCGGCGCGTAGGTATTGACGAGTGCCTCTGCCACATCGAGGAAGTCCTCGCCCGGCGCCGGATAGAACGCGGCCAAATGGGGATCCGCCTCCGAGTCAGCGGCCGCATTGCGCCCAACGCCGTGACCGGCGCCGCGTAATCTGCCCAACGCCTCCTGCACCGCCTCGCACAGCGCCGCGGAATCGGCCATCAGCACACCCGCCGCACCCATGCCGTGCTCCTCCTGGGCAAGCAGGTCGGCGGCGATCCACTCGGGCCGTGCCGTCCGGTCGGCAACCACCAGCACCTCGCTGGGGCCGGCCAGGCTGTCGATACCCACAGTCCCGTAGACCTGGCGCTTCGCCTCCATGACGTACGCGTTGCCGGGGCCGCCGATGACGTCCACCCGGGGCACGGTCTCTGTGCCGTAGGCCATGGCCGCGATGGCCTGGGCCCCTCCGGCGCGGAACACCTTGTCGACGCCCACCAACCGCGCGGCGGCCAAGACCGAAGAGTTCACTTTGCCATCGCGGCCGGGAGGCGTGCAGATGATGAGCTCGCCCACTCCCGCAACCTGCGCGGGGACCGCGTTCATGATGACTGTTGAGGCATAGGCGCCGAGCCCACCCGGCACGTACAGGCCGGCCCGCTCCACGGGCAAGTGGCGGATGCCCAGACGCTGGCCCTGCGGTCCCGTCTCTTCCCAGTCGGGCGTCAGCTCATGCCGGTGAAAGAAGGTGCAGTTGTCGCGTGAGGTCTGCAGCGCCGCGACTATGGCGGGGTCGACCTCCGCGTAGGCGGTCTCGAGGTCTGACTGAGAGACCGGGATAGTCTCGACGGCGGCTCCGGGCCAGTCGAAGCGGATGGTGGCCTCCACCAGAGCGGCGTCACCGCGCGCTCGGACGTCGGCCAGCAACCCGGCGACAACGTCCGCCACCTCGCGGCTCGTCGATTCCGAAGGACGGAGAGCCTCTACCTCTGAGGCCACAGACGGCCGGGCAAGAGGCTTGGACTTCACGGCCGCGGCTCCCGAGTCGGCAACATCCCCACGATCCCTATCTGGCCGCGCCGTTGGACGAGGCGGCGCTCCTCTGCGCCACCGCGCCCTGGCAGACACAGCCCTCACCCAGCAGCGCTTTGAGCTCCGCGAACAGGCTGGTTTGCGGATCGACCCGGAAACCGTCGCCGAGCCGCAGACACCGCGCTCCACCACCTGTGCGCACGTACATGTGGACCGAACACTGGCCCGGGAACCTCATCAGGATGCTCTTGAGGTTCTCTATCACGCCGGCGGGGAAGCGGTCGCCGTCGACCGAGAGCGACACAGGCTCGAGCCCGGTTCTGGGGACGAAGGGCTCGATGGCCAAAGGTATGAACTTTGTCTCGGCCTCGTCTTTGTGGTCTACCCGGCCCTTGATCTTGACCACCTTGTCTTCCACCAGAAACTCCTTGCTGTCCTGGAAGATGCTCGGGAAGCACAACATCTCCACCGAACCCTCCAAGCCTTCGATCGTGACGAAGGCCATGAGCTCATTGGTCTTCTTGGTGGTGATCCTCTTGACCGCGCTCACCATGCCCACGATGGTGGTGATGGCGCCGTCCGGCAGTTCGCCCAGCTGTGAGATGAGGTGGCCGGCCTCGCGCCGCACCTGCTGCCTGATGTCTTTGAGCGGGTGGGAACTCACGTAGAGGCCCAACGTCTCTTTCTCGAGAGCGAGCAGCTCTTCCTTGCTGAAATCATCGCGCGGTATCTCGACCGGCGGATGGCCGTTCTTCCGCCTGCCGTTGGGCCGGTCGCCGCTCCCGCCGTTCTTCGCCGGCTGGGCCTCCGACTCCACGAGGAGGTCGAAGATGGACCCCTGCCCACGGTCGGCGTCGGAACGGGTCTTCTTGCCGTGCGCCATGGCCTGCGGCATGACGAAGAGCATCCCACGGCGGGAGGGACCTATGGAATCCATGGCCCCCGACTTGATGAGGCTCTCGATGGCCCTCCCGTTCACGATACTCATGTCGACCCGCTCGCAGAAGTCGAAGAGGTCGTGAAAGGGCCCGTCCTGCAGCCGGGCCTCGAGGATATTGCGGATGGCCGTCTCGCCCACGTTCTTCACGGCGTTGAGGCCGAAGCGGATGCGCCCTTCGATGCCCCGGAAGTCCAGCACCGACTCGTTGATGTCGGGCGGGAGCACTTCGATGCCCATCTCGTTGGCCACCGTGACGTAGAAGGGCACCTTATCCTTGGTGTCCATGACGCTGGAGATGAGCGCCGCCATGTACTGCACGGGGTACGTGGCCTTGAGATAGGCCGTGCGGTAGGAGATGAGCGCGTAGCAGGCGGCGTGTGACTTGTTGAAGGAATAGTCGCCCGCCTTCTCCATGAGCGACCAGAGATGGTCGATGGCTTTGGGAGCCGTACCGGCGGCCGCCGCGCCCTCGCGGAACTTGGGCTCGAGTTGCTCCATCTTGGCTTTGATCTTCTTGCCGATGGCTTTCCGAAGATCGTCGGCCTGAGCGGGTGTGAAACCGCCGATGCGCTTGGAGATCTCCATCAACTGCTCTTGATAGATGGCCACGCCGTACGTGGGACTGAGGATGGGCTCCAACCGTTCGTCGGCATACTTGATCTTGCTGGGATCGCGCTTATTGCGCGCGTACTCGGGGATGAACTCCATGGGGCCCGGCCGGTAGAGCGCCACCAGCGCGATGAGATCGTCGAAGCGGCTGGGCTGGATCTCGCGCAGCGCCTCGCGCATGCCGCTCGACTCGAACTGGAACACACCTTCTGAGTCACCCTTGGCCAGCATCTGATACGTCGCCACGTCGTCGAGCGGGATGGTCTCGATGGAGAAGTCGGGCTGCCCCTCCGCCCGGATGATGCGGACGGCCCCGTCGATGACGTCCAGGTTGCGGAGACCGAGGAAGTCCATCTTGAGGAGGCCCAGCTTCTCGACGTCGGTCATCGATACCTGGGTGACCACCTCGGCGTCGCCCTTCTGCATGAGCGGCAGATGATCGGTGAGCGGCCCCTTCGCGATGACCACGCCCGCGGCATGGATGGAATCCTGGCGGATGAGCCCCTCGAGCGGCCGGGCCATGTCGACCACCTCGCGGACCTGCTCGTTGGTGTCGTAGGCCTGGCGAAGCTCACACTTGGGATCGGCGAGGCACGCTTCCAGGGTGATGTTCAGCACCTCGGGCACCAGCTTGGCGATGCGGTCGGACTCGCTGTAGGGCACGTCCATGACCCGGGCGGCGTCGCGGATGGCCTGCCGGGCCTTGATGGTGCCGAAAGTGGCGATCTGCGCAACCCTGTCGCGCCCGTATTTGTCGGCCACGTATTCGATGACCTTCTCCCGCCCGTTCACCGAGAAATCGATGTCGATGTCGGGCATGCTGATGCGGTCGGGGTTCAAGAAGCGCTCGAACAGCAGCTCGTACTTGATCGGGTCGAGGTCGGTGATGCCCAGGAGATATGCCACCAGGGAGCCGGCGGCCGATCCGCGCCCCGGCCCCACGGGGATGCCGGCATTCTTGGCGTAGCTGACAAAGTCCCACACGATGAGGAAGTAGGGCGGGAAGCCCATCTTCTCCACCACGGCCAGCTCGCTCTCCAGGCGCTCGCGGATCTGAGGCGTCACGGCGTCGCCGTAGCGACGCGCCAGCCCTATCTCACACTGCTCGCGCAGGTACGACGACTCGTCGTATCCTTCGGGCACAGGGAAGCGCGGCAGGAGCATGGCCTCCAGCTCGATCTCGACGTTGCAGCGCTCGGCGATCTCAAGAGTGGCGGCCAACGCCTCGGGATGGTCTCTGAAGACCGTCCGCATCTCTTCCTCGCTCTTGAGGTAGAACTCGCGCGAGTCCAGGCGCATGCGCTTCTCTTCGGAGAGACGCGAACCGGTCTGGATGCAGAGCAGCACGTCGTGTGAATCGGCATCGCTCTCGCGCAGGTAGTGGACGTCGTTGGTGGCCACCAACTTCATCCCGGTGCGCTGCGCCAACTCGACCAGGCGGGGGTTGATATCGACGAGATCTTGCAGCCCGGTCTCCTGCATCTCCAGATAGACGTTCTCCCTGCCGAAGATGCCGTTGAGACGCTCGACCTCCGCCTCGGCGGCCGCTATCTGCCCCTCTTTGAGCGCACGGGAAAGGCGGCCGCTTGCGCATCCCGAGAGACAGATGATGCCTTCGGCATGTTCCTTGAGGATCGCGTAGTCCACCCGGGGTTTGTAGTAGTACCCCTCGAGAAAGGCAAGGCTGCCCAGCTTGAGCAGGTTGCGATAGCCGGTGTTGTCGCGAGCCAGCAGGGTGAGATGCCAGCGGTCTTCGTTCTGCCCTTCTTTGCGGAAGCGGTCTTCGACCACGTAGGCCTCGAGCCCGATGATGGGCTTGATGCCGGCCTTGCGGCATTCCTGATAGAACTGGATGATGCCGGAGAGCACCCCGTGGTCGGTGATGGCGATGGCGGGCATGCCCAATTCCACAGCCCGCGCGACCAGCTCGTTCACCTTGCAGGCGCCATCGAGAGCCGAGTAGTGAGTGTGGACGTGCAGGTGGCAGAACTTGGCCGGAGTTGACAAGATAACGGGTCTCCCTCCGCGTATCCCTCGAAAGACTTACGTAGCGGACTTCCCTCTGTTGTTCGATTCTACCCGACGGTCGCCGGGGCCTCAAGCAGAATGTAGGCTGTCAGTGAACAAAATCCGCTGGGAGCGGGATTCGGTCACCGGGAGGCTGCCGCCCTTGCTGTCACCAAGGCGCCCAAAAGGGGTCG
>DAIRFC010000027.1:23445-25942 GCA_036795215.1 Actinomycetota bacterium | reverse complement strand
GCGATCGAGTACGACCACGTTGACGGGACGGCGATCCCTGCTCCTCCGGAGGACCAGAGCTTCTGGGTGGCCCAGGTCGCGGGGACCGGGAGTCAGACCCTGGAATGGGACCTCCGTGAGGGCGATTGGGCGGTGGTCATCATGAATGGTGACGCAAGCGCGCCGGTCGTCGCCGATGTGAGGCTCGGGGCGCGTTTCGGGATCGTCAAGCCCCTTATCGCCGGGTTGACGGTGGTGGGCGTGGTGTTGTTGGCGCTCGGGGCTACTCTCATAGTCGTCGGAGCGCGTCGCGCGCCTGCCTGATGTGCGCCCGGCGGTGCATGGTATCCTGCGCGAATGCATTCACGTGTCGAGTCTGGCTGCAAACAAAGAACCCCTTATTCTCGCCGTTCTCTCGGCGCATGCGCTCGCCGCGTGAAGGCGGCGCGGTGAAGACCGGGTGAGCGCCCCGTCGACCACAGTAGAGACGCCACTCCCCGAGGTGACGAGCCGGTCGGTCCCACTGCCGCGAGGAGCCCTGAGCGGGCTGGTCTTCCTGGCCGGGATCGGTTCGATGGCCACCGAGATGTGCGCCTCCCGGCTCATCGCGCCGTATTTTGGTTCGTCCACCATGATCTGGGCGAACATCATCGGATTGATCTTGGTGGCCCTCTCTCTCGGCTACTACATCGGTGGCAAGCTGGCCGATCGACGGCCCAGCCCGCGGCTGCTGGGCGGCGTGGTGTTGGCGGCGGCCGTGCTGACCGCCATCATCCCCTTCGTGGCCCGGCCGTTCCTGAACATCACCGTGAACGGCATCGATTCGGTGTCGACCGGCGCCGTAGTGGGTTCGTTCGCGGCGTGTGTCGTGCTCTTCGTGCCCTCCGTGCTGTTGCTGGGCATGGTCACGCCCTTTGCCATCCGCATCGGTATCCAGGACATGGACCGGGCGGGGTCTACAGCCGGCCGTATCTTTGCGCTGTCCACGGCCGGTAGCCTGTTGGGGACATTCCTTCCCCCGTTGGTGACGATCCCTCTCTTCGGCACGCAGAGGACACTCATAGGGGCGGCGGTCCTCATCGCCGCGGGGGCCGCTCTTCTTCTGGGGTTGCGCTGGTTGTGGGTGGCGGTGGTGCTGGGGGGTCTTCTCGCCATCCCTCCGGGGGCGGTGAAGGCGACCAACGACCTTATCTATGAGGAAGAATCGCGGTATCAGTTCATCCAGGTGGTCGAGCGTGCGGATACGGCGCGCCGGCTCTTTCTGAACGAAGGGTACGCCGTGCACTCGATCTGGAGGCCCGACGAGGTGCTCACCGGGGGAGAGTGGGACATGTTCCTCACCGTACCTCCTCTTCTCGACCGGCCTGTGGAACGGGTCGCGATACTCGGGAACGCGGGGGGGACGACTGCCCGGGCCTTCGGTCTCTACTACCCGGAGGTATCCATCGACGGCGTCGAGATCGACCCCGCCGTGAACGAGGTGGCAGCACGGTACTTCGGTCTGGGTGACAATCCCAGGCTCAACGTGATAACCGCGGATGCCCGGCCTTTCTTACGAGCGGCGGAGGAGAAGTACGACCTCATATTCATCGACGCCTACCGGCAGCCCTACGTGCCCTTCTATCTTGCAACGGCCGATTTCTTCGCCCTGTGCCGGGAGCGGTTGAAGCCCGGCGGCATCGTGGCTCTCAACATCTCAACCGTGCCGGGTGACGACCGTCTTCCTCATGGTATAGCCGGCACTCTGGCGACACAGTTCCCGCTGGTGATGAAGTGGCCGGCCCTGCGGTTCAACCAACTGGTGCTGGGGTTCTCTCAGGGGCAGGACCTTTCGGTGCTTGCGCAGAGGGCTGCCGCGGCGCCCGCCGAGATCCTGCCGCTCACCGAGCTTCTCACCGCGCAGTGGACGGCCGTACCGCCTCTCGACGACTACTGGACCGACGATCGTGCCCCGGTGGAGTGGATAACCGACCGCATGATCGTTGTCTACGGCACGAGCGGCAAGGATCGTACGGAGCAGATGCTTCCTACCCGTCCCTGATTGGTTGAGCTGCCGCGAAGCGCCGCGGCACCGCCCCCTGTAGCTGCCCTATTCCTCACCGCTGACGAGGAGCAAGGGCGTCACCTTCACCATGTGCAGTACGCTCTCGGCAAGGCTGCCGAAGACCATCCTATCGAGACGGGTCCTGCCGCGGGCGGCCATGACCAGCAGTTGGGTCGGGTGACCCTTGAGGTATTCGATGATGCTCCGGGCGGGATCGCCTACAAGCACTTCGGTGTGCACCACGAGGCCGGACTCCCTGATCGGCTGGGCGAGGCCTTCCAGGTATTTCTTCATCTCGGCCCGCTGCGCCTCGAAACGGTCCAGCGCATCACGCTGCGCTACGCTATAGAACACGTCCATGAGATGTAGCAACACCAGGTCGGTCTCGGCGCCTCTCTGGGCGAGGATCTCCACGGCGTGAGGGAGTGCCACCGCCGACTGCGGCGAACCGCTCAGTGGCACCACCATGACGCG
>DAIRFC010000027.1:17327-23345 GCA_036795215.1 Actinomycetota bacterium | reverse complement strand
ACGTGCAACAACTCTACGCAGACACCCATGCGGCCGGCGAGTTCCTGAGCGTAGTCGAAGACCACCTCGGCCAGTTCCGAGCCGTCCAGCAGGACAACCATCTTCTTGTACATGCCCGTTCCTCCTTGGCGTGGCCCGATCACTACGTGTCGCGAAGGATCGACAGCGTCTGAGCGTGTCCCTTCTGTTCCGCCAGGGTGATCGCGGACAACCCTCGCTCGGTAGTCGCGGCTGGGTCGGCTCCGCGCTCCATGAGGATACGCACTATGCTTTCATGGCCTTTTCTGGCTGCGAACATGAGCGATGTGAAGCCCTCGGTGTCGCGCGCCTGGATGTCGGCGCCTGCGCCAAGCAGCAAGCGCACACAGACGTCGTGGCCTGCATTGCAGGCAAGCATCAGCGCCGTGTATCCGTGGCTGTCCGGAATGTCCACCGGAGCTCCCGACGCGAGCAGAAGACGCAGGGGTTCCAGTGAACCGGCATGGGCGGCCGCCATCAGCGGCGTGATCCCCTTGGCATTGGGGCCGAAATCGTAACCATGGGCAAGCAGCTTGGCTACTTCATCAACATCGTTGCTGGCCGCCGCCCGCACCAGGAGGTCGCTCCCGGCGCCTTCGGGAGGCAGGGTCTCCGAAGGTGGAGCTTCGTCGCCCGGCACTTCTATCTCCTCTTGGTCCCCGGGCAGTGCCTCGTCGAGCACTTCGACCAACCCGATCTCCGGCTTGTGCGATCTCCAGTCGGGGTTCTTGTTCACGAACTCGAGCAGGAAGAACACATCGTCGCCGGCGTAGTAGAGGTCGGACAGTGGATGTCCTCCCGACATCAATTCTCCCTCGGCAGCCTCGGCGGTCATGACCCCATCGAAGGTGAGGAGATAGAACCTGACCATACTGTTGCCGGGGAGAGGATAGGCCCAGGCGGGCGAGCACTCAAAGAAGAAGTCCCCGGCGGACCCGATGAGTCTTGTGGCAGCGCTGTACGGCCAGTCGTCCTTGGTGAGGTGGATGGTCTCTCCGGTGCTGGTGAGCTTGGTCGCGGCACCATCATCGGTGGCGATGACGGTGGTGGCTCCACCCTGTGCGCCCTTCTCCATGACGACGCCCCACACCGGCCTTCCGGCGACACGGCGGAGCCCAAGATCGGCCGATCGGCGCGTGAGCGCACGAGTGCGTTGGCTCTCATATGTCTCGCCGGTCATTGTGGCTCCTCCGCCGACGGCTCGCCGCCGAGATCGAGGATGCGACGGCGTAAAACGCGTCGTGCAACATTGCGCGTCTCGCGCACCATCGCCGAGTCCCATGTTGGCGCGGCCTTCACCAACTCCACGGGGCTGAGATTCATGAGGTTTTCGGCTGCGATTAGCAGGGCTACTTCGTGACGGGCCCGTTTGGTCGTCTCGTCTTCCGCCTCCGCGGGAGCACCAGCCGCCTCAGTAGCAACTTCTTCGTCAAGGCTTTCGCCGTTTTGAAGTCTGCGCAGCACCGCGTACAGTGCCTCGGCCCGGTAGGCCGTGATGGGGTCTCCGTTCTCGAATTTCCACCAGGCTCCGCCACTGATCCCCGAAGCCTTACCGCAGTCGTGAATTGAGTGGTCTGTCACCAAGCGCAGTATCCGCGCCTTGCCGCTGGCAAAGACTTCCTGCACCCACTCGACTTCTTCTTCTCTCATCACGCCCCCTCAAAGGGCCCAGGCGCTCAAGACGGCGCCGTCTACCTGCTGTTACCACGCCTGATAAGCGTACCGCATCGCAGCATGCGCTGCGTTTCCACTCGTCCGATGGCAGGAAAGAAAGGGGCCGCCCCGAGGGACGGCCCAGACTTCAAATACGAGCAATGGCTGCTCAGGCCGACCAGAGGCCGTGGAGGTTGCAGTACTCGCGGGCGGTAACGTTGGCCGCATCGATCTTGAACGTCGCCTCCGGCGCCTGGCCGGGCTCCAAGAACTGCCTGTAGGCCTTGCCATCGGCAATGAGCTCGATCCACTCGATGTAGTGTTTCTCTTCCATCGGGTGGGCCACGCTCCCGACTTTGATAGCGTAGCCATCTTCAGTCTTTTCGATCACCGGCACGTGCTTCTCGTTGGCAGCGTCTACCGTGTTCTCGGTCATCAGCTTCATGGGCTGGCCACAACAGACCAGCTCCCCAAAACTGCCGTGAACGACCTCAACGATGTTTCCGCAGACTTCGCACTTGTAGATCTCAAGGTTCTTGGCCATGTCATCGTCCTTATGAGAGTTGGGAGTCATGCAGACGCATTATTGCCGAAAGCGACTTGCCCGAAACCATCACGGCCAGCCGCCGGTGCGACCCGCGTTGCCGTCGGCGCGGAATGCTTCTAGAATCCTGGTGGCTCGTGCGTGTCCCAGGCTTGCGTAAGGAGAAGCGAACAGTGGAAGCATCACAGTATGCGAAACACGTGATAATCGATCCGTACGACCGGCTGGAGAGAGACGGCAAGAAGGTCTTTGAAGGCTTCATCTGCACGCCGGAGCAACTGAATGCCGATTGCCAGTGTTTGTACTCCGTGGTGACCAGAGAGCACGTCAACGAAGCGACCCCGCACATCCACGACTTCCCGGTCATCATGAACTTCTTCGGTGGCGACTATAGGAACATCCGGGATTTCGACGCCGAGATCTGGTTCTATCTGGGCGGAG
The DNA here is from genome assembly GCA_036795215.1 of Actinomycetota bacterium. Lineage (GTDB taxonomy): Bacteria > Actinomycetota > Thermoleophilia > RBG-16-64-13 > RBG-16-64-13 > RBG-16-64-13. The sequence continues at coordinate 20,689 of DAIRFC010000027.1, read as the reverse complement.
AAAGACAGGTCATCACTACTCCTGCCACGATCTCTATCCCGGCCGGTCTGGCGCACTGCCCCTTGATCTTCAAGCGGATCGGCAAGCCCGTAGCCTGGGTTGAGATCATGCTGACCGCCGGTTACGAGAGACGAGAGGTCGACATACCGCTGGTCCCCGATCCCGGGCTATAGCGGGTATTCCTCCGCAGCGTCAGTAGAGTCCCGCGGGGTAGCTCTTCTCCAGCCAGAGTTCTTTCAGCAGCTTGAGGTCTCTCGCAAATTCCTGCGGGGTCTGCGCTTCGCCTCTCTCCAGCTCTTCGAGTACCTCGAACACGAAGCTCTCGGGGCCGTATGTTTCCCAGTCCTTCTGAAGTTTGGGCGTGACCGCCGAACCGGTGGTCTGGGCGAATTCGAGCCGGTTGCGACTTGCCACGAGAGACTGCGTGGCGTCAACGAGCTTTCTGCCGGTGACGGTGTTGGTGATGGTATAGATGCCGCCGAGTACGACACGCTCTTTGTACGCGGCCCGCACCTGTTTCTTGGCCTCACTTTTCATGTGAGACCCCGTGTCATCGTCGGCGTAGCTAGACACATGCCGTCGCCTCCAACCCGATCATGCAACCCGGCTGAGCCAGACTCACCACGCCGAGTACGGTCGAAGCCGGTTTGCAGCCGGCCGCCTGTAGGCGCATCCCGACCTTCGGCACCGCCTCGAGGAAGGCGGGCACGTCGGTGACGTAGTAGTCGAGACGGACGACGTCGGCCAACTTCAGACCGCCGGCTAGGTCGAGCACGCGCTCCAGGTTGTCGAGGGCAGTGTTGAACTGGGCCTCCATGTCACCGGGATGAAGCAGATCGCCGTCCGCGTCGCACGAGATCTGGCCCGCGCAGTAGACTGTCCGTTGTGCACCAGAGACCTCGATGGCCTGCGAGAAGTCGAAGCGGTCCTGCCACGACCACGGGTTGTATGCTTTGCGCTCCACGGCAAGGCTCCTTTTCGGTGGAAACTCGTCAGCGCCATCTCAGTCTTGGCGGTGCATCCTCGTTCTACGAGGAGTACTCGGTGGCGTTCCCTACGATGTAGTGGAAGATGGGTCGCGTCACATTCCGGAAGATTATTGGGCAGTGCGTCAGACCCTTCGGGACGTAGATGATGGTGCTCTTGGTGAGGGTGTACTTCTCGTCATCCAGCCAGAACTCGACCTCGGCGCCTAGATCGCGCGGGTCGTCCGGATTCGATCCGAACACGGTCACGATCTCATCGAAATCGTGCGAGTGAGCTTTTGCCTCCATGACGATCTCTCCGGGCTTCGGCCATACCCAAGCGGAGTCGGTGAAGAAGGGGATGCCGGGCACTTTCTTGTCGTCAAGCCGGTACAAGAGGGTGCCGATGTCGTCCTTCTCGGTGTTGAAGTCGTTCATTATCAGGTGTTCGTGCTTCTTCTCAGCCATGGCGCTTCTCCCTTGTGTGTTTGGCCGCACCGGACGAGATACACTGCCATTCTAGCGCGCCGGTTGACTCGTGCTTCAGGGCGGACGTAGTCTGTACGGGGCCGATCGTGGGAGGTGTTCGATGGCGCCCAATCCTCTTTTGGTGAGATTCAGCCACTTGTTTGAGGCCGAGGGCTCGGAGGGTCCCGTCCTGGATCTGGCCTGCGGATCGGGAGAGAACGGGCTCTTCTTGGCCGGGCTGGGGCTGCCGGTCGTGCTCGCCGACCGGTCTGCCGAATCGCTGGGAACGGCGCGGAAATCGGCCGAAGAGCAGGGGTTGGCGGCGGAGTTCTGGGAGGTCGATCTGGAGACCGGCGCGAATCCGCTCCCTGAGGAACGCTACCGGGCCGTTCTGGTTTTCCGCTACCTCCACCGGCCGCTCATACCCTCTCTGCGCAGGGCGGTCCGCACAGGGGGGATCGTCATCTACGAGACCTTCACCAGCGAGCAGCCCAAGTACGGCAAGCCTCACAGCCCGGAATTCTTGCTTCAGCCCGGCGAGCTGGCCGGCTGGTTTCAGGACTGGCAGATCATCCACCAGTTCGAGGGGGTCCTGCAGGATCCCCCACGGGCCGTGGCCCAGATCGTCTGCCGGAAGCCCGGCGCATAGACGGTTTCGCGGGCCCGCGGGAGCGTGGTCACCGTCCCAGTCTGACATCCAGCACGGCGGCTTGGCCGGCACGCACTCGAGCCAGGCCTTCCTCGAGCGCCGGCAGAACCTCAGCCGGGTCTTCCACGGTCAGGCCGTAGGCCCCGCAGGCGCGGGCGATCATGGCGTAGTCGGGCATGAACTCCACGCCGGCCTCGAACGTGTACTCCTCCGCGAGGCTGTCCACCCCCAGGATCTGCTTCTGTGAGCCCCTGACCACGCCGTACCCCTGGTTGTTGAAGATCACCGCCAGGAAAGATGCCCCGTACTTCACCGCGGTCCACAGCGTGGAGGTCGGGCAACCCCATACGAACCCGCCGTCGGTCAGCAAGGTGACCACGGTCTTGCCCGGAGCGGCCATCTTGGCGCCTAGAGACGCGCCCATCGCCCAGCCGATGGCTCCGGCAGGGCAACCCAGCAGCGTGCCGGGCTTGGTCCGTTCGATCTGCTCGGTGGCCGAGGCGCAATGGCTGAGAGTGTGGTGGACCAGGACGGTCTCATCATCGATGAGCTGGTTCACGCAGTAGCACAACCAGTCGGGGGAGATGGGTTCCCGACTCTCGTGGCTGCGGGCGAGTGCTCGCCATCCGCGGCGGGTCTCCTGGTGCGCCGCTTCGAGGAGTCGGAAACGTTCCTGCAGATCATGGCGTTTCTCGGAATCGACCCTCTGCCGCAGCAACCTCTCCAGCGCCGGCACGGCCTCCCGGGAGTCGGCCTCGATGAAGAGATCGGCGCCCCGCTCCCAGAGCAGACGGCCGTTGGTCAGGGGGTCGACGTCGATGTGGACGATCTTGGCCGTGGGAGCCGGCATCCCGTCCCCGCCCACGTAGGGCATGTCGTAGTCGATCGCCAGTATCACGTCCGCCTCGGCGATGCCGGGGTTGGGCTTGCGGCTGCCACCTATCTGCTCGATGCCCAGGCACAACGGATGATCGGTGGGGAAGTTCATCCACACCTGGCCGGTGAGTACGGGAGCGCACAGGGACTCTGCCAGCCGCACCAGGGCGTCCACATTCTGAGGATAGCGGCCGGCGGTGCCGGTCACGATGAGCGGGTTGTTGGCCGCGAGGAGCAGGTCGGCGGCTTGGTCGAGAGTCCCGGTGACGGCGGGCGGGAGCGGCGCCACCTCAGCCGGGATCGGCGACGCGGCCGGTTTGTCCGTGGACTGCGCCAAGTAGTCGAACGGGAAGTACAGGTAGACCGGCCCGGTGGGCTCGGTGCAGGCCACCCGGAAGGCCTCG
>DAIRFC010000027.1:0-17227 GCA_036795215.1 Actinomycetota bacterium | reverse complement strand
GAAGTACAGGTAGACCGGCCCGGTGGGCTCGGTGCAGGCCACCCGGAAGGCCTCGATCAGGATCGGGCCGAGACCCTCGTCGTTGGTGATGCGGCGGTCCCACTTCATGTTGCCTCGGACGATCCACCCCTGGTCGTACGGCTCCTGTCTCCAGGTGCTGCGGAGCCCATCGGTCTGGTAGGCGGCCAGTATCACCGCCGGGACGCGGCCCCACTGCAGGTTTTGCAGGTTCCCGCCCATCTGCAAGGTGCCCAGCTCCGAGTGCACCAGGATCACCTGCGGCTTGCCCGAGACCATGTAGGCGCCGTGGGCGGCCGAGACGGTGACCGACTCATCCAGGCAGAGCACGAGCTGCGGGGCGGTTTCGCCGGCGACCCGGGCCTGGGCGATGCGGGACTGCAGTCCGATGAACTCCCCACCTGGGTTGAAGAAGATCTTGTCGATGCCGTGAGCGTTCAGTACTTCGATGAAGGCCTCGGCGTTGCTGTATGTTGCCATGTCGGTCTTCTACCCTCCTCGCAGCTGCAGCGTCGGCCGGCAAAGAACAGTGCCCGCGTGACACACGCGACTAAGAGCGGTTCCTGAAGAGGGCCGCCCACAATACCGCGTCTAAGATGAACGTGTGAAAGGCGAAGTAGCAGCTTCCCACCACAGCGAACCAATAGGCCGTGTCTCCGTCGTTGGGCCTGAGGGTGAAGAGCGCCCAGGCGAGCGCTATCGAGGCGAGACCTACGACAAAGAGTACTGCCCTGATGGCTATCCACGCGCCCTTGCGGGGTCTGTCCACGTAGAGGCTTGAGAGGGGCATCCACAAAGCGGAGGGGAAGAGCATCAGGACGATGATGGGGATGAACCACACGAAGCCAAGCCCTCCGCCGATTGTTACCTCATCGGGCACGGGCTCGAAGTGGAGGTAGTAGAAGATCGCCAGATAGCCGATCGCGGAGAGGATCATCGAGACCGTATAGACCGGGCGGATCCTGGTCGGGACCCCGCCCCAAAGAGCGTTCGCACCGCCTGGGCTCCCCCGCAACCAGAGGACGTAGCTACCTATGACTGCCGCGCCGCCGAAGACGTTCATGAGGAGCAGGATGATCTGTTGTTCGTCCACTTCGTTCTCCTCGGTGGGGATCGCCGGTGGTTCGTGGCCTGCGAGATTGCGCCGCAAGTCTGAGCTGATATGTACCCTCGCAGCGCAAAGCTAGTCCTGGGACGGACCCACCTCGTAGCGGAGCAGTGTCGAGCTACAGGGGCCTCACCGGCGGAGCTCCGTTGAGCCCCGCCGGTGAGGCCCCTGTCTGTTCCTGCCTTGCTCTGTTCTAGCTCTCGCTTGCAGCGCCGAGCGCCGGGAGCCGGCCGGCTTCTACGTTCTCATCGATATGGCGCATGATGAAGAGCGCCATCTGGGCGCGTGTCACCGAAGCGGCCGGCCCGAAGGTGCCGTCGCCGTATCCAACCGAGATACCCTGAGCGGCAAGAGCGTTGATGTCCGCCGCCCGAGACAGCGTGTCGGGCACGTCGGAGAAGAAGGTCTCGGTCGTGTCGTAACTGCCGGGTTCGAGGACGTTCTGCAGACGCACCATGAACGAAGCCATGTCGCGGCGGGTCACATCGGCATAGGGGGAGAAGGTAGTCGCGGTAGTACCCTGCGTGATCCCCAGAGTGTAGAGGAGGGCGATCGCGTCTTTCGCCTCCTGGCTCAGGGCCGAGGTGTCGGTGAAGCCGGGATCGGTGATCGTGGCCGGTGCCTCCAGCTCGGTGGTATCGACCGCGTACTGGACGACCCGGGCCAAGAAGAGCGCCATGTGCGCACGCGTCACCGGTGCGGCGGGCTCGTACGTCCCGTCGGCCTTGCCCAGGGTGATCCCGTAGAAGGCCAGCGCGTTGATGGCCTGCTGGGCTTCTTCAGAGAGGTGTCCGATATCGGTGAGCCCCGAGTCGAAGTCACCGATGAACTCAGCGGCGAACTCGATGCCGCGGGCGGTCAGCGGGGCCTGGCCAAGGGCTATCTCGATCCCCGTGATAGTGTTCTCGCCGTCGTAGAGCAGGGTCTCCGAGGAGGCTGATTCGTAGCCCAGTGCTTCGGCCTCGGCCCACACCGTGAAGTCCCGGTCGGGTTCGATCCCCCAGATGGAGAACGTGCCGTCTGCTTCCACCGCCTGGCCCGCTGGGCCGTGATCCGAGCCGTACATGACCCATACAGTAGCTGCCGGGATAGGTGCGGAGGTGTCGGCGTCAACGACCACACCGGTCACGACCGGGTCCCCTGCCTCCGCATGGAGGACCACATCTATTTGCGCAGGCGCGCTGCCATCGTAGACGAAGGACTCGCTCTCACCATTCAGATAGCCCTCGGCTTCGACGATCAGGCTGTAGTCTCGGTCTGGATAGCCCGCCACCTCGGTGAAGGCGTAGGCGCCGTCCTCATCAGTCGTGATTTGACCGGCTCCACTGGGAGGACCGGGCTGATTTGGTGGATGGCCCAGCAGCAGGGTCACAACGGCACCGGCGATGGGCTCACCCGTCGCGGCATCGGTGATGGTCCCGGATACGGGAGGCTCAACGCCATTGTCCTGGGCGAGGGCGGGTCCGGGCACAGCGAAAGACAAGACCAGCACCAGCGCGAGTACACAGGCCACAAGGACTCTGGGAGTGAGGATCTGGGATGGCAATGGATTTGAACGCATCTACTCCTCCTGAAGATCGCGGTTGGGCAACCAGGGAGGTGGCTTCGACTCTAGCCCCGTCTTACGGTCCGCCCCTATCTGCCGGGGAGTATGGCCCGGCGACGAGGCCGCACAATCAGCCGAACGAGTATGTCGAGTAATCCTTTCGGATAGGTCCAGGTGAGTTGGTTGAATCAGCCTCGACGAGATGCGCCGCCTGCAGCCGGCCCTGTTGCTTAGGGCCGGGTCTGCAGCTCCACCGACCATGCTACGGTCTGAGGTACCGAGTTGACCAGAACGTAGGTGCCGTCAAGGCCCGAGATAGCGCGCGTTGGCAGGGTTGCCGGCAGGGTTACCACGATGCCCTCTTGGACCGCCTCCAGGAGCGCCGAGAGACTGGTGGCCTTGTCGGCCGGGATGATGCCAACGATCACGCCATCGAGCTCCCCACCATCCGGCATGTCCAGCACGAGCTGGGCTTCGCCTGCAGCGGTGAAGGGGTCGCTCATGAGGAGGCCCTCCATGTCATGCCAAGGCGCATCAGTCGAGCTCAGCGTCGCAACCGTGACCCATTCGTCTTCGGCCGCAGCCTGGGTGGTAGACGTCTTGGCCGCAGCCTGGGTGGTCGACGTCTCGCGTGACACGGTGGTTGCAGAGATCTCCTCGCCGGAATCACCACAGCCGACCATCGTCAAGGTGACGATCGTCAGCGCTATCAGATAGAAACAGACTCTTCGCATGCCGCTCTCCTCGGGTCTCGGACCAAGCGGCCAGCATACACGAAGCGCCCACTGGGCGTCCCGCCGCCTGCATTGGTATAATGAACGACACAAGAATCCCCGTGACGCGAAACAAGTGATCGCATGTCGCGAGTGCTTGCGCGCGCTTCGTGCGCCGCGGGTGCAACTCATCTGTCCCTCTCCGCGTGTCATGCGCTTACCAGAGAATATCGGAGGCTTTGCCAGATGTACCAGGTTGGAGACTGGATCATCTACGGAAAAACGGGTGTGTGCCATGTGGTGGAGATCAAGACGATCGACCCCCCTGGTGTGGGTGACAGTCAGCTCTACTACGTTCTGAAGCCTCTGTCCCAGGACTACACCATTTCGACGCCGGTCAGTAACACCAAGGTGTTCACGCGGCCCATCATCTCGAAACGTGAAGCGGAACGGCTTGTAGATACGATACCCACGCTCGAGGCGCGGGCTTTCCACAGCCAGAGAGTCCAGGAACTCACGGAACACTATAAGACGTTCGTCGTGACTCACGATTGCAGCGATCTCATCGAACTGACCATGTCGCTCTACGCCAAGAAGGAGCACATCGGCGAAGAGAAGGGCAGGTTCGGGGCGGTGGACGAGAGGTTCATGAAGCAGGCTGAGGAATTGCTCTACGGTGAGCTATCCGTGGCCCTTGGCATTCCGAAAGAGGCAGTGCCGGAATACATCGCCTCGAGGGTGGACGGCCAGACGCGGCGGGAGGAACCGTAGCCGCTCTCGACGATCGCGGTCTGTGCGCCTCGGCGGGGGCCTGCTCCCCCTGCCGGATAGCCTGAAGGGGCGAAGCTAGATGGTCTGCAGGTACTGTGGCTACTGTGGCGCGAACGTCCCGCCGGGGACCAACTACTGCCCCTACTGCGGCCGGTTCCTGCAACAGGCCGAACATGTGCCTGCCGTAACCGCCGGGACTACCGGCCGCAGGTTTCTCTGGATCACGGCGGGGATAGTGTCGGCGGTGCTGCTGGCGGTCGCGGCCGTCTTGATCGTGACACTCGTCTTACCCGACAGGTCGAACCCGAAGCCGGAGACGACCGCGGCAGTTGACAGCACCAATCCCTTCAAGGCAGAGATCATGGCGGGGTTCGACTTCGAGGACGTCGCGACTGCTGACCAAATTGTCGGCGAGCCGCGGCCGGCGCCCGCCGTGCGGGGCCTCTCTCCCTCCTCGGGGACGGTCGGCACCGGCATACAGATAAGCGGTGTGAACCTGGATGGTCCGGGGCCGGCGGTAGCAATGCTGGGCGATACCGAGATGGTCATGAGGTCGGTCACGGAGGACCTGATCGAGGCCACCATCCCGGCCGGAGCGCAATCAGGCGATGTCCGACTGAGTGTGGCGGGTCAGACGATCGATGCGGGCTATCTCGAAGTCATACCGCAAGAGACGCACCTGCTCCTTGAGACAGACCTTGTCGCCGGTGCCGAACCCCAGACCGTCACCGCGGGCGCTATCTCGGTGACCGTTCCGGGCGGAGCTATCAGTGGCAACGAGACGGTCAGGATCGAGCAGATCATCGACCCTCAGCCGGTCAACCTGCCCGCATCGGTGACCGGTGTGGCTTTCTCGATAGAGATCGGCGACATGCACGAGTTCGGCGACCTGCTCACCATCGGGTACACGCTGCCCGCCGACACGCCTGGAGAACCATCGGTGGCCTATTTCAACGAAGAGACGTCGCTGTGGGACACGTTGCCCGGCGGTGTGATGGACGGCACGTTCTACCTCTACACGGATCACCTGACCGACTTCTTCATCTTCTACTGGGGTAGGGCTGTCTATTCGCCGGACGAGCATTTCAAGATCTACTATGAGCCTCACGACACCTTCAACTATGGTGTCAGCATGGACGACCTGGCACGGAAGGTGGGTGTCACGCTCGAAAAAGTCCGGGAGGACTACGAAGCCACGATACCTGCCGGATATCGCGAGGACTTCTCCTACCTAGGGATGTTTGACGCTATGGATGTCTACCTGGACAGCGGCCACAGCCAAGGCAGCTACAACGCGCTCACCAACAATCTCTTGTTACCGACGACCTACAGTGGCCAGGACGATTTCGAGACCGTGCTCGCCCACGAGTTCTTCCACGCCTATCAGGATTCGGTATGGAATGAGATCAAGATGGTCGGCAAGATGTCGAGAAGCGACAACATGTGGGCGGTCGAGGCTCTGGCCGAGCTCGCGGCCTACGAGTCGGCCTTCCCCGAGAAAAAGCGGGAGCGCGAGATCACCGGTGGGGTGCTATCGCAGGATCCGTACAACACTTTCGACGAGATACACGAGTACAGCATGTCCTGCTTCTTGCGCTATCTGCTGAGAAAGACCGGCAGCACATTCGAGGAGCTGTGGATGCATACCGCAGACAGCGACAGCTATCTCATCAGCACTTCTTTCAACGAGTTCTTCAAATCAAAGTCGAGCGGATTCATCTCGCTGGAGATGGCATACACGGATTTCTGGCTGGATGTCATCGGAGATGTGGACGCACCCCGGCAGGTCGTCTTGGATCTCCATTTTGACGGACGAACGAAGAGCTTCGCACCGAACGAACATGCTGCCACCTTCCAGTATCAGTCCGGCAGCCCGGCGACGATGGCCTTCAACCTGTTCAAGGTAAGTGGCTACTCTGCAAACGTGCCGCTTCGCATATTCTGCGTGGCCTGTCCTGAAGGCAGCCGCAACGGCGCTTGGAGTACCGACCTGGCCGGGGTAAGAAGTGTCGGCGACCTGAACGGCGCGCGCGTTCCGGGTGGGCACGCGTGGGACCGCACATACGCGGGCGGCCCCAGGTCCGATAGTCATGAGCTCCACGAATTCACCCAAGGCGTCGACCAGGTGGTCGTCATCGCGCTGGATGGCGAGATCAGCGACAGCCCGGCCGGCGTCAGGGTGAGTGAGATCCAAGCGCAGTGCAGGCCGGCGAAGCTGGAGAACGCGATCGCGGGCAAGGAATATGAGTTTTCGTTTGCCTTCAAGGACATCTTCCCGCATGTCGGCCAGACGGTGGTCGTGGTGGATTTCGGCGACGGCAAGACTATCGAGTCCAGGCAGGCCAACGAGACCGGCGCGCTCTCCGGCGCCGTCTGTCACACCTACACCGAGCCGCCCGTGACGCCGGTCAAGTGCTCATTGTATGACGCATCCGGGTCGGATAGGCAGCTCATATCCCAACTGGTGATACCGGTCGACGCGGCGGCACCGCTGACGCTATCCGCCAGCCCCAACCCTGTGGAGACCGGTGTCGCGGTGCAGTTCACGGCCGGCAGCGACGGCGGCGGTTACGCGTACGAATGGGATTTCGGCGACGGCGCCACACTCCAGGCACAGACGCCCACGACGGAGCACACCTATGACCAACCAGGCACCTATGACGTCAGCCTGAAAGCCTATGACGACGAGGGCGGACTGCGTGGCACGGCCCGCCAGACCATCACAGTGACCGCGCCCGCTTCGACCACGACGATCGCCGAGGCTTCCCCGCTCGTGGGAACGTGGCAGGCCGTCGGAGAGCCCAGCCACAACATCAAGACCAATGAGTACTACTACTTCGTGTCGACACTGATCTTGTCGCCGGACGAGACGTGCAGCTGGGAAGTCAAGCCGGTCCTACTGGAAGTGCCGGATGACAGTTCGGACGTCCACTATCCGTTGACGATGTACCCTTCGCTGGACCATGAGTACTACATAGGCACATACGAAGTGGGCGACGCGGCTTTCGCCGACGGCACGATATGGCTTGAGGAAGGCGGTCAGTCGCTGCCGTCCACATTCGGCGTGGGCGAGAATGGTGAGGAACTGTATTTCCAAAGCACGATCCTGAAAAGGCAGTAGATGCCTGCCTCTGCACCGTCATCCCGCGATCCTCTGGGAGCAGTATGAACTGGATGTTGGTCGTCTGGGTGGTCGTTCTCGTGGTCTCCCTGGCCGCCCTCGTCAAGTCGGCCGATTGGTTCACCGAGGGAGCGGAGGAACTCGGCGTCTACCTGGGCGTGCCACCTTATGTGGTCGGCCTCACGATCGTGTCCATGGGCACCTCGTTGCCCGAGTTGATCAGCTCGATCTTTGCAGTCGTCCGGGGCTCTCCCGAGATCGTCGTCGGCAACGCGGTGGGATCCAATATCACCAATATCTGCTTGGTGCTGGCTCTTGGGGCCATAGTGGGCGGGCATCTGTTGGTGGGCCGGGAGATCGTGAAGATCGACCTACCCATACTCGCGAGTTCCACCGCGCTTCTGGCTCTCACGGCAATGGACGGGACGATCAGCCGCGGCGACGGAGCGATCTTGTTCATAGGAGCGGCTGTCTACGGATTCTATGGGTTGCGGATGTCTCAGCCCAGCCCGGTCACCCAGGCCAAGGTGGAGGCAGTCGTCGAAGAGGAGCTCAAGCCTGAACGCGAACGCCTGCGTCGGGTGGTGCTGCTGAAACTCGTCGGCGGCGCCGTCATCCTCTACTTCGCCGCTGAGTACACGATTACGTCGGTCGTCGAGCTCTCGGCCCTCTTGGGCATCGGTGCCGATCTGATAGCGATATCGGCAGTGGCCTTGGGCACCTCTCTCCCCGAGCTGGTCGTCAGCGTGATGGCCGCCCGCCGCGGGAAGCTGGAGGTCGCTATGGCCAATGTTCTCGGCTCGAACATCTTCAACGCCTTGGCGGTGGTCGGTATCCCGGCTCTCATCTCGCCGTTACCCGTCACCAACGCCGTCCGGATGATCGGACTTCCATTTGTGGCGGTGGCCACGGTCCTCTACTTCTTCATGGCTCAGGATCGGGAGATCACGCGCTGGGAGGCGGCACCGCTGGTGCTCCTCTACGTTCTCTTCATCGGGATGCTGTTCGGGTTGTTCTAGCCGTGAAGCCGCCGGCAACCGGATGCTGATCCACAGGAAGAGATACGATCATCCGTACGGTGATTCCACGACAGCATGCAACGGGAGAGACTTGATGGAGAACATGGTTATCAAACGATTGTTGGAGCACATCGACGAGCTGCCGTCCATGATCAAGAGGGCCTACCAGACGGCATCGGACGATCAGCGGATCTTCTTGGACCAGCGCATACCGACGAAGCTCCATGAAATAGAGGAGTTGGCACGGTGCGCGAGCATCGAGACGAAGATCGGTGGAATGAGGGGCTAAGGCGTCCCGGCGCGGTCTTCTAGCCCATGAACGGCATGACCACGCCCTTGATGTAGCCGGGCTTCATTCCCAGGTTGTCCTCGAAGGCCTGGCCGATGTCCTCCAGCCTGTACTTGTGGGTGACCAGCCTGTCCATGGGGTAGATGCCTTTGTCGAGGGCCCACATGGCCCGCTCCAGCTCGCTCTGGTAGTCGGTGGACATGCCGATCCCCTGGGGGCTGTAGATGATGGGGCACTTGATCCAGTTGAACAGCTCATAGGTGTCGGGCGCCTGATGCCACCCCACGAGGATGACCTTGGCCCGGTTGGTCTTGATGACGTCGCCGGTCATCTTGATGCCTATGGGGTGGCCGACCACCTCGATGGCCACATCCACACCCCGGCCCTTGGTGATCCTCATGACCTCCTCGACCACGTCGACCTTGGAGGGATTGAGGGTGATGGTGGCGCCGAGCGCTTCGGCCAGCGCGAGCCGGCTGTCGTCAAGGTCGGCGACGATGTATTCGCGCAGCTTGGGTGAGGAGACCCCGGCGATGATCCCCAGGCCCATGAAGCCAGCACCTATCTGGAAGACGTAGTCCCCGAGTTCGGGCGTCGTGGTGCGCGCGATGGACATGCAACTCATCAAGGGTTCGCCCAACGCATATTCGAAGGGGATGCCGTCCGGGATCCTCTCGATGACGTATGGATGTCCGCGGTGGGTGGCGAAATGGGTGGGATCGACCGCCACGTACTCGCAATAGGCGTCGTCGGCGAAGTAGCCGGTGATGCGGTCGCCCGCTTTGAAGCCTTTGACCAGCTTCCCGACTTCCACCACCGTTCCGGCCGGCTCGTGCCCGGCGCGCCGCGGGAAGGGATTGCCCTTCTTCATCTCCTCGCTGTACGAGTCCTTGTAGGCGGTCATGTCGCTGGAGCAGACTCCGCACGCTTCGACCTTCACAAGCATTTCGGTATCGGTGATCTGCGGGGTGGGGATTTCGCGTATCTCCCACACGCGGGGCGCCACGATGAACGCTGCTCTCATCCCTGATGCTCTCCTTTGATCGTCCTTTCTCAGCCGGAACCCCAGGGCGTATGGAGCACCTGGCTGTCCAGCAGTTGCACCTCGACCATTTCGCCCTCGCGAAGGTGTTCGCACCCTTCCGGGATGCGGATGAGGGCGTTTTTGCCGGCCATACTCTGAAGGCGGCTTTTCTGCTTGAGGGGCGTCACCGTCAGCTGGCCCTGTGCCTTTTCCAGTAAGGCGTGGATGAACTGGGTCCAGTGGCTCACGCCCCGGACGGACGCTGTCAGGCGTGCGGTCACAAGGGGGAATGTCGGTTCCTTGTGGCCCTGCAATCTGAGCAGGCCAGGGAGGGCTATCTGGAGGAAGGCCATCTCGTTCGAGGGCGGTCCGCCGGGTAGGCAGAAGAAGGGTTTCCCTTTGAGTAGGCCAAAAGCGATGGCTTTGCCGGGCCCAATGCGGACACGGTGATAGACGCCCCTCCATGCCCGCGATTCCAAGACCTGCAACATCAGATCCCGCTCGCTACCCCAGATTCCACCGCTCGATACGAAGGCATCCACCTGGTCGATGTGCTCCTCGATGGCCGCCCCGACGTCGGCCTCGGTGTCTCGGGCGAAGCAGACCTTGTGAGGGATTCGATGGCGAGAGAGCCAGGCGCAGATCTCGGTGATATTGCTGGCGTAGAGCGACCCCTTGGGGAGCGGCTTGCCCGGCGCTACCACCTCGTCTCCGGTAGCCATGACGCACACTATGGGATTCCTGAAGACCTCCGCCTGATGGATACCGGCAGTAGCCAGGAGGCCCACGAGAGGGGGCGTGACCAGATCGAATGCTCTGGCGACGATCTGCCCCGCGCGTATGTCAGTGCTCTGCCAAAGCACGTTCCGGCCCGGCTCCGCGGTGTTGTGACAGAGCAGTCTGCCGCCGGACACCTCACAGTACTCCTCGGCCAGGACGGCGTCTGCTCCTACCGGCAACCGGGCTCCCGTAGTGATCCGGACGGCCTGGCCGGCACGGACGGCTGGACCCGTTGATCCTCCGGCCATGACGCTACCGACAAGCGTGAGAACCACCTTGTTCGTCTCATCGGCGTCCTTCACATCCTCTGACCGTAGCGCGTAGCCGTCCTTGAGCGATGCATCCACCGAAGGGCTGTCGACCTTCGAGACCACGTCGCCGGCGAGCACCCGGTCGGTCAGTTCCACCAGCGGTACAGTCTCTCTGCCCGCGGGGATGATGTTCGCGAACGTGAGCTGAAGGGCTTCTTCGAAGCCGATGCCCCTTTTGATAGTCGTGGCTGTATCCATCCTATTCTCGCTCAGTGACGCTCATCCCCTCCCACGAGCAGAACTCCGTGCGAGGGGATGAGCCGGTTCAAACGAAGCCTGCTCAGACAGAGACCGCATGGTCCTTCTGAGAGGGAGGCGCGGGTTCAGTCTACCAGGACGAAGGTGGCCTTCATCGGGACCCGGTATTCCACTGCGTTGTCGTCATCGTGGCAGATCAGTCGTTCGGCCGGCCGTTCTTCTGGAACTCCTCATAGTGATCGAGGTCGTGGTCGACCGGGATATCCGGGTAGAGGACGGTCAGATCGAACACGCGCATATTCTGCTGCGTAGCAGGCATCTCCTCGAAGATCGGGAACCGTACGAGGGTGCCGCCGCTATCACCGGTGGTGCGCCATTCTAGGGGCGTGCTCGTCGCCGCGTCGACCACGTAGACCTCACGACCGTCGTCGGAGGCGATCTCAGTGGCCTTGCGTCCGTTGATGACGACCTCCCCCGTCACGTGGGCTCTCCCGGACTCCAGGAAGTGCGTCGCCGCACGCCGGAAGTCTTCGAACACCCTCTTGTCCCACGTACCGGCCGTGTTCGGGACGTCATAGATGACGCCTTCAGCCGCGCTGTAGAGCTGGATACGGTCGTCCAGTAAGACGGATTCGACGACCGTCCCGTCGGGCGCCGTCTGGATGGACCGCAGGGCGTTCGGCTCCGAAGCGGTCTCCCACGATTCCCAACGCCACTCCATTGTCGTCCCGTCACCGTTGTCCTGAGTCCCGACCATTACCACATGCACGATGGCCTCCGCCTTGCCGGCCAGAGCGGCGAGCGCCTTGCCTACGATCGAGGGGCCGCCGGCCCCGAAGACATTCACCACGCTGAGGACCGTGAACACCACAACACCGGTGGCGGCCACAGCGCCCGCCCGCCACAGGGTCCGCCTGCGGCGCGCCGATCGCTTCACGTCACGTGTCGCGGCCGCGGTCAGTTCCATCTCGAAGTCTCGGAGACTCTCGGGGAGTCGAGTCATAGCCCCTCCTTTGTCTGCAATGCCACACTCATCCGGCGCAGCCCGCGCGACACCCGCAGGCGTGCGGCCGCCGGCCGGATGGTCAATCGTCTTGCGACCTCATCGTAGGGAAGCTCTTCCAAGACGCGCAGTTCAACGGCTTCCCGTTC
Source organism: Actinomycetota bacterium (assembly GCA_036795215.1). Lineage (GTDB taxonomy): Bacteria > Actinomycetota > Thermoleophilia > RBG-16-64-13 > RBG-16-64-13 > RBG-16-64-13. The sequence continues at coordinate 5,177 of DAIRFC010000027.1, read as the reverse complement.
GTGCCGGGGAAGATCGGCGAGTGCGCCGTCGAGCATCCCATCCGGAGACAGGGCCTGATCGATGGACGCCAATCCGGCATCTTCAACTAACTCAAGCGGCAGCCCCAGTTTCTGCCGGGCGCTGGTCTCCGCACGCGCATGACGCTCGGAGTCGCGCAGAAGATTCCGTGCGATCCCCAGCAGCCACGGCAAAGCCGAGCCGTCTCGGTCGTCACGGAAGCGGCGGCGGCTCACCCACGCCTGGGCGAAGGCCTCAGCGGTGAGATCCGCGGCGAACTGGGGCGAACGCCGGGTCAGCCACTCGTGTAAGTCACCCGCGTGGCGACGGTAGATCTCCGCGAATGCGTCCGGGTCGTTCTTGGCCTTGCGCATCAACGCGGCGTCGCTTGACGGCGGCTCCGGCGGACTGGTCCCTGCTTCGGGTCCATCTGGTGGGTGCTCCCTCATACTCCTCCTTTCAGTGGACGTCGCTATCCACTTATGGAGGAAGCGGGTGCAAGTGTATCTGACGGAGCGTAGAGGAACGCTCAAATCACCGGGATCGCGTGCTTCCCACCCAGCTCGCATAGTGTGCCTTCGGAATCAAACGAGTCCGGCCCGTATTTCTGATGGGTCGCAGCACCCACGGTGAGTCGGATCACTCGGTGTCTCGGGCGTGTCGCGTCGTCTTGCCCCCCGGTTTTCTCGATGCTGTTGCTCGTGTTGCCTTCTACCGCAACAGTGCCTGCGCGAAGAAGTCGCCCACCCGTTCGGCGTACTCCTCCGGCTGCTCGGTGATGGCCGCAGTGTGTTTTCCCTCGGGCCACATGCGGACACGCTGATAGATGCCCCTCCACATCCGATAAGACCGCATGGTCTGGCTGAGAGGAAGGCGCAGGTTCAGTCTTCCAGGACGAAGGTGACCTTCATCTGGACGCGGTATTCCACTATCTTGCCGTTGTCGTCGGTGGTCACTTCCTGGTTTTCGATCCAGGCGGACTTGACGTTCTTGAGGGTCTTATGAGCCCGAGCCACGCCAAGCTTTATGGCGTCGTCGAAGCTCTTAGTGGACGAGGACTTGATCTCGGTGACCCGCGCGATAGACATACTCACTCCTTCAGTAGGTGTTCACTGAAACACTACCCCTCGGAGTAGCTCTGGAAACTAGCTGGGCAGCAGTTTCTGCGCGAAGAAGTCGCCCACCCGCCGGGCGTACTCCTCCGGCTGTTCCACGATGGCCGCGGTATGCTCTCCCTCGGGCACCATCCAGATGGTCTTCGGCTCGCCCGCGGCTGCGAAGTAGTCGGGGGTCAAGTCCTCACCTCCACCGCCATCCTGGGCATGTATGAGGAACAAGGCCCGCGGTGAGATGCGGGACGCAAGCTCGTCCAGCGCCACCCAGGCTGCGCGGCGCACGTAGCGCAGGCGGCCGGGCTTGCGAGACCGCACCAACGTCGTGGCCGCGAGCCACAGCAAGGCGGCGCCAGCCGGGACGCAGACGCGGGATAAGCACACAGGCGACCATCAGGACTGCGAGCGGCACCGCGGTCTCGAGCGCGTGATCGGCACGGCGCGCTCCAGGTCGCAGGACCACCAGGGCCGTGACGATGATGTTCGCGCCGATGACTACTGCGCTCGCGATGAACGCGACTATCTCCCGCCTGCCCGTCCGCTGCTGCCCGGAGTTTCCACGGCGCCTCTGCTCATTGTTGGCTGTCCACGCCGGCAGGGTATCTTCGCCTGCCTCCCCACCTCTCCTACAGCGTGCCGTAGCGTCTGAACATCCGGCAGATGCGCAACGTCAGCCAGAGTCTCTCTTCGGGCTTGCCGGGCTCATCCTTGCCCTCTCTCCCCAGGGCGTAGGCTACATCCCACAGGCCGTCTTCCCTCTGGTGATCCACGAACCAAGCCAGGGCGGCCGCGATGTCATCATCGGAGGCCGAGAAGCCCAGCGACGCCAGTGTCTCCAGCGCCGTCAGGAGATTGGGCCACCAGAAAGCGAACCGCACCCAGTAGTTGGGCGCCTGATACGAGGTGTAGTAGTCGGGCTTGAAGAAACCGGCCTTCATGAGGAGCGCGGCGGCGCGGGCCTCCTCCGAATCGCGGTAGACGGGATGGGCTGCGAAGGCCAGCAGCACCATGTTCGTCCAGGTGTGGGAGAACGGCATAGTGCGGTCCGGCTCGACCGGCTCTGCATACTCCGACGTGATCCTGCGTATGGTGGCGGCATCGAGCGTGCGCGACAGGAGAGGCACGGTCCACCCGCCGTCGTCCTGCCGCATGGAGAGGAGCCAGCGCATGCCTTTGTCGACGCGCGCGTCGTCGGCATATCCGGCCTCGATGAGCAGCGACAGTATCAGGCCCGTGTAGTAGGTGGCGTACTGGTTGCCTATCATCCCCCGTATGTCGCCACCGGGAGTCTGGCAGGACAGGAGATACTCGGCTGCTCTCGCCAGCCCGGCTGATTCCCGATTGAACCGGTATCTCTGCACCAGGATCCGGAAGCGTTTGAACGTCTCCACCAGGCTGTGATGATGGGGAGGGTAGACCTCCTGCTTTCTACCGGACGGTCTCCACGAACCGTCCGCCTGCTGCCTGGCCAGCAGCTTCCTGGCGGCCGGCGACTCCCACACCTCGGTGAGCGATCCCACCTGTTCGTCCAGGAGGTCGCGCCTGGTGAAGAAGGATGCGGCTGCGTTGCCCGAGTGGAGCAGCGCCGGGACGGGGTCTATTCGCATGAGCGGCGCTTGAGGAACAGCAGCAGCACCGTGTTTTCGGCAGCTGGGCCCCTTGCTCACATCGCCTCCTTGGCGGCCGGTGTCTCCTCTTCACGATAGAAGAGCCACGAGGCGCGTGCAACGGGGACTTCATCGCGCTTGTCGAAGAGACCGGCAGGGTAGAACTGTCGGCGTTCTTCGACGAATGGCTCTACGAGGACGGTGATCTACCTAGCTTGACCGCGCCTTGCGATACTTCAGCCACGCCTCCGTGATCGACCAGGCGACTATCGCGAGGATGACTGCGGTCCACGCAGCCTTGTTCGCAACGACATTGAAAGAGGTCAGCTCGGGGACCTCCGCCTTGAGTGCCTCCGACCAGGCGGGATTGACGATGGTCTGGGTCAGGATGGTCACCGCGGCGACCGCTCCGAAGAGCGCGTCCGTGACGGTCGAGGCGATCGTCAGCCCGAGGGTGTGACGACCCCGGAGGTAGAGAAGCACATCGACGACCACACCCGCGGCCAGCAGCACGATGAGGGCGGGCAGCCAGCCGTTCCAGAGCTGAGGATCGAAGAAGGGGATGGGTCCCCTGTCGTCGCTGAAGGTCGAGCGGAAGTGCTGCGCCACGATGAGAGAGATGAACACCAGCGTGAACGCCGCAGAGACCACGACCTCACTCAGCTTGACCTGCCGGGCCGGCGCCTCGGCCGGGAGATCCGCGACGGTCCAGGCTCGGTCGCTGGCCCGGGGCGACCGGACTCCGTTCCACTCGAGTATCGCAAAGACAACGGTGACCCAGAAGCACACCCACACAGCCGCCTGGATGGCCGAGCCGAAGGCGCCGCCGACGTCACCGGCGGTGATCCCTTGGGGGTCGAGTACGGCGGCCAACACGCCCACCACCAAGACGATGGGCGCCACGATGGACACCAGGATGACGAGCAGCTTGCGGTAGTCGTCATACAGAGCAGGGCCGATGAGATAGCGGGGCCGGGGGGCGTACTCGCGTGCCAACTTGACGGGGTCGCCCAGTGACTCGACCGCTCTGGCCGCGGCGGCGTCGGCGTCCAGGTGGCCGTGCTCGCTCTCCATGATGTCGGCGATGGTCGCGCGGAGCTCCTCCTCGACGTCTCGCCGGATCTTCTCCGGTAGACGGGTGCCGACAACGGCCACATAACGGTCAACGATCGTGCTCATCGCTTGCCCCCCTCGGTCCGGACAGCAGGTCCAGTCCGGTCTGTAGGCGTTCCCATTCCTCGAGAAGTCTCGCCGCGACTTCTCGTCCTGCTTCAGAGACCCGGTAGTACTTGCGGGGCCGGGCCTGGGCGGTCGACCATTCGCTCGTGAGCAACCCCTGTTTTTCGAGCCGCCGCAGCAGCGGATAGAGGGTGTTGCCCTCGACGGGGAAGCCGGCTTTCTCAAGTGTAGAAAGGAGCGAATAGCCGTACTGCGGCTCCTCGAGCAGTCTGAGGCAGGCCAGCACTATGGTGCCGCGACGGATCTCCTGGAGCTGCGCCGCAAGGATGTCATCAAAATATGCCATGCGCACATCATAGCGTCAGCCACTCTACTGTGCAACACACAGTGTAATGTACGTACGGATAGGGCGCCGTTCTTAAACGGCGACCGGGGCGTTTAGGGGTATACGGTCTTCTGGAGCACGAGAGTGTCGTGGCCGGGAAGTATCGTCCCGCCCAGGTCTCTCAGCCGGTCGAGGCTTTCGTAGTATTGCCTTAGGTCCACGTATAACGGCCCGGGCCAGAAGGAAGCCCCTTCCGGAACGTCCATGTTGACATAGTGGGCTATCGTGTCTCCGGCTAGGACGAAGAGGCCCTTCTCCGTGTCAACGAGTACGGCCTGGCAGCCAGGGGAGTGCCCGGGAGTTGTTATCACTCTGATGCCGTCCACGATCTCCGCGTCACCGTCGAGGAGATCCAGTTCCATCCGCGACAGCTCTACGTCGTAGGCCGGCTTATGGGCGGGGAGGGGGTTCAGCGCATACGCGAGCTCGCTCTTCTGAACGACGAACCGGGCGTTCGGCAAGAAGCAGTTGCCACCGCAGTGATCTACGTGCAGATGGGTGTTCACAACGAGCCGGATCTCGTCCGGGGAGGTTCCCAACTTGCTGAGTTGTGCCTCGAGGGTCTGTTCCGGCGTCCGGCTGAAGCTGTTCTTCAAGTCCGGGGTATCCACTGCACCGAAGCCTGTGTCAACGAGTACGGTCTCATCGCCGCTTCGGAGCAGCCAGGCCAGAACGGCGCCGTCCACCTTTCTTCCCATGGGCCCCATCAGGAGCACCTGTGAAAGGTCCCTCACCGCGGTTGCAAGCACGAGGGGCGCTATCGTCCATTTTCTGTGGGTCATGTAGGTTTCTTCCTCCCGTGAGCTGTATTGGGATCAGGGTATATGCTCATGGCGTCGCTCTTGTAGAATAGCGCGGATCCCGTCTTGCAGAACCGGAGCAGCGACATAGAGCCA
>DAIRFC010000026.1:17867-26121 GCA_036795215.1 Actinomycetota bacterium | reverse complement strand
AGGCCAAGCAGAACCAGCCGTGCATCATCTTCATCGACGAGATCGACGCCGTGGGGCGTCACAGGGGCGCCGGTCTCGGTGGAGGCCACGACGAGCGCGAGCAGACCCTCAATCAGCTCCTGGTCGAGATGGACGGCTTCGAGGCGAACGAGAGCATCATCATCATGGCGGCCACCAACCGGCCGGACATCCTCGATCCGGCGCTGCTGCGCCCGGGCCGCTTCGACCGGCAGATCATCGTCGACCGTCCCGACCGCGAAGGCCGCAAGGCCATCTTGGCGGTGCACTCCAAGGGCAAACCGCTGGCTCCGGGCGTCGATATGGATGCCCTCGCTGCGCAGACCGCGGGTTTCACCGGCGCCGATCTGGCCAACCTGGTGAACGAGTCCGCGCTCCTGGCGGCGCGGAGGCACAAGAAGGTCGTCGAAAACGAGGAGTTGGAGGAAGCGGTACTGCGGGTGATCGCCGGTCCGGAGAAGAAGTCCCGCGTCCTCTCCGAGGAAGATAAGCTCATCACCGCGTATCACGAGACTGGGCACGCGTTGGTGGCGCATTTTCTTCCCAACGCCGACCCGGTGCATAAGATCTCCATCATCAGCCGCGGACAGGCTCTGGGTTACACCATCACCCTGCCGACGGAAGACAAGTTCATGGTCACGAAGAAGGAGATCCTCGACAAGCTCTCGCACATGCTGGCCGGACGGGTGGCGGAGGAGATCCGCTTCGACGACATCACCACCGGCGCGTCCAACGATCTGCAGCGAGTCACCGAGACCGCGCGGCGCATGATCACGCAGTACGGCATGAGCGAGAATCTCGGCCCGCTCACCTTCGGGCACGATCCGGCCCAGCCGTTCGTCGGCCGCGACTATGGCATGGGCCAGGAATACTCCGACGAGACCGCGGAGAGGATCGATAGCGAGATCCGTCGAGTGGTCGACGAGGCCTACGAGACGGCCAACCGCATCCTGACAGAGCACCGGGAAGAGTTGGACAAGATCTCACTGCTTCTCATCGAGAAGGAGACCATCGACAAAGAGGAGTTCGAGGCGATTCTGGAAGGCAAAGACCCGGAGCAGGTCTTCAGGGCTCGTGACGAAGCCAAAGCACGCAAGGCCGCCGAAAGCAAGCGCGTCCAGCGGCAGCGGCGTCCGCGGGAACAAGAAGAGCAGGCGGGTCCCGATGGTCACGAACGGGTGGCCACCGAGGGTGTGACGTCAATGGCGTCTCATGGAGAAGATCAGGCGTAAGGGCACTGATGGACAAGGCGAAGATCGAACAGAGCGTGCGCCTTCTGTTGGAGGGCATCGGTGAGGACCCAGAACGAGAGGGCTTGCTCGGCACGCCGCGGCGGGTCGCCGACATGTACGAGGAGATCATCCTCACCGAGACGGAGGATCTCAACTCCATAGTCGCGGCCATCGGCTCCGACACCCACCAGGAGATGGTGCTGGTGCGCGACATCACGTTCCACTCTTTGTGCGAGCACCATCTGGTCCCCTTCTACGGGAAGGCCCACGTCGCCTACATCCCATCGAAGAACGGGAGCATCACTGGTATCTCCAAGATCGTCCGGCTGGTCCGCACCGCGGCCGCCCGGCTGCAGCTCCAGGAGAGGCTCACCAGCACCATCGCCGATACCTTGGTCCACTCGTTGGATCCGGCCGGCGTGCTGGTGCTTATTCAGGCGGAGCACCTCTGCATGTCGATGCGGGGGGTGAAGGCGGCGGGCTCCCTGGTGGTGACCTCTGCTGTGCGGGGTATCTTCCAGAGTAACGCTGCTACCCGGGCCGAGGTGTTGGCCCTGATCGAAGCGCCCAGAGCCTGACTCGAACAAGGGGGGCTGTGATGATTCCCACTGAAGGCCGCCCGCAAGTCCTCGTCTTACGCGACCTCGCCGACATCCGCGCCGCCCTGCGCCACGCCCGGGTCTCCAGCGCCGGCGTGGAGATCATGGACAAGAAGGGCCTGTTCAGGGTCGTTCGCGTGACAGGGCTCAGTCTGAGGGCCGCCAACATCCTCAAGCAAGAGATGCTCTCTCGAGGCGGAGAGGTGGCCATCTCGCGGGAGGTCTACGAGTGGTGGGGCGAGGAGGCCGATTGTCTCGTCATGGGCACGCTCGCCCAGTTCCAGAGGTTGCTGGTCAAGTTGCGGGCGCAGCCGTTCGGGCTCCGGGATCTCTCGGCATCCATAGAGGAAGCCCTCCGCAACTTCGGCAACGCGGTGCCGGCAAGTCCACTGGCCTCGCAGATCGCGGGCGGCCCGCTCATCATGGGGATTGTCAACGTCACGCCCGACTCGTTCTCCGACGGTGGTCTCAACCTCGATACCGAGACGGCGGAGCGGTCGGCGCTGAAGATGATCGAGGAGGGCGCCGACTTGGTCGACGTGGGAGGGGAGTCCACCCGTCCGGGCTCGGAGCCTTTGTCGTTCGACGAGGAGTCGAGCCGCGTGCTGCCTCTGGTCAGGGTCCTGGCGGCGCAGCTGCCGCAGCAGATCTCCGTTGATACTTACAAGGCCCGGATAGCGGCCGAGGCGCTTGCGGCCGGCGCCTACATGATCAACGACATCTCCGCCCTGCGGATGGATCCGGAGATGGTAGCAGTGGTCCGTGATGCGGAGTGCCCTGTGGTCCTGATGCACATGCTCGGCGAGCCGAAGACGATGCAGGAGAACCCGGTGTACGGAGACGTCGTCTCAGACATCTACGAGTTCTTCGTGGAGAGGCTCAACTGGGCGGTGGACCAAGGGCTCAAAGAGGAGAACCTCCTCGTCGACCCCGGCCTGGGTTTCGGCAAGACGACGTCGCATAACCTCGAGATCCTCAGTAACCTGGAGGCCTTCCGGTCGCTCGGGCGTCCGATCGTGGTGGGGGCTTCGCGCAAGCGCTTCCTGGGAGAGATCCTCGACATCGCCGATCCCAAGGACCGTGATGTCGCATCGGCCATCATGACGGCTCTGGCTACGGCCGCGGGCGCGCATGTCCTGAGGGTGCACTCGGTGGGAGTCAACCGGGACGCGGCCCGGCTCGCGAGAGCTTTGCTCGGCCGGGAGGATTGACGGTCGCACAATCAACGAACGGGGGACGGAGTGGACGTCTTCATCGAGGGACTCGAAGTCTATGGTCATCACGGGGTGGGCGCCGAAGAGAAGGTGCTGGGACAGCGGCTCCTCTACGACGTGCGCCTCACCATGGACAAGTGCAAGGCTGCGCAGACCGACGAGGTCGGCGACACCATCGACTACACTGAGGTGCTCGACCTCATCGTGGAGGTCGCGACCGTGCAGAGCTACTCCCTGCTCGAGCGGCTGGCACAGGTGACTGCCGAGGCGATCCTGCGCCGCTTCCCCGTCGATGAGGTATGGGTGCAGGTCACCAAGCCTCACCCGCCGGTGGCGTGTGCGCTCACGAGCGCGGGCGCTGCCGTGGAACTGCAGCGCGCCGATCTCGAGGGCTGAGTCCTGAGCGCCGCGGAGCGCGCTCCCGTGGTGGCCTATCTGGGCCTCGGTTCCAATCTGGGCGACCGTGAGTCCAATCTTCACCGTGCCCGGGAGATCCTACATGCCTCACCCGGTACGCGGGTGTCGGGGGAGTCCGGCCTGTATGTGACGGCTCCCGTGGGGGGTCCCGAGCAGCCGGACTACCTGAACCAGGTGGTCGAGGTACATACCACCCTATCTCCGCGGGCGCTTCTACTGGCTGCGCAGAGGATCGAACACGAGTTGGCCAGAGTGAGGGCAGAGCGCTGGGGCCCGAGGACCATCGACGTCGACATCCTTTGGTACCATGGGTTTTCGAGCGCCGACGCCGACCTTGTGGTCCCGCATCCGCGCATGGAAGAGCGGCGGTTTGTTCTCGAGCCCTTGGCTGAGCTCGCCCCCGATCTCGTGCTGCCCAGCGGTAGGACGGTCACGGAGGCTCTGACCCACGTCCAAGACCAGGCGGTGACGCGCTTCCAGGCGTGTACGGGCGCAGCGACATCGAAAGAGCACGGGGGTGCAGCAATGGACGACCGCAATCTGCGTGTTGAGATACGGCGGTTGGCGGAGCAGAAAGGCGCCGTGATCCTGGCGCACAACTATGAGCGTCCCGAGATCCAGGACGTAGCCGACGTCGTGGGCGACTCGCTGGAACTGTCCCGCAAGGCGGCCGCGTCCGAGGCGCGCCTGATCGTCTTCTGTGGCGTTCACTTCATGGCCGAGACCGCGGCCATCCTGGCGCCGGACCGCCCGGTCGTGCTGCCGGTCGTGGGCGCCGGGTGCTCCATGGCCGACATGGTGGACGTCGAGGGGCTGCAGTCCCTCAAGGCTCAACACCCCGACGCCGTGGTGGTGAGCTACGTCAACACCACGGCTGCCGTGAAGGCTCTAACCGATATCTGCTGCACCAGCGCCAACGCGGTGCAGGTGGTGCGGTCGGTGCCCCCCGACCGGGAGATCATCTTCACCCCCGATCGCAACCTTGGATCGTGGGCCGCTAAGAAGGCCGGCCGCGAGGTGATCTTGTGGCCGGGGTTCTGTCCCACTCACCAACTCATACAGGTGGAAGACGTGCAGAGGGCCAAGGCTGCTCATCTGGGCGCCAAAGTGGTGGTGCACCCTGAGTGCCCCCCGGAGGTCTCCGAGATCGCCGATGCTGTGGAGAGCACTTCGGGCATGATCCGTTACTGCAAGGAGAGCTACGCCAAGGAGTACGTGATCGGCACCGAACTGGGGATGCTGTACAGGCTGTCCAAGGAATGCCCCGGCAAACGCTTCTACGCCATCACCAAACTCAGCGTCTGCCCGTTCATGAAGCTCATCACGCTCGAGAACCTGTTCGCGGCCCTTGAGAACGAGGGCCCTGTGGTCACGGTCGATCCCGACACCAGAGCGAAGGCTCTGCGGGCCGTCGAACGCATGGTCGAGGTGGGAGCGTGAGCATCGAGGCTCCCTTTATCTCGCGCAGGGGGGCGGACCTTCGCTACTCCAGCTTCGACGTGCTCGTCGTGGGCGGGGGCATCGCTGGGCTGACCGCCGCGGTGGGCGCCTCTCATCGGTGGAATGTGGGCCTCATCACCAAGGGCACTCTCGACCAGACGACCACCTTCCTCGCGCAGGGCGGCATCGCCGCGGCCATGAACCCTCATGATTCTCCAGAGTTCCATCTCAAGGATACGTTGGACGCCGGGGTGGGGCTCTGCGACGAAGAGGCCGTGCGGGTGCTCGTGGAGGAGGGTCCCGCCCGCGTACGGGAGCTGGAGCAACTAGGCACCAAGTTCGACCGGCGCGATGGCAAGCTGATCTTGGGCAAAGAGGGGGCGCATTCCATGGCCCGCATCGTGCATGCGGGCGGGGACGCCACCGGCAGTGTGGTAGCGAGCGCCCTGGCCGAAGCCCTCACCGCGGGGGGTCGTGTGGAGCTGCACGAAAACGAGTTCGTGCTCGATCTGCTCATGGACGCAGGACGTTGCGTGGGGGCCCTCTCTCTGGGCGCGGAGGGCGAGCTCACCATCAGTCTCGCACGCGCCGTGGTGCTTGCCTGCGGCGGTGCCGGGCAGGTGTACTCTCACACCACCAATCCGCTGGTCGCCACCGGTGACGGGCACGCCATGGCCTACCGGGCGGGGGCCGTGCTGCGCGATATGGAGTTCATGCAGTTCCATCCCACGGCCTTCTATTGCCAGGAGAATCCCACTCTGCTTCTGACTGAGGCTCTGCGGGGCGAGGGGGCCTACCTGCTCGACGATGCCGGTGAGAGGTTCATGGTCGGATCGCACCCGATGGCCGAGCTCGCCCCTCGTGACGTGGTGGTGCGGCATATGCAGCGGGTCTTCGAGCGCGACAAGACCGACCATGTGTGGCTGGATGCACGCCATCTCGATGGCGGCTACCTGCGCCAACGGTTCCCGACCGTCCACACGGGTCTGCAGAAACGAGGCTTCGACCTCTGCACGCAGCTCATCCCTGTGGCCCCAGCTTCACACTACTACCTGGGTGGAGCGCTCACCGACACCTGGGGCCGCACGACCGTCCCGGGGTTGTATGCGTGCGGTGAGACCTCCAGTGTGGGCATCCACGGGGCCAATCGCCTGGCCTCCAACTCTCTTCTTGAAGGTCTGGTGTTCGGCGAGAGGACTGTTCGAGAGCTCAATCGCTATCTGTCGGTGGCCGATCCCGCCGTCCGTAAGGTGAAGCTCGATCTCTCCGACGAGGTGCGGGAGGGTAACGACGCTGCGGTGGTTGCCGAGAGCAGAAAGCGGTTGGCCGGAGTCATGACCGAACTGTGCGGCATCGTGCGCTGCAGGGACGGCATCCAGAAGGCCCGCGATGAGCTCGGCGCGCTGCGGGCTTCGCTCGCAGCGCCCGGACTCAGTGTCGCGGAGCTGGAGCTGTTCAACCTGCTCTCCGTGGCAGAACATATCGTTGCCACAGCCCTCCTCCGGGAGGAGAGCCGTGGCGTGCACCTGCGTTCCGACTATCCCGAGATGAACGATGCGCAGTGGCGCCGTCATAGTCTGGTAAGGCGCGACCCTGCGACCGGCGCGCCGGTGCTGGAAACGACCGCCCTGGTGACGTAGAGACGACGGCTGCGGAGGGACGGAGATGATCGATCACATGGGCCTGGCGCTCGTGCGCCAGGCACTCGCGGAGGACCTGGCGGGCTATGGCGACGTCACATCTCGATGGACGGTGCCGCAGGATCTGCCCGGCAGTGCGTTCATCGACGCGCGTGAGGACGTCGTGGTGTGCGGTCTGCCCTTGGCCCAAGCCGTCATGGGAGAGGTGGATGAGGGAGTCGTCTTCACCCCGGTGGTGCAGGATGGAGCCGCCGTCGCCGCCGGCGGACGTCTGGCCACTCTCGAGGGCCCGGCGCGGAGCATCCTCACCGCGGAGCGCACCATGCTCAACTTCCTCATCCATCTATCCGGGGTCGCCACGCAATCGCGGCGTTTTGCGCAGGCCGTCGAGGGCACAGGCGCGGTCGCTGTCGACACCCGCAAGACCATTCCGGGACTGCGCGCCTGGGAAAAGCGCGCGGTAGTCCACGGGGGGTGCGCGAACCATCGCTTCGGCTTGTTCGACATGGTGCTCGTGAAGAACAATCACCTGGAAGCCGCGGGCGGAGTGCGGGCCGCTTTGGAGCGCATCAAGGCGGCGCATCCTCACTACATCAAGGTAGAAGTGGAGGTGGAGTGCGAGCGCGACCTGCGGGAGGCCGTGGAGTGCGGGGCCGACGTGATCATGCTCGACAACCAGGATGTGGAGTCGCTGCGCCGTCTGGTCCAGGTGGCGCGCGGGCTGAGGCCCGACGTGGTCTTGGAAGCCTCCGGCCGCGTCTCGCTGGCGACCGTGCGCGCGGTCGCCGAAACAGGGGTGGATCTCATCTCCACGAGTGCTCTCACCATGGGCGCACCTCCTGTCGACCTGGGTCTGACCCTCACGGTGGGGGGAAGGGGATAGGACATGCTGCTGGTCGTTGATGTGGGTAACACTCAGACCCACGTGGGACTCTTCTCCGAGAAAGACCTGGTCGCGAGCTGGCGGTTCGCCACCGAACGGGACAAGACCGGTGACGAGCTCGCCGTGGTGCTCGACGGCCTGCTGCGCCTCGACGGGTATTCCCGGGACATGGTGACCGGATTCGCACTGGCTTCCGGGGTGCCCAGGCTGGTCACCGAATACTCGGTCATGTCCGCCGACAAGTTCGGGGTGGAGGCGCTGGTCGTGGGCCCGGGCATCAAGACGGGCATGCCTATTCTCACGAGCGATCCTCGCACGGTGGGCCCCGACCTCATCGTCCAGGCGGTCGCGGCTGAGGAGCTGTACGGTGCGCCCTGCATCGTGGTGGGGTTCGGCACGGCTACCACCTACAGCGCCGTGTCGGCGGCGGGCGAGTACCTGGGCCACGCCATCGCCCCGGGGATCGAGATCTCCATGGAAGCGTTGGCCACGCGGGCCGCCCGCCTCATGAAGATAGAACTGGTCGATCCCGGCACCGTGATAGGCAAGAACACCACCCAGTCCATGCAGGCTGGGGCCATCTACGGGTTTGCCGGCCAGGTGGACGGCATAGTCGCGCGGATGCGGGCGGAGATGGGGGCGGAGGCGGTGACCGTCGCGACGGGAGGGCTTTCGGCGCTCATCTTCGAACACGCGAAGTCTCTCGACAAGATCGATCGCCTGCTCACGCTGCGTGGGCTGGAGATCATCTACCGGCGCAATTATCCGTAGGATGTCGTCGCAGGGTTCACCATCCCCGCTCCAGCTGCGC
>DAIRFC010000026.1:1410-17767 GCA_036795215.1 Actinomycetota bacterium | reverse complement strand
GACCGGCCGGCGGGGTTTCTCGCCTCGCCTTTTCAGATCGGCGGCGTGGCGATACCCAACCGGGTGGTGCTGGCGCCCATGGCCGGGCTCACCGGCAGTGCGTACCGGCGCCACCTCAAAGTGCACGGCGTGGGCTTGGTCACCACCGAGATGGTCAGCGCCTACGGGCTCACCTACCGTAACGTCCGCACCGGCGGTTACCTGGACTTTGCCGATGAGGAGCGGCCCATCGCCGTGCAACTCTTCGGCGACGAGCCGGGAGTGATGGCCCACGCGGCCGAGATCGTGCTCCAGCGTGACACGGTGCCCGACATACTCGACATCAACATGGGCTGCCCGGTGCGCAAGGTGGTCAAGACGGGCGCGGGGGTTGCGTTGCTGGGCGATCCCGAACGTGCAGTGGCCGTGGCCGCCGCGGTCGTGGGGGTGGCTGCGGAGGCGGGCGTACCTGTGACCGTGAAGATCCGTGGCGGCTTGGTGCCTGGTGACGGTCTCGCCGTCGATCTGGCGCCTAGGCTGGAACAAGCGGGCGTACTGGCGCTAGGGGTGCACCCCAGGGCGGCGAGCGAATACTATCGGGGCAAGGCCGATCACAGTGTCACTCGGGCGGTGGTACGCGCGGTCGGTATCCCCGTGGTGGCCTCGGGCGACGTGTGTGATGTCGAGGGAGCCATGGAGATCATGGCGACCACCGGCGCTGCCGCCCTCATGGTGGCCCGTGGGGTGGTCGGCGAGCCGTGGCTGGTAGGCGGGCTGCTCTCCGGTACGAGCGCCGCTCGGCCGCCGCTCGGCGAAGTGGTGGCCGACCTACGTCTTCTCCTAGCTCGGGCTACCGAGGAGATGGGGTCGCAGCGTTCCGTCAGATGGATCCGCAAGCTCCTTGGTCCCTATCTGCGGCCGGCCGGGGTCGCGGTGTCCCTCTTGGAGGGGTTGCGTATTATCGCCGATGTAGAGGAACTCGACGCCGCCTTGGCGGCGCTTGACCCAGCGTATCCGCCGGCCTGATCTTCCAGGGATCGAAAGCCCCGATGCGGGTGTTCTGGAGCGGTATCCAGGTCCCGTTGACATATCCCGACCTCTTACCTATAATGCCCGGACTTTCAGGCGCAGTCCACCTCACCCGTCATCCAAGGAAGGTACTCGTGTCTCGGAAAGAAGTCATCCTAACTGAAGACGGCCTCAAGCAGTTGCAAGAAGAGGTCAGCCATCTCTCCACCGTGAAGCGGGAGGAGGTGGCCGAGCGCATCCGTGCAGCTCGGGAATTCGGCGACATCACGGAGAACTCCGAATACGATGACGCCAAGAACGAACAGGCCTTGCTTGAGCACCGCATCGGCGTGCTGCAGGAGAAACTGCGCCGGGCACGTGTCATCAAAGACTCCGACATCGACACCGAGAAGGTCTGTGTCGGCAGCACGGTCACCGTGCGCGACAAGGACGCCGGTGATATCCGCGTATACACTCTGGTCGGTTCGGCCGAGGCCGATCCGACCAAAGCCCGGCTGTCCAACGAGTCGCCCGTAGGCCAGGCCATCATAGGCAAGCGAGTGGGCGACGTGGTCACGGTACCGGTGCCGGTGGGGGCGCTTCATTACGAGATCGTCTCCATCGGGAAGACCTCCTAGATGGAACCTATGGCGCCATCCGAAGACCGCGATGAGGTCGACGGCGCAGGAGCGCGACACCTAGGACGGGAGTCCCAAAGGCTCATTGAGATCGAGAAGCTGCGTGAGGAAGGCGTCGAGCCCTATGCGCGGAGCTTCACCGGACGCACTCCCCTGGGCGAGATAAAGAGGAAGTACGGTCATCTGGAGGTCGACCAGGAGGCCGAAGACTCTCATTGCCGCGTCGCGGGCCGGGTGATGTCCCGCCGGGAGCACGGCAAGGCCTGCTTCCTCACCCTGCGCGACGGCTGGGACGATCTCCAGGTCTACGCCAATATCGACACTCTGGGCGAGACGTGGTTCTCGCGGCTCAAGTCCCTCAACGTGGGCGACATCATCGGGTGTGAGGGCCACGTGTTCCGCACCCGCCGCGGGGAGCTGACCGTCTTCGTGGAGTCGTGGACGGTGCTCACCAAGTCGCTCAGGCCCCTGCCGGAAAAGTGGCACGGCCTACAAGACCGCGAGACGCGGTACCGTCAGCGCTACGTGGATCTCATCGCGAACCCCGACGTCGCCGCGGTGCTGCGGGGCCGGGGCAAGCTCGTCTCGGGCATGCGCCGCTATCTGGAAGACCAGGGCTTCGTAGAAGTGGAGACGCCTATCTTGCAGCCGCTGCACGGCGGCGCGCTGGCGCGGCCCTTTGCCACGCATCATAATGCCCTCGACGCCGATCTCTACCTGCGCATCGCTCCCGAGCTCTACCTCAAGCGGTTGCTGGTGGGGGGCTTCGACCGCATCTTTGAGATCGGCAAGAACTTCCGCAACGAGGGCATCTCGTTGGTGCACAATCCTGAGTTCACCATGATGGAGCTGTACTGGGCCTACGTGGACTACAACGACATCATGGAGTTGGTGGAGAACATGGTGCCGGTGCTGGCCGAAGAGGTCACCGGCTCGACCGAGATCACCGTCGGCGAGCAGACCGTCGATCTCAAGGCCCCCTGGCCACGGCGCACCATCGACTCCCTGCTTCAGGAGCATCTCGGGCTGTCGCTGGCCGGCATGCGGGCCGATCCGGCGTCCGCGAAAGACACTCTACGGGCCCGCAAGATCGATGTGGAGAACCGCGACACCTTCGCCATGCTGGTCGACAAAGCCCTCAAGCATGCCGTGTGGCCGAATCTCGTCCAGCCGACCTTCGCCATAGACTATCCGCTGGAGCTGAGCCCGCTTGCCAAGAGCAGCCCGGACGATCCGCTCATCGTGGAGCGTTTCCAGGCCATCCTGATGGGCAAGGAGATCTGCAACGCCTTCTCGGAACTGAACGATCCCATGGACCAGCGCCGCCGCTTTGAAGAGCAGGCCCGCAATAAGGCGGCCGGCGACGAAGAAGCCATGGCCCTCGACGAAGATTTTCTGCGTGCCCTGGAATACGGCATGCCGCCCGCGGGCGGACTGGGCATCGGGGTCGACCGGCTGGCCATGCTCCTACTGGGAGTCGACTCCATCCGCGACGTCATCCTCTTCCCGCAGCTCCGGCCGGAGCGCTAGAGAGGGCGTCCCGCCGCTTTCAGAAGGGTGTCGGCCGCGTCCGGCTGCGTAGTCCTCAGCCGAGTCCGTCCGGTCGCCTATGGTAAAATGGACATAGCCGATCAGCGACCTTCCCCGGCATCAGATGAGCCGAATCCCTCGTACTTGTGTGCCGGTGGGCAGGGCGGTCGACAGGGTTTGTCGAGGAGGAGGAACGGGTGTTTGCAGAAGAATCACCCGACTGGAGATTCGAGTTCAACGGCTCCGTAGCCTGTGAGATGTGCGGTGAAGAGCCGGCCACCGTCCACTTGTTGCGTGTTGTAGACGGGGCGGTCAGTCACACCCATCTTTGTACGGAGTGCGCGGAGACTGTGGCCGATGAAGCAGACGGGCTCGCTATAGTGTTGGCCGTCCCCTCCGTGCTGCGCCGGTTGGGCAAGGGTCCGTCTGAAAGTGAGGCGGCTACCACACTCCGTCTGGAAGGCGAGGAGCGGTTCTGTGCCGTCTGCGGTACGACGCTCTCCGATCTCAAAGAGACAGGCCAGCTTGGCTGCGCAAAGTGCTATGAGGTCTTCCAGGAATACCTCACAGAGTCACTTCTGCAGGGTGCGGAGCCGGTGGAGCACTTGGGTAAGATGCCTCATCGAGGCCCAGAGACCGATGCGCTGCGTCACGAGATCATGAGGCTGCAGCGGATGCTGCGCGAACTCGTCGCCTGCGAGCGGTTCGAGGAGGCCGCCGGGGTTCGCGACCGGCTCACCGAGTTGGGTGAGCGCCTGGCCGAGGATGTGGAATGACCAGGCCGGTGGTAACAGCTTCTGCCCTTGGGCTCAGTCGCAACCTGTCGGGAAAGAGGTTCCCGCACGCCGAAGACCGCGGTGCTCTGGAAGATCTGCGGGCCGAGGTGTTCGAGCTGCTGGGCGGCGATTGGGAGCGGCCTTGGCGGGTGCACGATCTTGAATCGCTCAGCATGGTCGAGATAGACCACCTGGTCGAACGAGGCCTCATGACTCCCACGTTCGCCGAAGGCTCCGGGCCTGGTCGAGGATTCGCGGTCTATGGAGACGGAGAAGCGTCGCTGGAGATCAACGGAGCCGACCACCTGCGGATCCTCGGGTTCAGAACGGGGAGCAGGTTGACGCCGTTGTGGACTCTGCTCAACCAGCTGGACGACGGATTGGAAACGGTGTTCTCATACGCGTTCGATCCGCATTGGGGATATCTCTCGGCGAGTCCCCGGCAGGCTGGGAGCGGCATGAGGGCCTACGTGACCCTGCAGGTGCCGGCACTCCTGCTCACCGGCCGGCTGGCCGGGGTCGCGCTTGAAGTCGCGGCCCACGGGCTGGGGCTGGCGGCGCTGTGGGCCGGTGCGGGCGGTGTGGTGCAGGTTTCCAATATGCACTCACAGGGTATACCGGAAAGTGAAATCATCCAGCAAATAGGCGAGATTTGTAAAGGCGTGAGCGAAAGGGAGCGGTCGGTGCGCAAGAAGCTTCTGCGGGAGAACCCCGTTCAGGCTCGTGACCAGATAGGCCGGGCCTTGGGAACCGCGAAGCACGCGTACTCTGTCTCTTTCCATGAGGCGGTCAACGTCTTGTCGGCCATACAGGTCGGCATGGAGGCAGATCTGATCGACGCTCCAGGCGTGGAGGCAGATTTCGCCTTTGGTTTGATGAGCAGGCTACAGCCTGCGCATATAGTGGTCGATTATATGGATGGGAAAACAGGCTGCTTGGAAAGCCCCGAGATAGACGAACACCGGGCGAGGGTGTTGCGGGAGATATTCGTGGACTCTGTCGTCCGGTCCTGAGAAAGAGGCGTGATGTTCGAACGATTCACAGAGCGAGCCCGGCAGGTGATAGTCCTGGCCCAGGAAGAGGCTCGGAATCTGCGGCATAACTACATAGGTACCGAGCACCTCCTACTTGGCCTCCTGCGGGAAGCCGACGGGGTGGCCGCTCGTGTGCTCGGCTCTCTGGAAGTGACGCTCGACGAGGTACGGGCCGAGATCACGCGCATAGTGGGTGAGGGCGACAGCGAGTCGCAAGGGCAGATCCCCTTCACCCCGCGCGCGAAGAAGGTTCTTGAGTTCGCTTTGCGCGAGGCCTTGTCGCTTGGTCACAACTACATCGGCACAGAGCATATCCTTCTGGGATTGGTGCGTGAGAGCGAGGGCGTGGCCGCCCGCATCATGGGCGACCTCGATGTCGACCCGGAGCGAGTCCGACAAGAAGTCATGCGGATGCTGTCGGCCCCCACGAGGCGGGCTCCCCGAGGGGCAGCCGCCACCGCCGGGGGTGAGGGCAAGGAGCGGAGAGGCTCCAAGGTGCTCGACCAGTTCGGCCGCAACCTCACCAAGTACGCGGAAGAAGACAAGCTCGACCCGGTGATCGGCCGCGAGACCGAGATCCAACGGGTCATGCAGATACTCTCTCGCCGCACCAAGAACAACCCGGTGCTGGTGGGCGAGCCCGGCGTGGGCAAGACCGCCGTCGTCGAAGGTCTGGCTCGACGCATAGCCAAGAACGACGTCCCCGGCCTGCTCAAGGACAAGCAGATCTACACGCTCGACCTGGGCGCGTTGGTGGCCGGGTCGAAGTACCGTGGCGAGTTCGAAGAGCGGCTCAAGAAAGTCATGAAAGAGATCGGTGAACGGGGCGACATCATCTTGTTCATCGACGAGATCCACAACTTGGTTGGCGCGGGCGCTGCTGAGGGCGCCATCGACGCGGCCTCTATCCTCAAGCCGGCTCTAGCCCGGGGTGAGTTACAGACCATAGGGGCTACCACTCTCGACGAGTACCGCAAGCATCTGTCCAAGGATGCTGCGCTCGAACGGCGTTTTCAGCAGATCATCGTGAAAGAGCCGACCGTCACCGAGACGAGGCGCATCTTGGAGGGTCTGCGCGAGCGGTACGAAGAGCATCACAAGGTGCGCATCACCGACGAGGCGCTGGAAGCCGCGGCCTACCTGGCCGACAGGTACATCAGCGATCGTTTCCTTCCCGACAAAGCCATCGACCTGGTCGACGAGGCGGCGTCGCGCAAGCGCATCCAGAATATGTGCTCGTCACCTGACCTCCGCGAGGTCGAAGACGCCATCCTCGAGGTGCGCAAGGAGAAAGAGGGCGCGATCGAAGTCCAAGACTTCGAGAAGGCCGCCTCTCTGCGTGACCGGGAGCGCAAACTGCTCAACCAGCGTCATGAGCTGGAGGAGAAGTGGCGCGAATCCGACGAGGCTGCCGAGATCTCCATCGGTGAGGAGGAGATAGCCGAGGTCACGGCCATGTGGACCGGCATCCCGGTCACCAAGCTCACCGAGGCCGAGACCCACCGCCTCATGCGCATGGAGGAGGCCCTCCACCAGCGGGTGGTGGGACAGGACGAGCCGGTGAAGGCCTTGTCGCGCGCCATCCGGCGTTCACGGGCCGGTCTGAAAGACCCGCACCGTCCGGCGGGGTCGTTCATCTTCCTGGGCCCGTCGGGTGTGGGTAAGACCGAGCTCGCCCGCACGCTGGCCGAGTTCCTCTTCGGCGAAGAGACGGCTCTCATCCAGGTGGATATGTCGGAGTTCATGGAGAAACACGCGGTCAGCCGTTTGGTCGGGTCGCCTCCCGGTTATGTGGGATACGACGAGGGGGGCCAGCTCACCGAGTTGGTGCGCCGCCGGCCGTACTCCGTCGTTCTGCTGGACGAGATCGAGAAAGCGCATCCGGATGTGTTCAACATCCTCCTTCAGATACTCGAAGACGGCAGGCTTACCGACGCCCAAGGCCGCACGGTCGATTTCCGCAACACGATCATCATCATGACCTCCAACATCGGAGCCAACACCATCTCCAAGGGCCAGGTCCTCGGTTTCGGCGAGCCGGTCTCGGAGGGCGGTCTGGAGTATGAGGAGATGAAGACTCGGGTCACCGGTGAATTGAAAACGGTGTTCCGTCCTGAGTTCCTCAACCGGGTCGACGAGGTCATCGTGTTCCGGAAGCTCAGCCGCGAAGAGATCACCGACATCGTCGGTCTGATGATGTCTCGGGTGGAAGAGCAGCTGAAAGACCGCGACATCGGTGTCGCTCTCACCACGGAGGCGAAGACTCTGCTCGTCGACGTGGGCTACGATCCCACCATGGGTGCACGGCCGCTGAGACGAGCCATCCAGCGCCATGTTGAAGATCTGCTCGCCGAGGAAGTGCTCTCGGGCAAGTTCCCGCGGGGCAGTACGGTGGTGTTGGACCGGGAGGACGATCATCTGATCATCTCCGAGGTCATCATGGGCGCGCCTGACGTCCTGGTGGCCGGTGAGACCACCTAGCCCGCGACCTCGTAGACAGGCCCCGAGGACCCATGGCCCGACGCGAACGCACCTTCATTTGTCGGGAGTGCGGATACGTGTCGCCAGGGTGGCTGGGCCGGTGCCCGGGGTGCGGACAGTGGAACACCATAACTGAAGAGGCGGCGCCCGAGCGGACAGGGCCGCGGAGCGCGCGACTCTCTGTGGCGGCGCCCGCGCCTATCCACCTCGTCGATGTGGACGTGGCGGCGCAAGCCCGCATCGGCACCACCCTTGCGGAGTTCGATCGGGTGCTGGGCGGCGGATTGGTGCCGGGCTCTGTCGTGCTCGTGGGCGGAGAGCCTGGGGTCGGCAAGAGCACCCTTCTGCTGCAGGCACTGCTCGGCATGGAGGGGCGCGGTGTGTCTACCGTTCTCGTCTCGGGTGAAGAGTCCGCGGCGCAGGTGAAGCTGCGCAGCGTGCGTCTGGGAGGGGCGAGCAGCCGGCTGCGACTGCTGACCGAGACGAAGACTGAGGGTGTGGCGGCGGCTCTTGAACATCTGAAGCCGGCCGTCTGCGTGGTCGATTCCGTGCAGACGTTGTGGTCCGGCGAGATCGGGTCGGCGCCCGGGTCTGTGGCGCAGATCCGCGATGCGAGTTCCCAACTCATCCGGGTGGCGAAGGACAACGCCATAGCGGTCGTGCTCGTTGGTCACGTCACCAAAGACGGTGAACTGGCAGGCCCTCGCGTGCTCGAGCACATGGTCGACGCGGTCCTGTCGTTCGAAGGAGAACGGGCGCAACCCTTCAGGATCTTGCGCGCGGTGAAGAACCGCTTCGGCTCCACCAATGAGGTGGGCGTCTTTCAGATGGCCGAGCAGGGTCTGCTGGAGGTGCCCGACCCGGCATCGGTGTTTTTGGAGGAGGGAGAGCTCCGTTCGGGGTCGGCAGTGGTGCCCGTCTTGGAAGGGACTCGGTGCCTTCTTGCCGAAGTACAGGCATTAGTGGCTCCCAGCAATCTGGCCATGCCGCAACGGGTGGCACGCGGTGTCGACCGCAACCGCTTGGCGATGATCGTCGCTGTGCTCAGCCGGCGGGCGCGCCTGCCGCTGTTCAAGTGCGACATATTTGTTAACGTTGCGGGAGGGCTGGCGCTTGAAGATCCCGCGGCCGATCTCGCCGTCGCCATGGCTATCGCCTCGGCGTGGCGGGAAGAGAGCGACGGGAAGGGCGTGGCGGCCTTCGGGGAGGTGAGCCTCACGGGCAGGGTGCGCTATGCGTTGCAGGGGCAGAAGCGCATCCAAGAGTTGGTCCGGCGAGGGTTTCCCACCATCCTGGTGCCGGGCCGGAATGCGGAAGAAGTCTCTGGTGCGGGTGTCGTTCCCGCGGGAGCCAGATTGGAGGCGGTGGCCGATGTGGCGGAGGCCGTCGGGCATGTGACAGCAAGGAGCACCAGTGGATAAGCTACGCCCGTCCATGGACGAGGATCTCATCAAAGCGCTCAAGATGATCGCGCCCGGGACTCTTCTGCGGGAATCGATCGAGAACATCGTGCGCTCTCGGCACGGCGCTCTGCTGGTCTTTGCCGAGGAAGAACAGATAGCACCGCTGCTCTCTGGTGGCATCAAGATAGACATCGACTTGAAGCCGATGATCCTCTACGAGGTGGCCAAGATGGACGGGGCCATCATCCTCGACCCGACAGGCGCCCGCATCATGCATGCCAATGTGCAACTCATGCCCGATTCGCGCATCGAATCTCAGGAGACGGGCACTCGGCACCGCACGGCCGAGCGGGTGGCCAAGCAACTCGGGGTTCTCGCCATCTCCATCTCGGCGGCGCGGGACGTTGTGAGCGTCTACGCGGGGGGGATCCGGTACGTCATGGATCCCCTCAGGGTGGTCCTGAGCAAAGCCGACCAGGCACTGCTCACTCTGGAGAGGTTCAAGAACCGCCTGAACCAAGTAGCGGCGACTCTCACAGCTCTGGAGTTCAGGGAAGCGGTGATCTTGTCGGACGTGACGAGTGTCATCCAGAGGAGCGAGATGGTGCTGGCCCTTTCGTACCTCATCGAGCGGTACGTCATCGAGTTGGGGACAGAAGGGCGGCTCGTGCAGATGCAGATGGAGGAGTTGCTTGCCAACGTCCGGGAGGACATGACGGCTGTGTTGAACGACTACCTGATCGACCCCACCCCCAAGCGCGTAGAGACGGCGGTGGTGGAACTCGCGGCTCTGCCGACCGACGAATTGATCTCCATGGAGCGCATCGCCGGGATACTCGGCTACCCGCCCGCGCCGAACATGCTCGAGACGCATGTGAGGCCTCGCGGTTGCCGTATGCTTCGCAAGATCCCGCGGCTGAGCGGCCAGGCCGTACGGAACGTCATGGAGCACTTCGGCGACCTGCAGGGTATCCTGGAGGCCCCTGTTGACGAACTGGCGGCGGTCGAGATGGTGGGGCCGTCCCGGGCCCGGGACATCAAGGAGGGTCTTGACCGCCTGCGCGATCTGGACCTCTTGGAGCGGTACGGGTGATGTTCAAAATAGGCGACACGGTGGTCTATCCGCATCACGGCGCCGGCAGGATCTTGGGCGTTATCGAGAAGGTCTTCCAGGGTGCGCCGAGGCGTTACTACAACATCCAGATCATCCATAACGATCTGAAGGTCATGGTGCCGGTGGACGGCATGGACAGGGCCGGGATCCGTCACGCCATCTCCGGGACGGAGGTGGAAGGGGTGGTCGGCGTCTTGCGAGACGACCCGACTCGGATGCCAAAAGATTGGAACCGTAGGGTCAAACATAACCAGGACAAGATCAAGACCGGGGACGTCTACGAGGTCGCCGACGTGGTGCGCAATCTGGCTCTCAGAGACTCCGAGAAGGGCCTCTCGACCGGCGAGAAGCAGATGTTCGGCAAGGTGAAGCACATACTGGCCTCCGAGTTCATGCTGGCGAAAGACATGGGGGAGGCCGACGCGCAACGGTTCCTCGACGACATCCTGGTAGAGATCTGTGCTCGGGCGCGTTGCGCCGGGCAGGGGGCGGTGGGCTGATGGCCTTTGCGATCCGGCTACTCATGGCCCTCGTCGGGGGCGTCATCTTCTACGAGATAGCCGTGCGCTACATGCCGGGTGCGGATCTGAGCTCCGTGCCGTACGCCTTCGCCGTCGTGGGGTGTGTGATCGGGGGCATCATCGTGGGCGCCGTGGTGGGCCATCTGCTGGGGAAGGCGGTCGCGAAGCTGGGGCGGGAGATCGACCGGGCCACCGCTACGGTCACCCCGAGCGGCCTCATCTTCACGAGTCTCGGGTTGCTGCTGGGCTTGGCTATCGCGGGACTCGGGAGCCTCGCGGTGAAGGACCTTCCTATGGTGGGGCCGTATCTGCTGCCGCTCCTCTTCGCGACGAGCGGCTATCTCTTCGCCTATCTCGGCTCCAAGCGTCATACCGACCTTGCGCGTCTGCTGGGGTTCAAGGGCCTGCTGCAGCAGCCCGGTGCAAAGCACTTTCTGCGGCCCAAACTGCTCGACACGTCGGCCATCATCGACGGGCGCATAGCTTCGGTGGTGGCGACGGGTTTTCTGGAGGGCGACATCGTCATCCCCAGCTTCGTTCTGGAGGAGTTGCAGTCCATCGCCGATTCGGCCGAGCCGACCAAGCGGGCACGAGGGCGCCGCGGTCTCGACACCGTGGCGACCCTGCAGGAGAGCAGCGGGCGTGTCAACATCATCGAGCGTGATTTTCCCACTGTGGCCGATGTCGACAGTAAGCTCATCAAGCTGGCCAAAGAGCTGCGGGCCTGCATCCTCACCAACGACTACAACCTCAACAAGGTCTCGCAGATACAAGGTGTCGAAGTCCTCAACCTCAACGAACTCGCCCATACACTCAAGACCATGGTGCTGCCGGGCGAGAGCCTGCACGTGCGGGTGTTGCGTGAGGGCAAAGAGGAAGAGCAGGGCATCGCCTATCTCGACGACGGCACCATGGTCGTCATCGAGGGAGGGCGCAGGCGAGTGGGCGAAGAGGTGGATGTGGAAGTGACTTCGGTGCTGCAGAACCCGTCCGGCAAGATGGTCTTCGGCCGGCTCAACTCCTAGCGACGGTCATGGACGAAGGACGACCGAGTCTTTCCCTGGTGGTGGCCGCGGCCGGATACGGCCTCCGGCTCAACGCGGGGTTACCCAAACAGTACGTGCCCCTGCTGGGCATCCCCATCTTGCAGCGCACGCTTCACGCCCTGGGGGGATGCGACCAGGTCGATGCTGTGGCGGTCGTGGTGAACGCCGAAGACGTGGACTACTGCCTTGGCGAGATCGCGGCAGAAGGTATCCGCAAGGTGGTGCGGGTAGTGCCGGGTGGACCGGAGCGGGCAATGTCGGTGCGCAACGGGATGCGGGCTCTGGCTGAAGCTGGGAGCACCGACCTGGCCGGTGTGCACGATGGGGCGCGCCCGCTCGTGACCTGTGAGGAGATCGGCCGCTTGGTCGACACCCTGGCCGGTGATCCATCGCTCGACGGCGCCATCTTGGCCATTCCCAGCACCGACACCATCAAGGTCGTCGACGAGGCGCGGTTGATCACGGGCACTCCAGACAGGCGGTCGCTGTGGCGCGCTCAGACGCCGCAGGTGTTCCGCTGGCAGGTGCTCATGGATGCCTACGACCAACCCGACGAGGAAGTGCGTGGCGCCACCGACGATTCTGCCCTGGTGGAATCGCGCGGGGGGCGTGTGGCTGTTGTGCCGGGGTCGCCGGAGAACTTCAAGATCACCGACCCCACTGATCTGCGCCATGCCGAACAGGTGCTCGCGGAGCGTCATCGATGACGGACGAGGCTATCGGAGCGCGCGCCGGCGCAGACCCCGCGGTGGGTGACCCCGGCCTGCGGGTCGGCATGGGTCTGGATGCACACCGCTTCGCGCCTGAGCGGCCGCTGGTCTTGGGAGGAGTGAAGCTTCGAGACAATGATGGCCTGCTGGGCCACAGCGACGCCGATGTTCTGACTCACGCCATCATGGACGCCTTGCTGGGCGCGGCGGGTCTGGGAGATATCGGGGAGCTCTTTCCCGACACCGATCCGGCTTTCCTGGGCGCCGACAGCATGGATCTTCTGCGCACCGTGGTCGATCTTCTCCGGAGCCAGGGCTGGGTTGTCGTGAACGTGGATGCCGTGGTGGTCTGCGAAGAGCCGCGCATCTA
Source organism: Actinomycetota bacterium (assembly GCA_036795215.1). Classification (GTDB taxonomy): domain Bacteria; phylum Actinomycetota; class Thermoleophilia; order RBG-16-64-13; family RBG-16-64-13; genus RBG-16-64-13. Next base: position 5,157 of record DAIRFC010000026.1, on the reverse strand, counting down.
CCCGTACCGGTCGTTGATGCGGGAGCGGTTGGCCGAGGCTCTCGGCGTGGGCATAGGCCGCGTTTCTCTGCGGGGTACCACGACCGAGCGGATGGGCTTCACAGGACGGCGTGAAGGCATTGCCGCGCAGGCGGTGGTATTGGTTAAGAGAGCCGCGCGAGAGTAGAATCGTCGCCCGGCTAGAGACGCGCTCCAGCGCGCCGACCGAAGGAGAGACCGAGCGTGCGTCTGTACGATTCCATGAGCCAGGAGAAGAAGGACTTCGTCCCGCGGGACGGCGACCACGTCACCATGTACTTCTGCGGGCCCACCGTCTACAACTACGTGCACATAGGCAATGCCCGTCCCTACGTCGTATCGATGGTGGCCAAGCGTTACTTCGAGTCGCAGGGCTACAAGGTCACCCTGGTGGAGAACATCACCGACATCGACGACCGCATCATCCAGAAGGGCATGAACGAAGGCCGGCCGGCGAGTGAGGTGGCCGCGCAGTTCGCGCAGGCCTACCGCGACGACACCGACCGTTTGGGCTTGGGGCGTCCCGACATCGAACCCTTGGCCACCGAGCACATCCAGGAGATCATCGATCTCATCGCGACCCTCGTGGAGCGGGGCCACGCTTACCAGGCCGGCCCCGATGTGTACTTCGACGTCCGCAGTTCCAAGGGATACGGCAAGCTCTCCAAGCAGCAGGTAGAGGAGATGCGTTCCGGCGCTCGCATCCAGGCGACCGAGGACAAGAAAGACCCGCTCGATTTCGCTCTCTGGAAGGGCGCCAAACCGGGCGAGCCCGCCTGGGACAGCCCATGGGGGCCGGGCCGGCCCGGGTGGCATATCGAGTGCTCCGCCATGAGCATGAAGTACCTGGGGGCGGGATTCGACATCCATGGTGGGGGCCGGGACCTGATCTTCCCCCATCACGAGAATGAGATCGCCCAGGCCGAAGGGGCGGTAGAGGGTCCCTTCGTGCGCTTCTGGATGCACAACGGCATGCTGAACCTCAGCGAGCAGAAGATGTCGAAGAGCGTGGGGAACATCCTCACGTTGCGCGAGACGCTCGACCAGCACCGGCCGGAGGCGCTTGTGGCCGTGTTCCTGGCCAGCCACTACCGCAGCCCCATGGAGTTCGGCTCGGACGTTCTGGAGGAGGCCGAACAGCAGGTGGACCGGCTCAAGAACGTCTTCAGCGAGCTGGCCGACCGGGCCGCGGCCGGTGCTGCAGCCGGTGGCGACGCAGCGGGCGGCGCGGCCCTGGTGGAGCGCGCCGCCGCCAGGCGCCAGAGCTTCGACGAAGCACTGGCCGACGATCTCAATACGGCGGCGGCTCTGGCTGAGGTGTTCGGTCTGGCGCGTGAGGCGAACGCCGCGCTGGCGTCCGGCGATCTGGATGCCGCGGCGGCAGGCCGGGTGCGGGACGAGATGGCGAAGATGGTCCACATCCTCGGGCTGGACGGTGTGGCCGGGGGAGAGGGCGAGGTCCCTGCCGACATAAGCGCCATGGCGGAGGAACGGCAGAAGTGCCGCGCGGAACGCGACTTCGCCCGCGCCGATGCTCTTCGGGCGGCGATAACCGAACGTGGCTACGAAGTGCGGGATGTTCCCGGTGGCTTCAAGATCGTCTCCATCCGATAAGGACACCCAAGGTCGCGCCCGCGGTCGAGCGTACAACGGCAGCCCGGCCGGCTCGCACGCCTTCATCCGCTCTCGCGACGATCATCATGTCGGAGACGGGTTGGGGTCCGGCATCGGTCTCATCTACGGGCGCAACGTGGTGCGCGAAGCTCTCAGGGGGCGTAGACAAGTCTTCACGCTGCTGATCGCGTCGGGCGAGCCCGGCGACGAACTCGAGCGTTCGTTGTCCGACTGGTGTTCCGAGATGCGGCGCGCTATGCCCCCGGTGGATCGCATCTCGGAGGGCGAGCTGAACGCGCGTCTGAAGACGGCAGAGCATCAAGACATCGCGGCCGTGGTGGATGCCTACCCCTACGTCGAAGCCGAAGAGATGCTCAAGACCCACAGTCTGCTGATGGCGCTCGACTCCGTGCAAGATCCGCACAACCTGGGCGCCATCATCAGAACGGCAGAGGGAGCGGGGGCCGGCGTACTCATCCCGCGACACCGGGCGGCCGAGGTAACGGGGGCGGTGGCAAAGGCCTCTGCCGGTGCGACGGAGCACGCGGCTGTCGGTCAGGTGCGCAATCTGGCCGACTTTCTGAAGGACGCGAAGAAGGCCGGCTTCTGGATCTACGGCGCGACGGCAGGCGCTCAGAACATCTATACGGGGCAGGACTACAGGTACCCGACCATCTTCGTGGTGGGTTCGGAGGGCTCGGGCCTCGGGCGACGGGTGGTCTCGGTGTGCGATGTCATGGTGCAGGTCCCCTTGCTGGGCCGTATGGGGTCGCTGAACGTCAGCGTATCGGCAGGCATACTGCTCTATGAGGCGGTGCGGCAGCGCGGAGCGAGTGTTGCCGGGGGCGAGTCGGTCATGGCTACGGGTGACGGCTCGTGAGCGTCTATCTCATCGACGGTTACAACCTTATGCACGAGTTCGTGGGTCACGCCGAGGTGACCGATCTGGAGGCCGAGCGTACCCGTTTGATCGATTGCATCGCCAGCTACATGGGGGGGACCAGCGACCACGCTATCGTGGTCTTTGACTCGAGGGTGCAGGTGTTGCAAAAGATTGAGAGTGCAACCCGAAATGTGGACGTGTATTTCGGTTCGTTCGATCGTTCGGCCGACAGCATCATCGAAAGGGAGGTTTATGCCCTTCATGCAGGGCAAAACGTGGTTGTGGTGTCCTCCGACTACCAGCTCCAGAAGACAATCTTCCTGCCCAATGTGATCCGTCGCTCGTCGCGGCAATTCGTGGGAGATCTGCAAGAGAGCACAAAAAGGATTGCAAATTCTCAGAATTGCATTACAATGAACCACAGAATCGAGGACAGGATCGACTCCGACACGGCGGACAAGCTCAAAGCGCTGCGGGACGCACTGGCAGCGGAACCGGGCAATCAAGGTAGTCCGGAGTAGGGTCGGGGACCTGCACCGCAAGTGCGAGCGGGAGGGATTATCGATGAAGAGCGCGGCGGCCGCGAGGTGGGACGTGGATGGGGGTACGCGAGAACCGACCGACGAAGAGTTGGTGACGTTCTCGAAGAACGGGGACGATGAGGCTACCAGAAAGCTTCTCGTCCGGTATCGGCAGTTCGTGCGTCTGAAGGCGAATTCATACTTCCTGGCCGGCGGCGACGGCGACGATCTCATCCAAGAGGGCAACATAGGCCTGTACAAGGCTATCCGCGACTACGAGCACGGTCGTAACACGACGTTTCGGAGCTTCGCCGAGCTGTGTGTCACCCGGCAGATCATCACCGCGATCAAGACCGCTTCCCGCCAGAAACACCAACCCCTCAACACGTACGTGAGCTTCAGTCATGCACCCTCGAGTGCAGACTTCGACACCCGCACGCTCGCCGACGTCCTTCCCTCCGGGCGCACCAGCGACCCGGTACAGCAGGTCATCAGCGCTGAAGAAGTGGTGAGCCTCACGGGGTGTCTGACCCGGATGCTCAGCCCGCTGGAATCGCTGGTCTTGAAGTATTACCTGGAAGGTAACTCGTACGAGGCCATCGCCGAGTACATCGGTCACGACACCAAGACGGTCGACAACGCGCTGCAGCGCATCAAGCGCAAGGTGACTCTCCACTTGGAGAGCCGCCGCGTGGTGCTCTGACCGCAGCG
>DAIRFC010000026.1:0-1310 GCA_036795215.1 Actinomycetota bacterium | reverse complement strand
AGCGCAAGGTGACTCTCCACTTGGAGAGCCGCCGCGTGGTGCTCTGACCGCAGCGCGAGGTCTAGCGGTCGAGCGGCGGCACCACCACCACGGGGCAGGGGGCATGATCGGCCACATGGCGGCTGACCGAACCCAGAAACAGCGAAGCCAACGCGCCTTGTCCTCTTCTGCCGACAACGACCAGCACCGCGCCCTGCGCTTCCTCCACGAGCACATCCTGCGGCCATCCCTGTACCACCACTCCCTCGCAGGGCAGGTCGGGCGCGAGCTCCCTCGCACGCTCCACCGCGGCGTCGACGATCCCCTGAGCTGCGCTGCTGAGCGCGTCGTAGACCCCGGGCGACATGAGCGCCTCCTGCTGCGCCAAGGTCGGCGTCTCCCAGACCGAGACCACCCTGAGCGACGCCGCTCTTAGAGCCGCCTCCTCCACGGCGAACTCGAGGGCGACTCCCGAGGCGTCCGACCCATCCACTCCCACTAAGATCGTGTCCATCATGCCTCCCCTTTCGCTGTTGTGGTCTCTTCGAGCGGTTGGAGCGTCTTCACTAGATCGCTCGGGTCATAGCCCTTGGCGGTGACCACTGTGAGCAGCGCTTCGTAGAGGGCCGGATCCATGTGGGGGGTGCGGCTGAGGATCCAGAGATATGTGCGATCGGGATGCCCCACGACGGCCCACTGATAGTCCGGATCGAGCGCGATGATCCAATAGGCGCCCCAGAAGGGCCAGAAGAAGGTGACCTTGAGTTTGGCGTTGGTCGTCTTGTCGACTATGCGGGCCTTGCCGCGCACGCGGCGGATTTTTCCGTCGAGCGTTTCCTGCCTGCACGTGTTGGTGACGCGGATGTCCCCGTTCTTGAGCAGCGAGTAGTCAGCCGTCACAGCGACGCAACCCTTCTGAAAGCGCTGGGGGATGGTGGCGATCTCGTACCACCTGCCGAGGTATCTCTGCAGGTCGACGTGGGGGACGACCTCCAAGGGATCGGTCTTCGGACTGCCCATTGTGGCGGCTGGTGTCACTGGCGCTCTCCCCAGATCGGCGCATCGGGACTCCAGAAGCATAGTATCAAGACGGCTCGCTCGGAGGGCACGGCATGCGCGCCGGCCGGCGAGGCTGCAAAGGCGCAGCCAAGATGCGCGCCGGCGCGTTACAATCTGTTGGCTCCGCCAGCCGGGAGTGTCGTGAGGTCGAGGGCGCCACTCGCGGCGCCGGGTGGAGCACCGCTTCTCGGGCCGGTGTAGCTCAATGGTAGAGCAGCTGATTTGTAATCAGCAGGTTGGGGGTTCAAGTCCCTTCGCCGGCTTCTCACCCT
>DAIRFC010000025.1:5462-26427 GCA_036795215.1 Actinomycetota bacterium | reverse complement strand
CCCAAGACCCCCGCGACCTGGTGGGCCTCCACCTCCACAGGGGTAGTCCCGGTGCCCCAGGGCACATCGATCCGCATCTTTCGACTCCTTGTCCGGCAACCCGACGAGCCTCAATGCCGTCCGGCCCGATGAGAGCCGCGGTCACCCTTCGATAGCGACACGAGAAGCCTAACGCAGGTACAGGCCCGGCAGCAAGGCTGCCTGGTCGCCACGCCGGCCACGACCTGCACTCGAGCCGGCGGCTTTTTCGGTAGAATCGCGGCACCGGCACTCCGACCACAGGTGGTCTCTCTTATGCAGTACTACAGCTACAGCGTCTCCCCTGACATCTTCGAGCGCTTTCCCGGCTACATACGCGGCGTGGTCATAGCGCACGGCGTCACCAACGGGCCCTCTCCCGCGGATCTGGTCCAGTTGATGCGCGAGGCTGAGGAATCGGTGCGGGCCAGGGTGGATCCGCAACAGATCGCCGAGGAGCCACGCATCAAGTCCTGGCGCGAGGCCTACCGCGCCTTCGGCGCCAAACCCTCCGAGTACCGCTCCTCGGTGGAGGCCATGGCCAGACGGGCTCTGCGGGGCGACCAGCTCCCCTCCATCAGCGCCTTGGTCGACTTGGGTAACGTCATGTCACTGCGCCACCTGCTCCCGGCCGGCGCCCATGCCATAGACCTGCTGAACGGCGACATCGAGCTACGCCTTGCCACAGGCGAAGAGGATTTCGTGGCGTTCGGCTCCGAGGAACTGGAGCACCCGCTTCCCGGCGAGGTCATCTTCGTGGAGAACGACACCAAGACGGTGCTGACCCGCCGGTGGACCTGGCGCCAGGGCAACCACACCCTTACCCTGCCGGAGACCAGGGCGATCGAGTTCAACGTGGACGGACTGCCTCCCATCACCCGTGAGGAGGTGGAGGCGGCCTGCGCCGAGGTGGCAGAACTCATCCAACGCTTCTGCGGTGGCACCGCCCGCATCGACTATCTGACGGCTGAGACCCCGATCATCTCACTGGCCCCGTAGCCGAGCAAAAGATGGAGGGAAACCCGCCGGTCCTGTGGCTTGGTGACTAGCTGGCGGCCTCCACAACGGTCGCGATGCCCTGGCCGCCGGCGATGCACAGCGTGGCCAACCCGTACTTGGTGCCCCTCTTCTGCATCTCGAACAGCAGTGTGACGAAGATCCGCGCCCCCGAACAGCCCAGCGGATGGCCGAGCGCCACGGCGCCGCCATTGACGTTGAGCACGTCCATGCGGTCGCCGATACCAAGCTCCTTTATCACCGATAGAGATTGGGCGGCAAAGGCCTCGTTGAGCTCGATGAGCCCCATGTCGTCGAAGGTGAGACCGGCGCGCTGGAGGGCCTTGCGGGAAGCGGGCGCCGGGCCGAGGCCCATGATGTCCGGCGGAACACCCGCGACACCCATGCCACGGATGACCACCATAGGCTTGAGACCACGCCGGCTCGCCTCCTTGGCCGACATGACCACCGTGCAGGCGGCCCCATCGTTACGCCCCGAGGCATTGCCCGCGGTGACCTGGCCGCCCTCTTTGAAGACAGCCTTGAGAGCCGCCAGCCCCTCAAGGGTGCTTTTACGGGGATGCTCGTCGGTGTCGAAGAGCACGGTGTTCTTCTTCTGCTTGACCTCCACCGGGATGATCTCGTCCTTGAACCTACCCGACTCGATGGCGGCGAACGCGCGCTCCTGGCTCTGCAGAGCGAACGCATCCGACTCCTCGCGGGTGATGCCGTACTTCTCGGCGAGGTTCTCCGCGGTGAGACCCATGGTCAGGTTTCCATACACCTCGATGGGTTGCGAACGCGGCTGGCTCTCGGTGTTGGAGTCGACCAGCACGGCGTTCCCGGCGCCGTAACCGTAGCGAGCACCCCGTAGGTAGTAGGGAGCCTTGCTCATATTCTCCACGCCACCCGCCACGACGACGTCGGCCTCCCCGATCATGATCTGCTGGGCGGCATTATGGATGGCCTGCAGGCCCGAGCCGCACTGCCGCATGACAGTGTAGGCCGGCACCTCGACCGGCAATCCGGCCTTGAGAGCGGCCACGCGCGCCAGGTTGGCCGCGTCGGCGCTCTGCTTGGTCTGCCCGAGTATGACTTCGTCGACCTCGGCAGGATCGACCTGGGCCCGCGCGAGCGCCTCGCTGATGACGATCTTGCCAAGATCCTCCGGCTCGACGTCCTTGAGTCCCCCACCCAACTTACCTACTGCCGTACGTACGGCGCTTACGATGACAACGTCTTCCATGAGTCCTTTTTCCAGTCGTTTGTTATGCCTGAGAGCACCTACCGCCAAGACGGCGGCCGCAGTCTCTCTAGTTGAAAGGTTCCAACACTATCTCACCCAGGTCGACGTCGGTCTGCGTATACACCTCGATGACCATGGACGCGTACCCGTCGAGCTCCACCCCCACGCGGTAGTCGGTGTTCTTCTCCAGCCCGTCGAACTCGAAGTCGCCGTAGCTGTCGGTGCGCGTCTCCAGTGTGAGACCCCCACCTTCAAGTGTGACCTTGACGCCCTCGGCGCACTCGCCGGGGTCGTCACGCCTGATAACTTCGCCGGCCACGAACCGCTTGGGGATCCCGATGTATTTGACCAGCGGTTTGAGGCCGTATTCTGGATGGTACACCTCGGGCTTGAGCGCGGCCGACAATTTAGCGATCTCACTACCGGGATCGTCAAGATCGCCGAAGACCAGAGCCCCGGTGGGACAGGCCTCCACGCAACGCGGCTGCTTCTCGCCTGCATCCAACATATGCGCGCAGAGCGTACATTTCTGCGGGAGCTCGAGCGCCTCGTTCCAGAAGATCACGCGGTAGGGACATGCGTTGACGATGGCCTTCTGCCCCTTGGCCTTCGTCGGATCGATGATCACGATGCCGTCGTCGCGCCGGTAGACAGCCCCGTCGGCAGCCGCGTCGATGCAGGGAGCGTCCTCGCAGTGCATGCAGGGGATGGGGATATAGTCGAGCTTCGGCTTGGGATAGCTCCCGCGCTCGACTTCGTTGATCTGCATCCAGAACTGGCCGTTGAGGGGTTGGGGGCCGGAGTAGGGGCTGTAGTCGTTGCCGTAGTACTCGTCGCGGCAGGCCAGGAAGCAATTGTGGCAGCCGCTGCATTTGGTCACATCTATGAGTAGGCTCAGCCGCGTCATGATCTCAGCCCTCCCATTTCTCTATCTCGATTAAGCAGGAGTTGGGTGTCATACCCGGAGCGTTCTTGGAGAGCATCCGCGACGGCGTGAGCATGGCCACGCAACCGCCTCGGTCCATGGAGTCGGGCTCACCCGGGCGCAGCGGATCATACAAGGCGGATGACGCGTAGCAGTGGATGACACCGGGCCGCACACGCCCGGTGACCACCGCGATACAGAGCACCGACGCGCGGTCGTTGTAGAGACGCACGATGTCGTAGCTGTTGATACCGCGTTCGGCGGCATCCTCGGGATTGATGCGCGCCGGCCACCACGGGTGGCCGTCTTTCTTGATGCGGTGCACCGAGATGTCGTTGAGCCAGTCGGTGTGCTTGTCGTAGTGGCAGTGGAACGTGAACCGCGGGTGCGGCGACACAAGCTGCAGCGGGTACTTGTCGTACAGTCCGGGAGTGAGGTACCCCTCCCAGCTGCGGAGGTACCGCGGCGCCGTCGGCCGTTCTTCATCATCGGGGAAGTACTGTTTGAGGCTCTCCGAGACGAACTCTATCTTGCCGCTGAAAGTGCCCAGCTCGCCCGCATGCTCGGGGTCGAGCCGCTTGGCGTTCCCGGTATCGGGGGTGTCGCAGGCACGTCCTTCGTAGAACCAGCGCAGTCCCGGGGTGGGCTTGTAGTCGTCGCTGATGTTGATGATGTGGTAGCCCTTGGTGTTGAACTCGTCCCAGCTGACCACCCGGGGAAGGTCGCAGTCATCGAAGAAGCCCTTGACCCAGTCGAGGTCGGTCTTACCACCGTCGGTGTAGAGGTCACGCTTGCCCATCTTCTCGAATATGAGAGCGAAGATCTCGTAATCCGACTTTGACTCCCACAGGGGCTCGATGCACTTCTGCTCGCGGACGACTACCCGGTAGTTGCACCCGCTGCTGGCGTGCCACGTGTAGCCGTTGACCGCGGCCCACTCACCCAAGTCTTCGCGCTCGAAGTTGGTGCAGGCCGGCAGGATCACATCGGCCATGCGGGTCTCGCTGTTCCACCAGATGTCTTGGTTGACCACGAACTCCAGCTTGGGGCTCTGATACATCCGCACCCACTTGGTGGTGTCGCTCATGGTGCCCATGAAGGAGCCGCCGTAGCGGTACCACATCTTGATCTCCGAGCAACCGGGCGCCGGATAGACGAAGTGCTTGAACTGCTGCTCGAGACTCTGGCCGCAGAAGCCCTCGCCGTACCACTCCACGGGTGGGTTCAGGATGGCGTCCGGCACGGTGAGGCGCCAGAGACGCTGGGGGTTCGAGTTCTTCGGGATGTACTTGGCCACTCTGCTGGCCATGGAGATCCGGCCGTTCGGCTCCCCGTAAGCCGGGACCCAGACGCTGGTGTCGTTGGGAGCGCCCATGGTGGTGCCCCAGATGCTGCGGCCCGGAGCGCCCAGCCCCTGCATGGCCTGCAGAAGCACCATCATGCGGGCCCATTCGGTGGCGTACGCCTCCCGGCACGCTCCGCCCTCACCGCCGCGAGACCCGCCCGAAAGGATCGTGCGCTTGGCCGCCCACTCGCGGGCCAGAGTGCGGATGTCACGGGCGTCCACCCCCGACTCCTCCTCTGCCCACTCAGGGGTCTTCGGTACGCCGTCGATCTCGCCAAGTACGTACTTCTTGAACTCGTCGAAGCCGATGGTCTTGTCGGCCACGTACTCCTTGTTGTAGATGTCCTCGGTGATCCAGACGAAGGCGATGGCCATCGCAACGGCGGTATCTGTGCCAGGCCGCGGGACTATCCACTTGCCGCCCATCACCGCGTTGGTGTAGTTGTAGAAGGGGTCGATGAAGACCATCTTGACGCCCTTCTCTTTCAGCCACTGCCGCCAAAGAGCGGAATCCTGGCCGGAGTACGTGCCGCGGGTGCTGTCCGGATCGTTACTCCAATAAACGATCATCTCCGCGTGCTGCAGAGCATCGGTCAGCATGTCGTACGGCTCGGGCATCCCCAGCCGCCAGTAGAAGCCGTAGCTGTGCGTAGCCCCCCAGTGCCATCCCTCCCAGCTATCGGGATTGTCGAGCACCGGGGTGCCTTCCACCATATTGAGGAAGCGGGCGAAGGGACCCATCTTATATCCCACGATGCCCCAGTTGTGGTGCGACGAGGTGATCCCGCTGATAGCCGAACCGCCATAGGCCTCGGTGACCCTCGTGATCTCGTTGGCCACCAGAGTCGCCGCTTCATCCCACGAGATCCGCTCGTAACGTGACTTGCCACGGTTCTGAGGATTCCGTTCCCCGTTGGGATCGAAGTCGACACGCTTCATGGGATACTTGATGCGCTCGTCTGAATAGATCCTGCGCCGCTCGGCGTGGATATAGGGTGAGAGAGTGACCTTCTTGGGTGGCGAATACTTCTTGTCCCCGGCCTCGATGACCCACGGCTTGAAGTCCTTCTCATCGACCACCAGCGGCCGGATTCGGGTGATCTTGCCGTCTTTCACATAGACCGATACCGGTCCACTGTTCGTACAGCTCGTGAACACCTTTTCAGCCATCAAATATCAGCTCCCCATGAACTCGTTATGGTCACGATGTGGACAAAAACGATATCTCGATATTATTCTATAATACTGCTAGTATCGTAGAGTAGGCGTTATCGATTTGCAAGGTACCCGGGCGCCCTGAGGCCCGGTGCCGATCGATGGGGGACACATGGCGTCATCAACGGTACCACGAGACACCGACCCGTTCGTGGTCAGGGCGCTCACCCGTGGACTATCGATCTTGAACCTCTTCGACGTCGATCACCGTGAATGGTCTATAGACGAGATGGCGGAACACACAGGTCTTGTCCGTATGACCGCCTACCGTATGGTGCGCACGCTCGAGTCTACAGCTTTTCTCGTCCGCGATCCCGCCACAAACAGGTACCGGCTGGGCCCGGCGACCATCGCCATGAGCTACGTAGCCGGCGACCACTCCTCGATCGTGGAAGCCGCCCGGCCTTTCCTGGAGGCGCTGGTGGCGGAAACGGGCGAATCGGTCACCCTCGCCGTCGAAGTCGACGGATTCCCTGTCTGTGTGGACATCATCAACACCACACGGCCCTTCAAACGTATGACCGCGCCCGGACGCATCCTCGGGGACATAGCCACGGTGCACGGTAAGATCTACGCGGCTTTCAAGTCGCCTGAGGAGAGGGAGGCCATCCTGGCCGAGCCCCTCACGCGCCGCACTCCCCACACCACCACCGACCGGGCCGTGCTCGCGGCGGAACTCGAGCGCGTGGCCCAAGAAGACGTGGCCTATGACTTCGAGGGCTTCTACCTGGGGATCTGCGCTGTCGGCGCCCCGGTCCGCGACCAGTTCGGCTCAGTGGTAGCTTCGGTCTCCGTCGTGGCTCCCAGAGGGCGCTTTGGCGAGACTGACCGCGCGCACTACACCAGAGCGGTCAAGGCCGCCTGCGATTCTTTCTCCGCATACTTGGGTTGGACTAGTGCACCGGGGGAATAGTAGTATTGGTCTCATGATGGATCCTCATAGCAACCACTTGACAGGCGGTGCTAAGGTATAAGGGATTGGCCAATAGGTATTACCCGAACGTCCGTCAACCCTCTCCGCGAAAGGAGAACGATCCCGATGGCAGACGCGGAACGCAAGAAAGTCGACGTGAGCGTCGACAAAGTGACCATCAAGAATCTTGCGATGGGTGGCCTTCTAGGAGGTGGCGGCGAGTGCTTTGTAGATGTGAAGGACGGCAAGGCCGTCCGCATCAGGCCCTACAAGTACGATTGGAAGCATGACTTCGAATCGCTTCGCCCTTGGACGATGGAGCGCAACGGCGAGACCCTGAGTCCGCTGCCCAAGGCCCTCCCCGCCCCCTTCTCGCTCGCCTACAAGAAGCGCACCTTCTCCCCCAACCGCATCAAGTTCCCCATGAAGCGGGTCGACTGGGATCCCAACGGCGAACGCAACACGCAGAACCGCGGCAAGAGCAAATACGTGAGGATCTCTTGGGACGAGGCCATCGATCTGGTGGCCTCGGAGGTCGAGCGCATCCACAAGGAATACGGCCCGCTCGCCATCTTGGCGCAGGGAGACGGCCACGGCGAGTGCAAGACCATCCATACGCCCCACGGCCATCAGGCCCGCCTGCTCGACATGATGGGCGGCTTCACCCAGCAGGTCCGCAACCCCGATAGCTGGGAAGGCTGGTACTGGGGCGCCAAGCACGTGTGGGGCCAGGGTTTCCAGGGCATGATGTCGCCGGCCGCCAACCTCATCAAAGACATCTCCGAGAACTCCACCATGGTACTCAAGTGGGGCTGCGACGAGGAGACCACTCCGTGGGGCTTCACCGGCCAGTACGCCAGCCGCATCTCACAGTTCTGGACCCGGGCCGGCATCAAGCAGGTCTATGTATGTCCCGACCTCAACTACGCTGCCGCCGTGCACGGCGACAAGTGGATCCCGGTCTTACCCAACACCGACGCGGCTCTTCAGTTGGCCATCATCTATGTGTGGCTCACCGACGACACCTGGGACAAGGAGTACGTGGCCACCCACGCCGTCGGCATGGACAAGATCGCCGCATACGTGCTCGGCGAAGATGAAGAGGGCATCCCCAAGACGCCCGAATGGGCCTCGAAGAAGTGCGGCGTGCCCGAGTGGACCATCAAGGCCCTGGCGCGGCAGTTCGCCAAGAACACCACGTCGATCATCCATTACTTCGGCGGCTCGGCCTTCCGGGGCCCCTACTCCCACGAGCCGGGCCGTTTGGAGTGCATCCTCCTGGGCATGCAGGGCCTGGGCAAGCCGGGCGTCCATCAGTGTCAGATGACCTACTTCGGCATGCCGAGGGCGGAGGGACTGGGCAGCATCCGCTTCTTCAACCCCGAGCTACCCGAGCGGCTCACCAAGCCCTGCTGGACCACTGTGCATTCCTGGGGTCCACAGCTGATACCGAAGACCCTTATCCAGGACGCCATCCTCAAGGCGCCGCTGGTCTTCCATGGAGCCGGCGGCCAGGAGAGCCCTACCGAGGAGCAGTTCGACCGCTATACGTATCCGATCGCCAAGGACAAGGGCGGTGTCCCCATCCACATGATCTGGACCGACACGCCGTGCCGCATCACCTGCTGGAACCACGGCAACTGGACCATCGAAGCATTCAAGGACCCAAGTATCGAGTGTGTCGTGGCCCAGCATCCGTGGCTGGAGAACGAATGCCTCTACGCCGACATCGTGCTGCCGGCGAACACCACGCTCGAGGTGGAAGACATCGTCACCACCACCCGCCAAGGACCACACTTCGCGAGCGTCTCCATCCAGGAGCAGTCCATCCTCCCCATCGGCGAGTCGAAGAGCGACTACGAGATCGTGGCCGCCATCGCGGAGAGGCTGGGCTACGGCGAAGAGTTCACCGGCAACATGACAACGAAGGACCTGCAGAAGATGGTCTTCGACAGCATGCACATGGACAAGCTCACCACGTGGGAAGACTTCTACGAGAAGAAGACCTACGTGTACAAGACGGCTCCAGACTGGGAGGACGATCCGCCGGGCTTCCGCAAGTTCTACGAGGATCCTAAGAACAACCCGCTGCCCACGCCCACCGGTCTCCTCGAGTTCTACTCGGCGCGGCTGGCCGAGCATTTCCCCGACGACAAAGAACGTGGGCCGTTCCCGAAGTGGATCGAGAAGGGCGTCACTCACGACGAGGCCCTGTCCAGCGAGCGGGCCGCGATGTTCCCGCTGCTGCTCATCTCAAACCACCCGCGCTGGCGTACCCACGCCCAGGGTGACGACAACAGCTGGGCCCGCGAGACCCCGACCGGGAAGGTGCTGGGATTCGACGGGTACAAGTACGAGCCCATCTGGATCCATCCCAGCGACGCCGAGCCACGGGGCATCAAAGACGGCGACGTGGTCAAGATCTTCAACGAGCGGGGCATCGTGCTGGTGGGCGCCCGCGTCTGGGAGAGGATCAGACCCGGCGTTGTCTACGTGGACCACGGTTCGCGCCACGACCCGTTGGTGCCCGGCAAGGTGTGCCGGGGCGGAGCCATCAACACTATCGCTCCGAACGGGCTCACCTCCAAGAACGCGTGCGGCCAGGCGACGAGCGGCTACCTGGTCGACGTGGAGAAGGTCAAGAACGAAGAATGGGAAGAATGGCGCAGGGACTATCCTGAGGCCTTCAGCCGGGTGTACGACCCGGGTGCCGGATTGCGCTTCGACGCCTGGATAGAGGGAGGCGACAAATGAAGGTCTTCGTCATCGATGTCGACCTCTGCGTAGGCTGCTACGCCTGCCAGTTCGTCTGCAAAGACGAGCACGTCGGTAACGACTGGTCTCCCATCGCCAAGCCCCAACCCGACACCGGCCAGTTCTGGATGCGCCTCGACGAGCACATCCGGGGCACCGTGCCGAAGGTGGAGATGCACTACGTCGCCAACCCTTGCATGCATTGCGACGACCCGCCGTGCATCCCCCCGTGCCCCATCGAGGGAGCCATCTACAAGCGTGACGATGGTCTTGTGATCATCGATTCGGATAAGTGCACGGGCTGCCGTCTGTGCGTGGATGCCTGCCCTTACGACGCCATCTTCTTCAACGACGACCTGAACCTCGCGCAGAAGTGCACGGGCTGTGCGCACCTGCTCGATGGAGGAGAGTGGAAGATCCCGAGGTGTGCCGACGCTTGCCCCACCGAAGCCATCAAGTTTGGTGAAGAGAGCGACTTCGCGGCCGAGATCGCCAAGGCCGAGGTGCTCAAGCCCGAACTTGGTCACAAGCCGCGGGTGTACTACCTCAACATGCCCAAGAAGTTCGTGGCCGGCACGGTCTACGACCCGGTGGCAAAGGAGATCATCGAGGGAGCGACCTGCACGCTGACAGGCGGTGACGGACCGGCGCAGACCGTCACCACCGACGGTTTCGGCGACTTCTGGTTCAGGGGCCTGGCGGACAACGCCTCGTACAACCTGAGTATCGCTGCGGCGGGCTACAAGAGCAAGACCTTAGACGACATCTGCACCGAGAAGGACGTCAACCTGGGAGACATAGCCCTCGACAAGTAGGCTCAGCAGCCGGAAGACGGCGCGCGTCCAGCATCGGACGCCGCCGCGACCACGGCTCCGGAGAAGAAATCGCGGCCCCGTCACGCACGTGACGGGGCCGCGTTCTGTGTTACCGCAAGGCACGTTCCAAGCTATCCTATGTGGTATCACGAGCAGAGAGAGGACGCGAGATGAACGAGTCCAGACACCTGACCGACCGCATCCTGCAGATGAGAGAGCTCATCCGAGACCGGGTCATCGCCGTGGATGCCGAGCGCGGGGTGAACATCACCGAATCCTATGAACGGAACCTCATGGTGCCCCCGGCCATCAAGAGAGCCAGAGCTACCTACGACGTCTGCTCGAAGATGACCTGCCGGGTGGAAGACTTCGAGATCGTAGTCGGCAATCTGGGGACGAGCTTCCTGGGGTCGGGCGTGTGGCCGGAAGATGGGTTCGATTGGATCTGTGAGGAGTTCGACGCCGGGGGCCTCTGGCTGCTGGGCGACGATGGCGTCTATCACCGCGACGACATGGAGACCAGGCTCTCCATCACCAAGGAGGAATTGGACAAGCTCTACTCCATCCGCGATTTCTGGAAGGGCAAGACCGTCTCCGACTACATGGATTCCTGGTACCCCGACGGGTTCGAGGAGTGGAGCGCCCTCGGGGGCTCCAGCTATTTCCCAGGCATGCCCGTCGGCAACCTGGCCAGCGGACACCTCATCGCAGGCTACCCGAAGGTCATCAACACGGGATATGCCGCCATCCGCAAACAGGCCCAAGACTGGATCGACGCTCACCAAGGCGACCTCATGGGCGGCGACGTGGAGAGGTACATGTTCTACAAGTCCGCGGTGCTGGTCTGCGACGCCGCCACCGTGATGATCCGGCGCTACGCCCAAGCCTGCTACGACAAGGCCGCGGGATGTGCCGATGCCGCGCGACAGACGGAACTCACCGGGATGGGCGACGGCCTCATGTGGATATCGGAGAATCCGGCCCGCACGTTCTGGGAGGCCGTCCAAGCCACCGTCATGTACCAGGTGCTTCTCTATATGGACGCCCGTTACCCGGCGCTCGCCTTCGGCCGGTTCGACCAATACACGTGGCCGTTTCTCCAAGCCGATCTGGAAGCCGGACGGCTGACCATGGACGAGGCTCACGAGATCGTCGACGCGTTCCTGCTCAAGGCCAATTGCTTCTACCGGGCCTCACCTCCCTTCTTGAACGAGGTCGTCGGTGTCGGCAACACCTATCAGCACACCACCATCGGGGGCGTCGATCCCGCAACAGGCGCTGATGCCACCAACCCGGTCACATACATGGTGCTCGATTCGATGGGGAGGCTCATGCTGCACGACCCGACCATCTCCGTCCGCATGCACAAAGAAAGTCCCGACGAGCTCTGGGACAAGGCCATCGAGATGACCAAGCTGGTGGGCGGATTGCCCCTTTTCCAGAATGACGAGGTGATAGTCCCCGCACTGCTGGAGGCCGGCTTCGAACTGAGGGATGCTCGGGACTACGGCCTCATCGGGTGCCAGGAGATCGTCGGTGCGGGCAACGACTACCCCGCGCCGAACGGGACCCACTGCAAGTCGACGATCCATTACGGGGTCATCCTGACCATGGCGCTCAACGATGGGGTCAACCCCTTCAACGGGAGGAGTAGCTCGCTCAAGACCGGCCACCTCTACGACATGAAGTCGTTCGACGAGGTCAAGGCGGCATATAAGGCCCAGGTGGAGCACTCGCTGAAGTGGCTCGTCACCATGAACAACTACTCCGAGCACATCGGCATGATGGTGAGTCCGCACCCCGCCCTCTCCATCTCTATGGAGGGCTGCATGGAGTCGGGCAAAGACTGCGTCTGCGGCGGCGCCAAGTACAATTCCTTCGGCGGTACGGCCACCGGCCTTGCCACCGTGGCCGATTCGCTCACCACCATCAAGTACATGGTCTTCGACAAGAAGATATGCACGGCGCGCGAGCTCTACGACGCCTATATGACAAACTGGGAGGGCCATGAGCCCCTGCGCCAACGCATCCTGAGCGAGGTGCCTCACTTCGGCAACAACGACCCCTATGCGGACGAACAGATGAAGTGGGTCATCGATGTCTATGTGAACGCCTGCAGCCAGATGTACAGCGAGAGGAGCAGGCTCTACAAGGCCGGCCTCTACGGCGCCGCCGACCACGTGGCGCAGGGCGCCCACACATGGGCCACCCCGGACGGCAGACGCACCGGCGACCCCATAGCCGATGCGGCCTCGCCGGCGCAAGGCAGAGACCTGCACGGCCCTACAAGCGTCTTCTGCTCGGCCGTCTGCTACGACCACAAGGATTTCTTGGACGGTATCGCCCTCAATCTGAGGATCCACCCCACCGCTCTACGCGGCCAAGAGGGCAACGCCAAACTGAGAGACGTGACCAAGGCCTACTTCGACCAGGGAGGCATGGAGGTCCAATACAACGTCGTGAGTTCCGACGATATGAGGGCCGCCCAGAAAGACCCGGCCGCCTACCGCGACCTAGTGGTCCGCATAGCCGGCTACTCGGCCTACTTCGTGGAACTCAGCGAAAGGATGCAGAACGACATCATATCGAGGACCGAGAATGCCGTCTGAGCTAGACCCTCCTGCCGGCGCGGCGCCGCTCGAGAAGCCGCCGGTGGATGCACCGCACGGCACGGTGTATGACATACAGGGTTTCTCCGTGCACGACGGCCCGGGCATCCGGACCACCGTGTTCCTCAAGGGCTGCCCTCTCAGTTGCCCCTGGTGTCACAGCCCCGAGTCCCAGCGCTTCGAGATCCAGCTCTCGTGGCGGTTCCGCAAGTGCGTGGGTACCTCGCTGTGCGGCCTCTGCCTGTCGTGCTGTCCGAAAGAGGCCATCAGCCTAGGCGAGATCTCGGAAGATACCGTTGCGGCCGGCGCCGGTGAGACGCCGGATGCGACTCCGGACGGCGCCATCCAGCTCATCAGGGTCGATTGGAACAAGTGCGACGACTGCGGGATATGCGCCGAGCAGTGCCCGTCTGACGCTCTCTCCATGTGGGGCAAGAAGTACACGGTCGGCGAGGTGGTCGACCGGGTCCTCCGCGATAGGCCTTTCTTCGAGCGGTCCGGCGGCGGCGTCACGGTCTCCGGCGGAGAGCCGTTCTCGCAGTCGCGGTTCACCCTGGCCCTGCTGCGGGCGCTCAAGGAGCAGGGCGTGCACACGGCGGTCGACACCACCGGCTACGCGTCCTGGGACGTCATCGAGAGAGCGCTCCCCTACATCGACCTGTTTCTCTACGACCTCAAGCACATGAACAGCGACACGCACAAAGCCGCCGTCGGTGTGCCCAACGAGACTATCTTGGAGAACGCGCGCCGCATCGCGGCCGCTGGGGGCAAGATGCAGATGAGGATCCCCGTCATCACCAGGTTCAACGACTCGGCCGAGAACATCAGGGCCGCCGCCGTGTTTACAGCGGAGCTCGGAGAGGCAGTTACTGTAGTACAACTGCTCCCGTACCACGCCATGGGCGTCTCGAAGTGGGAGCGGATTAGACACGACGGCCCGATATTGGAAGCAACCGCTCCGTCCGATAAGAAGATCGGGGAGTTGAAAGCCATATTGGAGGAGTACGGGCTTCCCGTACAGATCCACTGACGTGCCGTAAGAAGGATGATGCTGAATGTATGAGTTCTCTCCTGTCACACCGCGGGTAGCCCGTATCCGGCAGAGGTATCGCGATACCAAGCCGAAGGTCTGCATAGAACGGTTCAAGCTGGTCACCGACTTCTATCAGGATAATCCGACCATGCCGCCCATGATCAAGAGGGCGAAGAACCTCCTCCATCTCTGCGAGAAGATGCCGGTGATCGTCCACGAAGACGAGTTCATAGTCGGCGAGTTGGCCTCCACCTATCACGGCTCGGCCCTCTATCCCGAATACGCCATCGGCTGGCTCTTCGACGAGATCAGAAGCGGCCACTTCCTCGACCGCGACCTCGACCCGTATGACATGGACCAGGAAGACATGGACTATGTCATGCGGTATGAGGACTTCTGGGCTGAGAACGACCTCAGCAAGCTGACCGACGCCGCTCTGCCCCCCGAGTTCTACGAGATCGTTGGCAACGGTGTCGTGACGTTCGGGGTCAAGGGATCGGGCGCCGGGCCCGTCGGCCATTTCTGCGCCAACTACGACAAGGCCGTCCGCAAGGGCTTCGGGGCCATCAAGCAAGAGGCGCTGGAGATGATCGCGAGCCTGAAGGGCAGGCTCTACGGCGACAGCGCCGAGCGTGAGCAGTTCTACTACGCCGTCACCATCGTCTGCAATGCCATGATCTTGCTCTCGAAACGGTACGCCGAGGAATGCCGGCGGCAGGCGGCCGAGTGCGCCGACGAAGACCGCCGCGCCGAGCTGCTCAAGATGGCCGACGGCCTCGAGTGGACTATGGAGAACCCAGCCCGCACCTTCGAAGAGGCGGTGCAGAGCCTGTTCACCTACCAGATCGCCCTCTCACTCGACGGCAACCTCCACGGTCTGACCTTTGGCCGGGTCGACCAGTACCTGGACAGCTTCTACCAGGCCGACCTGGCCGCCGGGCGCATCACGCGCGAGCGTGCGCAGGAGGTGCTCGACCTCTTCTGCTTGAAGATCGCCGAGATGAACAAGATATGGCCCTCGTTCGCCACAGCGGCCGCCGGGGGCTACACGACCGGCCAGCTCATCACCATCGGTGGCGTGAAGAAAGACGGCACCGACGCCACCAACGACGTCACGTACATGCTCTTGGAGTGCGCGCGCCGTCTGGTGCTGCACGATCCTCCCATGTCGCTCCGCATTCACGAAGGCACGCCCGACCTCCTCTGGGATGTCGCCATCGAGACCACCAAAGCCTGCGGTGGCGTGCCGACGTTCGAGAACGACAAGGTGATCATACCCGCGCTGCTGGACCGGGGTCTCGCCCTGGAATCGGCGCGCAACTACTGCCTCATCGGCTGCGTGGAACCCGGCGGTTGCGGTGACGACTGGCCCGCCAACGGGGGCCCCGGCCAGGAGACGTTCTGGCGCATACCCGGCGCGGTGCTGCTGGCCATCAACAACGGCATCAACCCCATGCCCAACTTCGACGGCACGCCGCAGCGGCAGACCGGCCTCCCCACCGGCTACCTCTACGACATGAAGAGTTTCGACGAGGTGTTGGACGCCGTCAAGAAGCAGATCGAGTACTTCATCGACTGGCACGTCTCGTTCTGCAGCGTGCGCGAGATGGTGGCGCGCCGCAACATGCCGCTTCCCGCGGTCTCTGCGACTGTGGACGGCTGTCTCGAGAGCGGCAAAGACGTCATGTTCGGCGGCGCGAAGTACAACGGCACCGGCTTTGCGGGAGTGGGCATCGGCACTGCCACCGATAGCCTGGTGGCCATAAAGTACATGGTCTTCGACAAGAAGCTCTGCTCGGCCCGCGAGTTCTACGACGCCCTCATGGCCGACTGGGAAGGCTATGAGCCCCTGCGGCAACGCATCATGAAGGAGATACCGCACTACGGCAACGACCTGGACTATCCCGACGAGATAGCCGAGTGGATCTCCAAGGTCATCACCGAGAAGGTGCGCTCGTGTGTCGGACCGCGCGGCAACCACTGGTCGGCGGGTCTCTACCCGGTGGCCACCCACGTCGCCTGGGGCAAGATGACGTGGGCCACGCCCGACGGCCGCAAAACGGGCGAGCCGCTCTCCGACGGCATCTCACCCATCCAGTGCATGGACACCAGCGGCCCGGCTGCGACACTCAAGTCCGCCCTCCGCATAGACCACCGCAACAGCGGCAATGGGACCCTGCTCAACATGAAGTTCCATCCGAAGGCGCTAGAGGGTGGAGGCAAAGACAAGCTCGTCGCCCTCATGAAGACCTACTTCGACCTTGACGGCATGGAGCTGCAGTTCAACATCGCCAGCAGTGAGATGCTGAAAGAAGCCCAGGCGCAGCCCGACGCTCACCGGGACCTGGTGGTCCGCATAGCAGGCTTCAGCGCCTACTTCGTGGAGCTGCACAAGGGTCTGCAGGACGACGTCATCAAGCGGACCGAACTCGACTTGGTCTAGAAGGCATCAGTCGGGGCAGGCCGGCGCGCCGGCCGCATGCAAGACCGAACCCCGCCGCTCAGCGCGGCGGGGTTCTCTGCGATCAGCGTCCTCCTATGCCCAAGCCGCCCCGTACTGCCCGATGGCAGCCGCGAACGGGTCGACGATATGCACGCCCCCGTCGATGAGGACGGTCGAACCGGTCATGAAGCTGGAATCATCGCTCCCAAGGAAGACAAACAGGCCGGCTATGTCCTCGGGAAACGCCGTATGACCGATGGGCACGTGCTTGCCCATCTCCTTGAAGACCCCGTCCATGTCGGTCTTCAGTACCTCCGCCATCGGCTCGAAATTGCCCTCGAGCATCTTGGTGCGGATGGGGCCCGGGCAGACCACGTTGCAGCGGACGCCCTGCTTGCCGTAGTCGAGCGCCACCTGCTTGGTCAGATGCATCAGCCCCGCTTTGGTGGCGCAGTAGGCGGGCCCCCCAGGCACCGCGACCACTCCGGCCAGAGACGCCACGTTGATTATCGAGCCACCGCCCTTTTCCATCATCGTGGGAATAGCCGCCTTCATCATGAGAAACGGCCCTGTCAGGTTGACCTCGAGCATCTTGCGCCAATCGGCGGGATCCATATCGACCACACCGCTGTTGATCTCTATGGCGGCGTTGTTGACCAGGATGTCGAGCCTCCCGGTGAAGCCGAGGGCGGCCTCGACCATCTTCTGCGCGTTGCCCTCTTCGGTCACATCTCCGGCAAAGATTGCGATGCTGTCCGCGGGCACGGAGCTCGCGACCTCTTCGAGCATCCCACGCCGCCTACCGGTGATCACTACCTTCGCGCCTTCGGCCACAAACCGTTGCGCGACCGCGGCCCCGATACCTGTGCCACCGCCGGTGATGAGTGCGACCTTGCCTTGCAGTTGCATGTGCACGCTCCCTACTCTTTGGGCGGGTCGCCGTCGAACCCGCCGGTTGGATTCAAGAAAATCTTACCCGGTTCGCCCGGCAGTGGTGTATACCAATCGGGGCAGCTGTGCGGGAACAGCAGCCTGGCCTGCCAGTGGAGGGCGAAATCCTCCGCCTTGACGTCGCCGTAGTACTGGTTCATGCCATCCACCAGCTCGGTTCCCGTCCTAGCCCGGCTGTAGACGTCGTCGTAGATGTCCAGGTACCTGATCGACCAGTCGACGCACTCGGTGTAGGTGAGTGAGACGTCTTCCTGTGCCTCCTCGAGGATGCGCAGCTTGGCCTCGTCGTGGTGCCCGGGGATCACGATACGGGGATCGAAGTCCATCAGCCGCGCGATATCCTTGCGCCACCGCGCCCGCCGCTCCACGTTGCTCTCGATCGGCCACAAGTTGCAGTCGTGGAAGGCCACGTCGGTTGCGCAGGCGACCCGGATCGACGGCACCCACACCACAGAATTGTTGATGCTGTCGCCCTCCCATCCGTCGGACACGAGGAGTTCCTCGCCCTCCAGCTCGAGACGCGGCTCGGCCATGGGCATAGGTATGGTGGTCTTTGGAGGGATGTCGGGGCCAAAGCGGTCGATGGCCCACATGTCGACCTTGTCGCTCGCAGTGAAGATCACATCCTTCACGACGCTCGGCAGGGCGACCACCTTCGCATGCGGGAAGGCGTGGGTAAGAACAGCGAGTCCAAAATGGTGGTCGGGATGGAAGTGCGACACGTATATGTGCATGAGGTTCTTCCTCATGGGGATGATATCCGCCACCATCCTGTGAGCATCGCTGAGTAGTTGCGAAGCATCTATGAGGATGGCGTCGCGTTCTCCGTAGAACAGAGTGGAGTTGCTGTTGAAACCGAGGTAGCTGTGCAGGAAGATCCTATATCTGAGTGGCACGGGGACTCCCTTCTTCAAGTGTGCGGGCCCGTCGCCCGCCGCATCTCGCAGGTGGATCAGTCGCGCCGCGCATATCCCAAGAAGGCCGACAACGACGCGGCGGCCTCCTTGACCGCTTCGGCATGCTTCACCTTCTCGTCGGGGCCGAATCTGCCCGAAGGCACGATGACCGACAGTGCAGCGATCACGTTGCCGAGTTGGTCTCGCACGGGAGCCGCCACGGCGCAGGTGCCCAGGTTGCGCTCCTCCAGGTCGTAGGCCACCCCCTCTGCCGCTACCCGGTCCAACTCGTGCGCGAGCGCCTCAGGATCCACGATGGTGTTGGATGTGAGTTGAGGACGAGGTCGGGCCAGTATCTCATCCCTCTCTGCCCCGGTCTTGTAAGCCGCGAAGACCTTACCGTTCGCGTTGGCCGTGTCGCCGATGATCCGGCCCAGAGCCACTTCACGACGGAAGGGCCGCGACGTGTCGACAAGATCGACGCCGACCGCAACACCATCGACCTCGATGGCGAGGGTGGCCGCTTCTCCCGTCTTATCAGCCAACTCAATGAGATAGGGCCTGACGATGGAAGCGAGCTCCGCATACCCATCGGTGAGATACATAGTGGCAAGCAACGCGGGACCGAGGTGATAGCGATTGGTCACCACGTCGCGCACCAGGTACTTGGCCGATTCCATGGTCCGGATCATCCGGTACGCGGTCATGCGAGGCAGGCCGGCGCCTTCCGCGATCTCGTCCAGGGTCCACTCACGGTTCTCCGCATCGAACAGACTCAAGATGCTGAGACCCTTGGCTAGGGCCCTCACTACGAACGCGTTCTCCCCCCCGTCGATCGACCGAGTACCCGACGCTGTTTCGCCGGTCTCTCTTGCCATAGCCTCGTCACTTCCTCCGAAACATGTCGGTGTTACACGAAAGCCATAGTACCGCCATCAGGATAGAGGATGGTCCCGGTAACGAAATCGGACGCCGGCGAAGCAAGGAAGACCGCGGGCCCGATAAGGTCGGACACGGTGCCCATCCGTCCCATAGGGATGTTGGCCAGAACCCTCTCATACCGCTGCGGTTCTCTGGCGATGGTGGCTTCGGTCATAGGGGTGATGGTGATGATCGGACCAAGCGCGTTCACCTGCACGTTCTTCGAGGCCAATTCAACGGCCAGCTGCTTGGTGATCATGTCGATCGAGCCCTTGGTGGCGCAATAGCCAAGGTTGCCACCCAGCGCACCGCGTTGCCCCCGGATAGACGACATGTTGATGATCTTGCCGCCTCCCTGCTCCACCATGTGCTTGGCAAAATGCTTGCAGCACAGCATCACCCCGCGCACATTCACGTTGAAGAGCTTGTCCCAGTCTTCCAGCGGAAATTCCGTGGCGGCTGATTTGATGTTGAAACCCTGGGCGTTCACCAGGACATGGACGCGCTCCAGATCCTGGACGGCGCCCTCCAGTATCTCCTCGACGTTCTTCTCTTGGTCCCGCCCGGTCATCACGGAATACGAGAAGACCTTCTGACCGGTCGCCTCCCTTATCTCCGCAACCGCGCTCTCCATACTGTCTACGTTGATGTCGGCGATTGCGACCTGGGCGCCGTAGGTGACGAAACCTTGGGCCAACCCTCGGCCGATGCCGCCGGCGCCGCCTATGACGACGATGTTCTTGCCCTTGAGGGAGAACAGATCATCAGGTATCTGCATTATCATGCCGCCTTTCTCTGTCAGCGTTTGACGATGCCGAGGATCTGCCGGGCCTCATCGGGGCTGACCGGCTCGATGTTGAGTTCCCGGGCTATTCGGACCGACCGCTCGACCAACTGCGCGTTGCTCTTGGCCAGCACGCCCTTGGCGTAGTAGATGTTGTCCTCGAGCCCGACGCGGACGGCGCCGCCCATGATCATGGCCGCCGTGGTCACCGGCAGCTGAGCTGCCCCCACGGCGCAGCAGTTGAAGTAGCAGCCTTCGGGGAGGAACTCGATCATGGAGTGGAGGGTCTCCGGGGTCGCCTCGATGGCGCCTTGATACTGCATGCCAAGCACCATGTTCACGTAGTACGGCGGGTTGATGAGCTCTTTCTTGATGAGGTTCTTCACGTCGCGGTACATGCTCTGCGAGTAGCACTCCATCTCGGGCTTGATGTTGAGATCGCGCATCTTGGCGGCCCAGGCCTCGATGTCCTTCGTCATGTTGGAGAACGGCACTCCCGCTTGGGCCCCGGTCTGGCGCATGAGGGTGCCCATATTAAGAGAGGCCGACTCGGGAAGGGCGTCCAGGCAGCGCACCCGCTCCTCAAGGGTGAGGTTGGCGCCTCCGCCCGTTGAGAACTGGATGATGATCTCGCTGCACTTGCCACGGACAGCCGCGAGGATCTCCTCGAACTTCTCCTTGGTACCGGTGGGCTTGCCCTGCTCGTCACGGGCGTGGATGTGGACGATAGCGGCCCCGGCGTTGTAGCACTCGAGCGCCGCCTGTGCGATCTCGTCGGGCTGCTCCGGAGTGCTGGGGTTCATGTCTTTGGTGACCATGGCGCCGTTCAGCGAGGCCGTTACGATTACCTTACCAGCAGGTAGTTTCATGATGACTCCTGTTCGTTCCGACTTGACGTGATCTCTATATGCGTTTGTAGATGAGGTCTTTCACGTCTTCGAAGACCTTGATGAGAGCGGCGTCGCGCTCCCGCAGCACCTGCTCGAGAGGACGGTCGCTGTAGTCGAAGAAGCCTTTGCCGCTCTTCACGCCCAGCTCACCTTTGTCCATGAGCTCCACCAGGCTCTTCGGCTGGTTGTCGATGGGCGCCTCGACGAAGGC
>DAIRFC010000025.1:0-5362 GCA_036795215.1 Actinomycetota bacterium | reverse complement strand
TCGTACAGAGCCTGCTTTGCATCCACCTTCTCGGCGATGCTCTCGATGACGAAGTCGGCGTCGGTGGCCGCCTCTTCCACCGACTGAGTGGTCGTGACCCGGGCGAGTATCGCCGGGACGTCACTCTGCGAAAGCAGTCCATGCTCTACAAAGGTGGACAGGTTGGCGTTGGCCACCGACATCGCTTTCTCAAGAGTCTCGGCCTTCCGCGAGTACATAGTCACGTCGTATCCGGCGGTGGCGAACACCTGCGCCAGCCCGGGACCCATTGTGCCGGCTCCGAAGACCGCGATTTTCCGGATGTCGTCAGCGTTCACGAGAATGCCCCTTGTGCTTGTTCGACTTGCCAGAGAGAACGCGTCTCTCTGGTATCACTATACCACGCTATATATGCGGTATTTCGAACATGCGCAGGGCTCGTGGCGGTGCGTCTGGTAGGGCGCCTTCACGCCTTGCAAATAGACCATAGTTAGACTACGATATTCGCCATATTACTAGCTAATATCGAGATATCGTAACCGTGTTTCGTCGAAGCGGGTCGGTGTTCGCCAGTGTTCACGGCTGCAACGCCGGTCGGGGTTGCGACTAAGGGGGTGCCTGATGCACGTACTCGGAGTCTTGCACAAAGCGAAGGGAGCGTTGTGACATGAGATGGGGCATGGTCATCAACCTTGCTAAATGCACTCGATGCCATGGGTGTATAGCCGCCTGCCGGATCGAGCATTTTCTGCCGCTCCGCGTCACCTGGCCGCGGCTCATCGCGCTGGAGGTCGACGACGGAGTCACAGTGGACGTGTCCACCTATCCGGTCAGGTGCAACCAATGCAAGGAAGCGCCTTGCGTAGAGGTCTGCCCGACCAACGCCTCGCACAAACGCGAAGACGGGATCGTGGCTATCGACCCCGACAAATGCTTCGGCTGCAGGTACTGCATCATCGCCTGCCCGTACCAGAACCGCACGTACCTTTCCAGAAAGAGGAACCCCAACTACTTCCCCGAGCACGCGAAGACAGGGTTCGAGAAGAAGGGTAAGTCCATCTATCCGCACCAGGTGGGGACTACTGAGAAGTGCAACTTCTGCATGGAGCGCATCGATGCGGGTCTCGCAAAGGGACTCAAGCCGGGCATCGATCGCGAGGCTACGCCCGCCTGCGTCAACATCTGCCAGGCCAGAGCCCTCACCTTCGGTGACCTCGACGATCCCAACAGCAACGTGTCCAAGCTGATCCGTGAGAAGAACGCTTTCGTCCTGCACCCGGAATACGGCACGGAGCCATCCGTCTACTACATCGATTACAAGCTGGGTGGAGCTGTCTCCAACAAGGCCCCGATCGAAGCACAGACGGGCAGTCACATCCAGCACCTGAGCACTGTGTACGAGCCGGTCAAAGAGAAACTTGCCAAGAAGTACGAGGACTAGGTAGGGGAGTGGCTATATGAACGCACAGACAGCCCGTCAATGGATGGTCACCCATGAGTGGATGATCAAACCCATGGGCCAGACCGAATGGATCTCCGGCAAAGGGATACTCGTCTGGCTGGCAGAGGTCTTCTCCGCCCTGGGTACCGGTCTCTACCTGGTGGCGATCTTCTTCAGTCAATCACATCCCAAGGCCGCTTTCTGGGGCGCGATCCTGGGTTGGGTAGGGATCGCGGTCTTCAAGTTGCCCCTACACCTCTTCTACTTAGGCAAGCCCTGGCGATTCTGGCGGGCTTTCCCACCGTTCAGCACTGCATGGAAGACCTCGTGGTTCTCACGCGGCATCGTCTTCACCATGATCTTCTTGGTGTTCGCAGCCATCCAGATAGTGCTACAGGGCATCATCGTCTACGGAACACCCACAGGGGGCGTTGACGCCGCCAACTGGGTCTTCATGATCTTGGCCGGCATCACCTGCGTCGTGACCGCCGTTTATTGCGGGTTCGCCATGAGCTACTGCAAGAGCGTCCCCTTCTGGAACACCGGTCTGCTGCCGTTCGTGTTCCTTATCATGGGCATCGCGGACGGCTTGGCCCTCATCATGGGCGTGGGACTGGTCACTGGTGATGAGCTCATCGGCACCGCCGAGTCGATCACCCGCATCCTTCTCATCGCGAACGCTTTCCTCATCATCGTCTACCTCGTGAATGCCAACTACCAATCGAGCACTGCTGAGGTGTCCGTGAAGGAGCTGGTCCGCGGACACGTGGCCTGGGTCTTCTGGCTGGGCATCGTATTGTTCGGCATAATCATCCCGTTGGTGATCTCGATCATCAGCTACTTCACGGGTGAGGAAGCGACGACCGGACTTCTGGTCTTCGCGATCATCTGCCACACGATCGGGGCGTTCTCACTCAAATACGGGGTGCTCAAGGTCGGCATCTACAGACCCATTCTTCCGAAGTCCGCCGCCTACTAGGCCCGGGCTCATGTTGAGGAGACACTGATGGCAAAGAGAGAAGTCGTATATTCAACCTGCAAGAGCTGTCACGGCGGCTGCGGTGTCAAGGTCACCAAGGAAGACGGGGTCATCGTCCACATAGAGGGCAACCCCAATTCCCTGACCGGCGGCACCATGTGCTCCAAGGGCCTCTCGAGCATCCAGCACGTCGACAACCCGTACCGCCTCAAGTACCCCATGAAGCAGGTGGGCAAGAAGGGTTCGGGCAAATGGAAGCGGATCTCCTGGGATGAGGCGCTCGACACCATCGAGGCCAAGATGCGCGACGCCATCGATAACTACGGCGCCCACACCATCGCCATCTCCCAGGGCACCGGGCGCGGGTACAACCGCTATACCCACCGGCTGGCTCGCTCCCTCGGTACGGCCAACATCATCACCCCTGGGTACGTCTGCCACAGTCCCCGGCTTGGCCTCTACGGACTGGTGACGGGCTATGGCCGACTCTACTGTGACTACCACGGTTGGGGCGGTGAGTTCCCGAAGACCAATATAGTGTGGGCGAAGCAGCTGGAGATCAGCAGCGCCGACTCCGAGATGTGCTACTGGTTCATGAAGTCACTCGATTACTGCAAGAACTTCATCGTCATCGACCCGAGGGCCAGCGCGTACGCCACCCGAGCCACACTGTGGATCCAGCCCCGGCCGGGCTCGGACTGCGCCTTGGCCATGGGCATGATGAACGTCATCATCGAGGAGGAACTCTGGGACAAGGAGTTCGTAGAGAAGTGGACCTTCGGCTTCGATGAACTCCGCGAGCGGGTGAAGGACTTCACGCCCGAAAAGGTCTCCGACATCTGCTGGATCCCCAAGGAGCAGATCATCGAGGCCGCCCGGATGTGGGCCATCGACACCCCTGGCTGCATCCAAGTGGGCAGCTCTCTAGAGCGCCAGGCCAACTGCGGCCACACCCTGAGGGCAATCACCTGCCTCATGGGACTGGCCGGAAACATCGAGCGGCCCGGCAGCATGATCAGCTGGGTGCTCCCCGAGACCGGTCTGATCGAGGACGTCTTCCTCGAGCTGCCCTATACCGATGAGATGAGAAGCCACGTCATCGGCATCGACAAGTACAAGATGGGCGCCGCGCGGACCTGTAACCCCGACACACTGGTAAAAAAGGTCATCGCGGGAGAAGCGCCCATCAAGGTCTGGTTCAGCGTGGGCGGACAGCAGATCGTCCACATGGCCAACACCAAGGAAGTCGTGGAGGCCATCGAGAAGGTCGAGTTCATGGTCCACTGCGACCTGTTCATGGGACCCATGTGCGAGGCCGCCGACATCATCCTGCCTGCCGCTCACTGGTTGGAGATCGACGATATCTACGACATGCACCCCCGGTTCATGATCGAGGCGCACAACAAGGTGGTCGATCCGCCGGGCGAAGCCAGGTCGGACCACTGGATCTTCAATGAAGTCGGCAAGAGGATCAACCCCGACGCCTGGTTCGAGAGTGAAGAGAAGTCGCTGGATCACCAGCTCCGCAAGGGTGAAATCACTTGGAAGAAGTTCAGCGAGAACCTGGTGAGCGGCTGCTGGGGCCCGGACCAGGTGTACTACAAGTACAAGACAGACTACTGGAGAGAGGGCGGCGGGTTCCCCACTCCCACCGGCAAATTCGAGTTCCATTCGAACCATTTGGAGGGTCTGGGCTACGATCCTCTGCCGGTCTACCGCGAGCCGGGTGAGAGCCCCTTCTCCACGCCTGATCTGTTCAAGGAATTCCCGATCGTCATGAGCACGGGCTTCCGCCAGCCATGGTACTTCCTGAGCCAGTACCGCAACATCCCCTGGTTGCGCAGCTTCATGGAGTTCCCGCAGTGCCAGCTCCATCCGGAGACCGCCAAAAAGTACGGCGTTGAAGACGGCGACATCATCTGGATCGAGTCGCCCCGTGGCAGGATCCGTCAGAAGCTACACGTCTTTGCCGGCATCAAGAAGGGCGTCTTGATGGCCACCGCCAACTGCTTCTACCCGGAGGAGCCGTCCGAGGGATACCACGGACTCATGATCTCCAACCCGAATGTCCTCACCAGCAACGATCATCTCGATCCGATGTACGGGTCTCCCGACCTGACCTGCCTGCTGTGCAAGGTGTACAAGGCCAAGGACGAGGAGTTGACCGAGGAGGTCTTCCGCAGCGAGGAATACGGCTTCGTGCCGCCCTCGGGCAAGGAGGACGAAGACTAGGCGCCCCGACACCTACCGCTGGATGTCGAAGCCCCCGGCCGGCATATGCCGGCCGGGGGCTTCTTTGTGGTCTTGCACTCGGCGCGCGGCGCATTTGGACTGCGCCCCGCGGGACTACTTCCTCCCGTACTCCGACGCGAAGAACATGTCGTGGAAGAGGATGGGCTTTGAGGGATCGTTGATCTTCTTGAAGTTCAGCGGGCAGTGGTACAACCCCGCCGGCACCGACACAAAGGTGGCCTGCGTGAACGTGAACTTCTCCATCTTGTCCGGGGACTCACCCAGCCAGAGCTCGACCTCGCCACCCAGATCCATCATGTTGGTGAGGTCGCCGCCGACAAATAGGATGAACTGGTCGAAGTCGTGAGCATGGCTCTCCGAGATCATCTCGAACGGCTCGGAAATGGGCCACCAGGTCATGCGCACGTTCTTGTCCGGCGGGCCCCACCCGTCGGCGCCACTGACCAACGCCAGCCGGGCACCCTTCACTTCGGGGTGAGGGTTCTCGCCGGTGGAAAGAGGATTGCGGATGTACTTTTCGAGGGCCGACATCGTGATGAACCGCCTTTCTCGTAGAATGCGGGCCGGCGCCCGGGTGAACCCGGGCGCCGGCCGCGCTTGAGACCGTCTATCGGTGGACTAGTTGAGTTCTCTCACGAACGTGAACACGCCATCTTTGACCTGCCAGGCGTTGTAACCGCCATGGAGCATGTGATCGTCGGGGCTGTAGT
>DAIRFC010000024.1:25332-26530 GCA_036795215.1 Actinomycetota bacterium | reverse complement strand
GGCGGCCGGCTGACTACGTGCATTTCGTGATACACCGGGTGCAACCGGCCTGACGCGACTCCTGTCACGCGGCTGCGTTCGGGGGTCGCGTGACCCCGGCCAGCCGTCGGAGGGCATCGAGACGTTCTGTGCGCCCGAGTCTTACTCGGGTCACGGCTTGCCGGAGGGTCTCGATGTTGCGGTCGTACATCTCGCGGTCTACGGGATATGGGAAGCCGTCTTTACCGCCGTGGGCGTAGCTGAAGAGCGCTGGGTCACTGCGACTGGCGGGGGTGTCATACACGAGTTCGGCGATGAGCGTGAGGGCACGGATGGTCTTGGGACCCACTCCGGGCATGCCGACCAGGACCTCGAAGCTCTCCGGCTGCCGTTCGTACGTGGAGAGGAAGATCTTCGCCAGATTGTCGGGGTGGATGTCTCGCAACTCGACGGCGTGGCGCGTGGGCATAGACAGGTGCTTCAAACGGTCGAGGCGGCCCAGGATGCGGTCTGGCGGCTCGTGCGACAGCTGAGTGACCACGTCTTGGGCGGGCAGGCTCTCTCTTGCCACTAGATTGAGCACCGCGGTGCCGGGGGCCTGTGAGGCGATAGCCTGATGGGGCTCGACTACGTAGTCGGCAACCGTGTCGCTGAGCCAGTGATAGCGGCGCGCCTTGTGGTTGTTGCTGTTCATGCCCTGCTGCACGACCGCCCACTTGCCTTGGCGAGTGAAGAAGAAGGTGTGGTGGTAGATCTGATAGCCATCCTGTAGGCCGGAACTGTCCACCTTGGCTGCCATCCTGCTGGCGTAGACCAGGGGATGCGGCTCGACGAAGAGTGCTCCCGATGATGCGGCAGCCTCTATCTCACCAGGGGTCTTGCGCGAGACGCCTCCCTTGCCACCGGCCACGAGGAGGCCCGACTCGTTCTCGAGTCCTCGGAGGCCGTCTTTCAGCGCCCCGCAGACAGTGGTGGTGACGCCGGAGCTATGCCAGTCGAAGCCAAGGACTGCGCCGAACGCCTGGAACCACACCGGATCGGAGAGCCGTTCCAGCATGGCTTCCGGGCCGTATTCGCTCACGATGGCAAGCGTGATCTCGCGGGCCATGAGCCGCATACGCGAGAACAGCCACGCGGGCGCTTTGCCACCATGGAGCGGCAGTGTGGCGGTGCCGGTCTTCATAAGACGAATGATACGTTCCGGGTCGGACAGACGATG
>DAIRFC010000024.1:23775-25232 GCA_036795215.1 Actinomycetota bacterium | reverse complement strand
GCGTGCTCCATGCCGTCTTTGTCCAAGGTCACGGGAGCCAGGCCGCCGGAGAGAAAAGGCTCGGCAGTGGCGAACTGCGCGGGGATCACCAGGGTGCCCCTGCGGTCGATATAACCCCATCTGAAGTCGCCCGACCTGGCCCTGGGCTGGACGGGAGCCAGTCCTTGGGAGAAGGCCCCGGCATCCCAGAAGCGAGGCTCGATGACCATAGTCCCTGAGCTGTCCACGTAGCCGTAGCCGGAGTATTCGGAGCCGGCCTCGACCTTCACTGCGGCCAATCCTTCGGAGAACGATTGGGCGTCCGCGAACTGCGCGTCGATGACGAAGGCTCCGGAGCTCTCGATATATCCCCACAGGTGAGCGAGGTCGTCGCCCATCCACACCGCCGCCAGTCCTTCGGAGAAGGGCTCGGCGGCGTAGTAGCGGGCGGGGATGGCCATCTTCCCAGTGCGGTCGATGTAGCCCCAACGCATCGCGCCGTTCTCGTTTCGCATCCACACCGCGGCCAGTCCTTCGGAGAAAGGCGATACAGACATGGATACCGGCTGGATGACCAGCTCGCCCGTCCTGTCGACATAGCCCCATCCGGACGTTGCCTCCGAGCGGAGGATGACCGCGGAGAGATCATCGGAGAAAGGCTGCGCGCCGGGCAATGCCGGCCATATGACGAACTCACCCGTCTGATCGATGAACCCGTGTTCGCCACCCACGTTCACCGCAGCAAGACCCTCCGAGAAGGCCGAGGCTTGATCGAGCCACATGGGGATGACCATCTCGCCCTGTTTGTCGATGAAGCCCCACACGTCCCCGTCGGTCACAGCCGCCAGGCCCTCTGAGAATGGTCCGACTTCTGTGAACTGAGGCTGAATCACCATGCTGCCGTTCTTGTCGATGAAGCCATATCTGCCGACGGCCGAATCGTACGCCGGGAAGAGCTCGGCCTCACCTACTATCCCTGCCTCGATGGCCCCGATGGCGATTCCTGCCAGCGCGACTATCACCACGCTGATGAGCACCGCCAAGGTGGACCTGCGGGAGCGTCGACGGCCCTGAGCGGAGGAGATGATCGTCTCGACTCGGGGTCGCCGTTTGGAGGGTTCGGAGCGCGGGGCCAGCTTCCACTCTCTGATATCGGGCACGACAGAGCTGCCGCAGGCAGAGCACCACTCCCAGCCG
Organism: Actinomycetota bacterium; assembly: GCA_036795215.1. Taxonomy (GTDB): domain Bacteria; phylum Actinomycetota; class Thermoleophilia; order RBG-16-64-13; family RBG-16-64-13; genus RBG-16-64-13. The sequence goes on along the minus strand of DAIRFC010000024.1, from coordinate 24,056 downwards.
TTCTGAGGGAGCTTGGCATGGCATGTAGCGCATCTCGCCATGTTCGCAGCCCTTTCGCCTACCTCTTGAGGCGCCTGAGCGTGTCAGGCCCTCTGGGTCAGTCCATCAGTAGACCGCCACACACGTTGAGCGACTGGCCCGTCATGTAGTCGGACTCCTTGGATACGAGGAAGGAGGCGACGTCGGCGATGTCATCCGTCGTTCCCATGCGCCCGAGGGAGTCGATCTCCTCGACCAACTCATCCAGCCCCCGCCATCCCTCGTCACCCGGAAAGAGACTC
>DAIRFC010000024.1:7430-23675 GCA_036795215.1 Actinomycetota bacterium | reverse complement strand
CTCCTCGACCAACTCATCCAGCCCCCGCCATCCCTCGTCACCCGGAAAGAGACTCCTGGGAGCCGCTGCGACGTCAAGCACCGCGACATCCGCGCCTTGGCTCGCCAACCGCAGCGCGATGGAGCGACCCATGCCTCGCTTGGCCGCGGCACCCGTCACCAGAGCGACTTTTCCAACCAGGCCGTCTCGACTCATCAGGGCCTCCTTGTACCAGTTCGTGCATCAATCATACCGCTGGCCGCTCAGTCCGCTATCCGGCGGCGCCGCGGGTCATCCACTTGTCGGACACGGCGCCCTAGGAATAACATGACCGGCAACATGCATTTGACTCCAGAAGAATCACCCTCGACCCCCCTCCCTCGATGATCGATCGCTTCCGCCAGTCGTGGACGAGCCCTGTGGGCCGTGGGTTCATCATGCTCGCAACGCTGCAGTTCACCTACGGCTTTGCTTACAGCGCGCATAACAGCGTCCATACGAACTTCTGGGAAGACGTTCTCCTTTTCAGCGGTCCCCAGTTCGGCTATATGACGGCCATCCGGGAGTTCGGGGGCCTCACCCTCATCCTGCTGATGGCGCTGCTCTACCGGGTGTCGATACCCTGGTTGACCTCGGGCGCGATGCTCTTCATGGCTCTGGGGTTCGGACTCTTTGGCATCGCCACCGGGTTCGGCACCTTGATCCCGTGGATCCTCATCAGCAGCTTCGGGATGCACACCATCCTGCAGACCCAGTTCTCGCTCGGCATGAGCCTGACGACCCAGGAGAGAAGCGGCCACGTGCTCGGACGCATGGCGGCCTTCGCCCAAGCCGGGACGTTCGTCGCGCTCATCTCGGTCTTTCTGATCTTCCACTTTGACCTGTTGTCGTACAAGGCGACGTTCGCGCTCATCGGAATGGTAGCGGCTATCGGGGCGATCGCAATCTTCCGCTTCCCCCACCTGCACGACGGGGTGGAACGCAAGGTCGAACCTAGGCGAGACCCCATCGTCTGGCGCAAGGAATACCGCTACTACTACTTGCTCAACCTCCTCGACGGGGTGCGTCAGCAGATCTTCTTCTCGTTCGGGCTCTGGGTGCTGGTCAACCGTTTCAAACTCGGTGTGGAGGACATCTCACTTCTTCTGATGGCGGTGACCTTCATCGGGGTCGTGTCCTCGGCTTATGTGGGGAGACTGATAGATCGCCTGGGCGAGAGGCGCATCCTGCAGGCGATCAACATCGGATACGTCATCGCGTTGGGTGGCTATGCGTTATCCGGGCAGATGTACCTGGCCTGCATCTTCTACGTCATCTACTCCTTCATCTCCCAGTTCTCCACCATCGGGGCGTCTACGTATCTGCGCAAGATCGCGGTTCCCGAGGAGATCGCACCAAGCCTGGCTATGGGGGTCACCATCCTTCACGCGACTGCCGTGGTGGTCCCGGTTGTGGCGGGCATCATCCTGAACTTCGTCGGTTATCAGATCCCGTTCTTCATCGCCTGCCTTGCCGCTCTGGTCATGGTGGGCGTCACACGGAAGCTGGATCCTCAGGCTCAGCGCACCGCTGCTCGAGTCGCGTTGGACGAGTCCAGGGTGACTTCAGCGCCAGGAGTGCAGCCCGTGGCCGTGGATGAGGGGGCGGCTTCCTGACACTGCGTCGCCGAAGTCATGGTCTAGAGGGGCCATATAAGTAGGATGAGCGGTATGGAAACGGCCATGACCAGGACGCTGAGGGGTAAGCCCATCCGCCAGTAGTCGCCGAAGCGATAGCCTCCCGGAGCCATGACGAGCATGTTCGACTGATGGCCGATGGGGGTGAGAAAAGCGCTGGAAGCCCCGATGGCCACGGCCATAAGGAAGGGGTCTGCCGAAGCGCCCATGCCCTGCGCCAGCGCGAGGGCTACGGGTGCCGCTAAGACCGCGGCCGCCGCATTGTTGACCACATTCGAGAGAAGCATGACGGCTCCCATCAAGACAGCCAAGGTCACGGCCGACGGGACGGCCGCGCCGAGCTTCAGCAACCCATCGGCGATCAACTGTGTCCCGCCGGTATCCTCGAGCGCTTGGCCGACCGGCAGCATGGCGGCCAGCAGGATGATGATAGGCCAGTCGACCGCGCTGTAGACTTCGCGCAGAGGCACGAGTCTGGCGAGCACCATCACGACCGCGGCGACCATCAATCCGACCGCTGCGGGCACGACACCGATCGCGATGGTTGCCAATGCCGCGGCGAAGAGACCGGTGGCCAGCAGGATCTTACGCGGTCTCCCGATCCGCAGATCCCGCGATGCAAGGGGTAGGCAACCCAGGGTGCGGAGGCTCTGCTGCAGCCCGTCCTCGTCGCCTTGGACCAGGAGCACGTCTCCTGCCACCAGGCGGGTCCGGCTCAACTGCTGTTGCAGCCGCTGGCCCCGACGCGCCACGGCGAGCACGTTCAGCCCGTAGCGCTCGCGGAGTTGCAGACGTCTCGGCGTCGTCCCGATGAGCAGTGAGCCCGGCGCTACGACCACTTCCGCCAATGTCAGATCGCGCTTTGTCTTCTGCCCATTCTCGCCTTCGCCGTCAGCCCGCGTCAGCTTCAGGTCGGTCATGTCGATCAGGGCGCCCAGGTCGTCTGTCTCGGCCTCGACCGTCAGCACGTCGTCTTCTCTCAGGACCTCGTACATGGAAGGGATCGTCCGGCGCTGGCCCCCTCGTTCGAGAGCTATGACGACGATATCGGCCTCCTCCTCTACCGCTGTGATGAGGTCATGCACCGTTTTGCCGATGAGATCCGACCCTTCGGGTACTCGCACCTCTGCCATATAGTCTTCGATCTCGAAGGGATCCGCGGACACCGCCGTCCGCCGGCTCTTCGGCACGAGCCGCCAACCGATGAGGGCAATGAAGACGACGCCTATCAACACCGCTCCGATCCCCACCGGAGTGAAATCGAACATGCGGAATGGGTCGGCGCCGTTGTGAGCCCGGCGGAGCACAAGGCGACAAGACCGGTCAGGGTGGCCACCTGTACCCAGAGTCGGTTGCCGACCCGGGTGAGCAGTCTCGACACCGTATCCACCACGCCGGCGTTGGACAGTCCGCGGCTGATGACGAGCACGGCCGCCACGGTCACCACAGCGGGGTGGCCAAGGCCCAGAAAGGCTTGCGCAGCGGGTACATATCCGGCTACGACGAGTACCAACAACGCCGAGAGAGCGACGAGATCGTAACGCCAACGATTCCAGACAAACAGGATCAGCGTCGCGCCGATAACGCAGAAGACGACTATCTGTCCCGTGGTCACGCTGCAGCCGATCGCTCCAAGGCCTTCTCGACGGCACGGAACCGCATGTCGATCAACCGGCGGTCGTTCTCTTCCGGTATGGCTTCGTCGCTAGATCTCTTGAGCATCTGAGCCTGAGCCGAGACGGCCGTCCGGCTCGACTCGTTCTGAGCTCGCTGACCGATGGCGGCAAGGGCTTCCAGGAGACGTACTGTCACCGGGACGCTCCCCCGGCCGTGCTGACGGATGCGGCTGAGAGCTTGGTCGACCATGCGTGGGAAGGTCAGCGGATACGTGACGAGGGAGACTTCGCCTTCAGCCGGCAACAACGCCGCCGGGATATCCCTCTCGGCTGCTCTGGTGAGGGCGTCGGTAAGCTGGTCGATGCAGAGGATGGCCGTGTCGGGGTCGTTGATGCCGGGCGACAAGGCCCGCAGCGCCAGCCCCACCAGTTGTTCGATGGCCGACTCGACGTCTTGGGCGAGAGGCCGCTGGGGTCCGACCACCACGCACTGGTTGAGGTCGTTCAGCAGGTCGTCGGGAAGCTCGATGTCCGGCCAACAGTTGACCAGGGTCTCATCTTCTGTCAGAAACTGGCCGGGCCTGTAGTCAAGGCGCAGGACCAGTTGGTGTTCTTGCGCCAGCTTGGCGAGACGGTCTTGGTCGATCGACTGGATGTAGCCGCTCTTGCGGGCGGGAACGTCCCGGGCGCCGGAAGGGAATCCTTCAGGGAGCTTCCTCCCGTTGCTCTCCGGCCGCGAGTTCGCTCCGAGGGCGTCGTCCTGGCGCGCGGGGTACAGCCGGTCGATGGTGCTCTTCAGCTCTCGACCGATCGCGGCAACGATGTTGTCGGCCCTCAGCGAGAACGCGGCGTGGTGTATGAAGTAGACAAGCACGCCGACTCCGGCTATGGCGAGCAACAGAGCCACCGCGATGGACACGTAGGGGACGAAGTGCTCATCGCCCACCTCTTCTACGGTCCTCAGTACGAGCAGGCAGTAGATGAAGTTGGCCAAGAACGTGCCGAGTACTACCTGGTAGCCCCGGTCGGTTATGAAGTTGCGCAGTAGCCGCGGCCCGAACTGTTGAGAAGCCGTCGTGAGTCCGACGATGGTGATTGAGAAGACCAAAGCCGCTACGGTCATCATGGAGCCGGCGATGGTGGAGAGCACGGCGCGAGCACCGTCTGTGCCGCCCTCGTAGATCCATCCGGGTATAGAACCAGGGACGCCTCCGATACGCCTGTCGACCCAGGGGAGAAGGAAGGAGAGGCCCACGGCGGTGATCATCATCGCCGAAGGGATGAACCAGTAATTCGCAGCCAGACGGCTGCCCAGCTGCCTCAGCTTAGCGCTGCCCAACATGTCCACTCCTCTCTGCCGGGAAGACTTGGCAGGTGCCGTTGTGAAGGACCGCGTGTAGTGGGTAATCGAAGAGTTCCGAGAGCGTGTCCGATGTAAGCGTCTCCTCACGCGTCCCGTCGGCCACTATCTTGCCTTGCTTGAGCATGATCACGCGCTGGATCTCCGGGGGTATCTCCTGCACCTTGTGAGTCACGATGAGCGCGGTCGTGCCCGCTCGCATCAGCCCACTCAGCACCGCTCCGTAGTGCAAGGAGGCCTTCAGATCGAGCCCCGAAGTGGGCTCGTCCAGAAGGAGTGCGCTGGGCCGGTGTACCAATGCCCTTCCGAGCAGGAAGCGGCGTTGCTGGCCCGTGGACATGCTGCCGAAGCGTCGCTCTCTGAGAGCGTCGATCTCAAGCATGCAAAGGATCTCCTCGGCTCTCCGGTGTTCCTCCTCGCCAAATACCTGGTGCTGCCAGGTGTCGACGCTGGAATAGTAGCCCGACAGAATGACGTCGATACCCAGGGCACTCTCAAGGTACTCGTGCTGCAGATCGTGGGAGACCACGCCCAAGTGGGACCGCAGGTCCCAGACGTTCCAGCGCTCCTTGCCGAACACCTTCACGTGCGCCGTCGGCGAGAAGACGGGCCTGAGTTCACCCGATATGAGCTTGAGCAGCGTGGACTTGCCCGCGCCATTCGGGCCGAGGATGGCCGTGTTGCAGCCGCCTTCGATCTGTAGGGTGAGGCCGGCGAAGACCTTCGTCTCGCCGCGGAACACCGTGATGTTGCACATATCGAGGAGCGTACACATGCGATGCCGGCCTCTACTGTATGGTCTCGCCAGACCGATGATACCGTGTGTCGGAGCGCTCCGGCGCGGTAGCATTCACACGTTGTGACGACTGAGGAGTGGAGTGAGCATGAAAGCCATCGCTGTGAACGGGAGCCCACGAAAGGACTGGAACACCGGGACCCTTCTGAAGCACGCCCTCGAGGGTGCCGCGAGCGTGGGAGCGCAGACGAAGCTGGTGCACCTCTACGACCTGGCGTACAAGGGATGCACGAGTTGCTTTGTGTGCAAGAAGAAGGGCAACGCGTGCAACGGGCTCTGCTCGATGCGCGACGATCTGCGGCCGGTACTCGCGGAGGTGATCGAGAGCGACGTGCTCTTCGTCGGCTCGCCCATCTACTTCGACGATGTCACCGGCGAGACGCGGTCGTTCTTGGAGCGCCTGCTCTTTCCCAATATCTCTTACGACGAGTTCGGCAAGGGGACGTTCGCGCGGCGGGTGTCGTGCGGGCTCGTCTTCACGATGAACTGCCCGGAGGACGCCATACCGGCTGTCCGTTACGACGTGCTCTTCGAGAAGCATACCCGGCTCATGGGGATCCTCCGCGGCACGACCGAATTGCTCAACTCTCATGAGACGTGGCAGTTCGACGACTACTCCGCGATGAACGCGGCGATGTTCGACGTGGAGGCGCGCGCCAAGCGGCGCGCCGAGATATTCCCGGCGGAGTGCGACAAGGCGTTCGAGATGGGCGCCCGCCTGGCCGTCGGGAGCCGTGGCTAAGGTCTCTGGGTCGACCGGCAAAGGTGGTCGCTCCGACGGCCTACAGGATATCCATGGCTGCCAAGAAGCCCTCTTTGATGGCGGCGTCCACCTTCGCGGCGCGGACGCAGTCGCCGATTTTCACGTACGGGATGGAGCCCAACGCCGTTTGTAGGTCTTCCGTGGCGTTGGGGCGCATGCCGAGGGCGTAGACGACGGCGTCGGCTTCAAACCATTCTTGGGTCGCGTCTTCGCGCTCGATCTGGACGCCGGAGCGAGCGATCTCGGTGCACTTGGCGCTCGTGATGATCCTCATGCCGGCCTTCTGCATCTCGAGGAGAAGGGCTTCACGGTACATCCCGTAGGATTCGTTGGCTGCCCGCGGAAGCATCTCGACAACGGTGACCTCGTGGCCCGACTTGGCCAGGTGTAGACCGGTCTCGCAGCCCACCAGACCACCGCCTACCATCACGACGCGCTGTGCAAGGACGGCGTCGTCATCGTATACCGCGAGCGCCGGGATGGCGTTCTCGATGCCCTTGATGGGCGGCACCACGGGGGATGATCCGACGGCAAGGATCACCGCGTCGGGGACTTCTTGGGCGATGGTCTCCGCGGTCGCGGGAGTGTTCAGCCGCACCTTGATGTCACGGATGCCCGTCTCGTAGACGAGCAGGTCCTTGAAGTCGCGCAGGTCGGCCTTGTCCACGTCCCTATCGGTGAACTTGAGGATGCCCCCCAACTCCGACGATCGCTCGACCAGGGTGACCCTGTGCCCCCGGTCGGCCGCCGTGATGGCCGCCTGCATCCCGGCTGCGCCGCCGCCGACGATGAGTACCTTGCGTGACTCCGTGGGTCGGGGCATCTCCTCCGGCGCCACCGGGAGGTTGGCTCTCGGATTGATGGTGCAGCTGCCGACCTTCATGAACATGGGCTCATCGTCGGGCTCGGTCTCGTATCCGGCCTCGGGGCTGCCGGGGAAGCACTTGTAGCAGCGGATGCAGCGTCTGATCTCCTTCTCCCGACCTGTCCGGGCCTTGTTGGGGAGTTCCGGGTCGGCGATCATTTGCCGACCGAACACGATGTAATCGGCCTTGCCTTGGGCCAGGATCGTCTCGGCCAGTTCCGGCGAGTTGATGCCTCCCACGACGCCGACCGGCATCGCAGTGTGGCTCTTGATGGTCGCGGCCGGTTCCACGTTGCATCCGTGGGCCGCATACATCGACGAGAACTGGTTGGTGACCACCGGGTGGGTATAGATGCCATTGGAGACGTGGGCGGTGTCCGCGATGCCCTCCAGCATGTGCACGAACCGTCCTACCTCGTCCGCTTCTATCCCGCCCGGCACGCCGTCACGGCCACTGACCCGCGCCTCCAACAGGAAGCGCGGACCCACTGCGTCCCGCACGGCCTTGAACACGGCGAGCGGGAACCGAGCCCGGTTCTCGAGGCTGCCCCCGTACTCATCGTCCCGCTTGTTCCAAAGAGGCGACAAGAACTGGGAGAGCAGCCAGCCGTGACCGGCATGTAGCAGAACGCCGTCGAACCCCGCCGCCTTCATGTACAGCGCGGCCGTGGCAAAGTCGTCGCGTACCTTCTTCATCATGGCCGGGTCCATCGCATCCACCTGCTGCCCGTCCTTGCGGATGAAGGAGGTAGGGCCCCAGGGGTTTGGGTGGCCGGGCAGGGGGTCCTTCTCTCCGCCGGCGTGGGACAGCTCGATCAGAGCCACTGCGCCGTGTTTCTTGATCAGGTCCGAGTAGCGCTTGATGGCCTCGAAGTGTTTCCCGGATGGATGAGCGAAGTCGATGGGCTCGAACGGGATGCGTTCGGCGTCGGTGGAGTTGACGCTGGTCTCGCCCACACAGACTATCCCGGCCCCACCTTTGGCGGCGCCCTCTATCTTGCGGTAGGCTCTGGGCGCGGCCTCCGGGTGCTGGACCACGGCGCCGAAGACCATCGGGGCGCACATGACGCGGTTCTTCACGAAGTGGCCATTGACATACCAGGGCTGGAACAGGTACCGATATTGCATGAAAGAGGGCTCCTTCGCGGGTGTGATCGCCGTATAGGAGTTACCCTGTGTAGGAGCCGTCTACTCGTGACCCTTGGCCAGGAGGTGGAGAGATGACGAAGAAGCTGCTGCAGATCAACTCTCGTTCGAGCATACCGCCCGAAGAGCTCCGGGAGGAGTACGAGGGGGCTGCGACTCCCATCTCGGCGGTCGCAGGGCTCGAATGGAAGATCTTCGCACTGAACGAGGAGACGGCTGAGGCGGCAGGCATCTACCTGTTCAAAGATGCCGAATCGCTGCAGGCCTATCTGGAGGGGCCGATCATGGCCGCTATGAAGACCAAGGCCGCGTTCACCGATGTCACCGTGAAGGTGTTCGACATCGCCGAGGAAGCCACTCTCAAGACTCGGGGCCCGGTCTGATGCAACGTACGTTGGTCGTCCATGGACGGTAGCGACTGGCACGAGATCGCCAGGTGGATCCTCCTGATCCTGGCGGCAGGCTTCATAGGGCAGTTCGGCAAACGCCTGGCCGACTACCTGCTCGCACGCCGACGCAGGAGCAAAGCCGAGGCTCAGAATCTGCCGCCGGCTGATCCGGGTGCTCCCGCGGGCGACAAGGAGGCCGCCAAGATAGCCAAGAAGGCGGCCAAAGCGGCGGTGAAGAAGGCCAAGAAAGCCGATTGACCCGGCCATGCGGCCGGAGTGCTCGCCCGCGGTCAAGACTCGGGCCGCGGCGTCGTTTGCCGGTGGTGGCTAGAAGACCCGGCGCGCCCCCCGGTAGGAGGCCGGCCACACGTCGCTTATCTGTACCTGCGAACCCGTGGCGTTGACCATCCTCCCGCTGCCGATGTAGATGCCCACGTGCTGTATGGGAGTGAAGAAGAAGACGAGGTCGCCGGCCTGCAGATCGCCTCTGGCGACCGCTCTGCCGTAGCTGAACTGCATGCGGCTGGAGTGCGGCAGCGAGATACCCACCTTCGCATACACGTACTGGACCAGGCCGGAGCAGTCGAACCCTCTGGGACTGGAACCTCCCCAGACGTAGGGGACTCCCAGGTAGTCCATGGCCATGGAGACTACCTTGCCGGGCCGGGAGGCGAGGAAGGCCTTCCTCGCTCTCGCCTCAGCAGCCAGCCGGGCCTGTCGCTCCGCCTCGGCCTTCTTGAGCTTGGCTATCTGTGCTTCCTTGCCCCGCAGTGCCTCTTTCTGCTTGTTGACCTGGTCGAGAACCGTCTGTTTGGCGGTCGCGGTCTGCGCTTCGTAATCCTTCTGCTGCTCCAGGTCGGCTTCCAGTTTCGCCTTGAGGTCGGTCCTCTGGGTTTCATATGTCTCGATCTGGTCGACCAGCCGGGAGTCGAGTTCGCTGATCCACTTGAGCTTGTCCAGCAGCGTCACCGCTTCGGAGAAGCTGTCTGCGCCCAGGATGACGTCCAGCGTTCCGAGGTTCCCCGCCTTATAGATGCCTACCAGGCGTTCGCTGAACCGGTCCTGTGCCGATCCCAAGTCTTCCTCCGCCTTGGCCAACTCGGCCGTTGTCTTCTTGACCGCGGCTTGGGTGTCCTCGAACTGCTGTTTCGCGTAGTTGTATTCTTCGGTGGCGGCTTCGAGTTCGCGGTAGAGCTTGTCTAGAAGGTTGCTGAGCTCCCGAGCTTCTGCCGTCGCCTGGTCTATCTGGGGGGTCGAGGCCTCTGCGAGACTCGTACCCGAAAAGGCCAGCAATCCCGCCAGCATGATGAGCGCGAGAATGCGCACGACCAGTGTTTGCTCGTTGGGTCCGTAGCCGGACACTCGCCCTCCTTGTTATCATCGACCGCCGGGCGGGGCGGTTCATGCCGGCTATCCAGCCTTGCTTGATGGATTATACGGGTGGGCCGATTCCCCTGCCGTCAGGGGTCCCCACCCGGTTCGTCTAAATGCGCAGGCGTCGCCACGCACGAATATTCCGCCCACCCGTCGTGTACTATCCTATGGAAACGCACACGATGATGGTGCCGCGGCCCGCGAACGGCGCAGCGGCCCGGCTCTGCTTGTGCATCGATCTCAGGGGGAACACGCATGTCCATGCCATCGGTGGTGGCTGAGCATCTTGGCAAGTCGTTCGGGGAGACCAAGGCCGTCAGGGACGTCTCCTTCGAGGTGCAGCCGGGCGAAGTGTTCGGTCTTCTCGGTCCGAACGGCGCCGGTAAGACCACCACCATCCGCATGATGCTCGACATCTTCAAACCCGACTCAGGGCGGGTGGAGATACTGGGCTCCAGCCCCGACAAGGTGTCGAAAGACCGCATCGGCTATCTGCCCGAAGACCGCGGTCTCTACAAGGACATCGCTCTCGAGCAAGTATTGCTGTTCCTGGCCACACTCAAAGGCTTGAGCGACGCGGAGGCCAAGAACAGGCTGGAGCCGTGGCTCGAACGCGTGGATCTCTACGAGCATCGGCACAAGAAGGTGCAGGAACTCAGCAAGGGCATGCAGCAGAAGGCCCAAGTCGTGGCTACGCTGCTGCACGAGCCCGATCTCATCATCGTCGACGAACCCTTCGCGGGTCTTGATCCAGTGAACACCCGGTTGATCAAGGACATCATCCAGGAACAGGTGGCCGCCGGTCGCTCGGTCATCATGTCTACCCACCAGATGTACCAGGTACAGGCCTTGTGCGACCGCATAGTACTCATCGATCGTGGGCGAACCGTGCTGTACGGCCGGGTGGACGAGATCAGGCGGGATTTCGCGGCCAACGCGGTCGTAGTGGAGGGTGAGGGGGATTTCTCGGGTCTGCCGCAGGTCCTCGAAGCCCGGGAGGAGGATGGCGCGTGGCGGCTCTCCCTCGAGGGCGGAGCCGATCCACAGGAGGTCTTGAGGGCGCTGGCCGCCCGCCCAGGGGTGAAGCTGGAGCGCTTCGAACGGGCCGAGCCCTCACTGGACGACATCTTCATAACCGTGGTGGCTGGGGACAAGCGTCCGGTGGCCGGCGACGAAGGAGCCGCGCCGCGTGACGATGCGTAAGTCGGTCCTCATAGCCCGCCAGGAATACCGCAAGAACGTGCGGAGGCGGAGCTTCCTGTTGGCCACGTTCGGCCTACCGGTGCTCATGCTAGCGATGATGGGCGTCAGCATCCTCTCGTCCCTGCAGAGCGCGGGAGACGTAGAGTCGCTGGGATATGTGGATCAAAGCGGAGTTCTGGCGACCAGGGCGGATGACCCGGGATTCCGGGCCTTTGCGACGGAGGAGGAGGCGACGGCCGTTCTCGAGGCCGGCGAGATCAAGGGTTTCTACGTATTGGCTCCCGACTATGACCGCTCCGGTCAGGTAGAACTGGTCTATGGGGAACGTCAACCCAGCGCCGGTGTCCAAGACCGTTTCGACGAGTTTCTCAGAGCGAACCTGGTGGGGTCGTTGGCGCCTGAAGTGGCCGGCCGAGTTCTCGCCGGTCCTGAAGACATCGTGGTTCGCGCCGTCGAGGGAGGCAGAGAGGAGCGTTCAGCCGGCGTGATCGATCTCATCCTGCCTTTCGCGCTCGGTCTCTTCATCTCTTTTGCGCTCATGACCTCGGCCAACTACCTGCTACGCGCGGTCACCGACGAGAAGGAGAACCGCACCATAGAGATCGTGACCACTTCTGTCTCGCCCAAGGAGTTCATAGCAGGGAAGGCGGCTGGACTGGTGGGGGTGGCTCTGACCCAGGTGATCCTCTGGGCGGTGGTCATCGTTGCGGGGTTGTCGCTGGTGGCCGCCTTTACCGACGTCATGGGCGGCCTCAAGATCCCCTGGAGCCTCGTGGGGGTGCTCGCGGCCTTCTTCGTGCCTCTTTTCATCCTCGCTGTGGACCTGGTGGTCATCCTGGGCGTGGTGGTGGCAGATTCGCGACAAGGCCAGCAACTGGTTGGGGCGCTCAACGTGCTTTTTCTCCTCCCCTTGTTCTTCTCGCCGCTGCTCGGCAGCAATCCGGACGGCCCGTTGATGGTCTTTCTCACTCTGTTCCCAACGACGTCCTTGCTCGCCATCGCCATCCGGTGGGGTGCGACGCTCATCCCCTTGTGGCAGCTTGTCACGAGCTGGGTGATCTTGATCTTGTGTGCCGGCATAGGGTTCTGGGCCGCTCCCCGGGTGTTCCGCCAGGGGATGCTCCGCTATGGCAAGCGCATGAGCCTGCGGGGATTCTTCGATGCTGTCAGGGCGCGAGGGTGATGGTGTGATGCGCGACGTCTGGCTGATCGCTCGCCATGAGCTGCGCACCACGCTGGCGCGAAAGGCCTTCTGGTTTACCACCTTCTTGCTGCCGGCAGTGGTGTTGCTCCTCGTGTTCATTCCGCAGCTGTTTGCCGGAGCCGAGGAGAGTGAGGGCTTCATCCCAGACGCAGGGTCCGGGATCGAGGCCGTCGGGTACGTTGACCCGGGAGGGCTGTTGCGGGCGGCTCCGTCGGGGTTACCGGCCGAACTGGTGCGCGACTACGATGATGAGGACGCCGCGCAGGCGGCGCTGGCCGGAGGGGAGATCGACCGCTACTACCTCATTTCTCCGGACTACCTGGCCTCGGGCCGGTTGACGGTCGTCCAAGGCCGGTACGAGCCTCTGCAGGCCATCGATGGCGGCAATCTCATCACCTACGTCATCAACACCGGCATCACCGGCGACGAGGCGATCGCCAGGCTGCTGATGGATCCCACCCCCGGGGCGGTGTCGCGGTCGCTGGCTCCCCAGAGTCCGGCCGCTCCCTCAGACGCTGCGTCGGCCTATTTTCTGCCCTACCTGCTCATGTTCGTGCTCTATATGGCTCTCGCCATGACCAGTGGCTTCATGCTCCAGAGCGTCTCGAAAGAGAAGGAGAACCGCACCGCTGAGGTCCTCCTCGTCAGCCTTCGTCCGAGAGACCTCATGATGGGCAAGATCGTCGGTCTGTCCGCCGTGGGATTGCTCCAGGTGGCCATCTGGTTCGCCGTGATCTTCGGATTGCTGCTCACGAGGGGGAGCATCGCCGGCATGGACCTCACCGTAAGTGGTGAGTTCGCCGCCCGGGTGATTCCCTGGGCGGTCGTCTACTTTCTGCTGGGATACGTGATGTATGCCTCCCTTTACGCAGTACTGGGCGTCCTTGCGCCCACGGCTCGCGACGCCGGGCAGTTCGTGATCGTGGTCCTCATCCCACTGATTGTCCCCTTGCTTCTTCTGAACGTGTTCAGCGATGCTCCCAACGGTGCGGCGGCCACTGCGCTCAGCCTGGTGCCGCTTACCTCGCCGGTTGCCATGGTAGCGAGGCTGGGGGCGACGCCTGTGGTGTGGTGGCAGCTCGTGTTGGGCGCGGTGCTCCTCGCGGTGACTGCCTACGTAGTCGTGTTGCTGGCGGGACGCCTGTTCCATGCGGGCAACCTACTTTCGGCCCGGGCGCTCACCTGGCAGCGGTTGAAGGGCGTGGTGTCGCATCGTTCCGCCCCGACAGCCGCCGGAGAGGCGTCGGTGCGTGGTAGGTTCAGTCAAAGCGGCCGGCCCGGCGGCGAGGTGGAGGCGGCTCGGACCTCGGTCCCAAAGGACACGGCCGGATCGAGAAACCGCGTCTTCATGATGGCTGCGATCGCCGTAGTGATGGTGGTCTTGGGCATCGTGGAGTACACGCGGGGGGATTCCAGCGGCATCATCATGGTGGTCGCGGGAGTGGCGATAGGCGCGGGTGCTTTTGTGCGGTACCGGAGGAATCGGTAGGGTCTGCCAGGGGCGCACTCAGGTCTGCCTACTGGGGCCGCGGCTTCTTCATGATTCAGCGCCCGGTCTAAAGCGTGCCGACCCCCGAGGGCGCGGGCTTGCCGGCCGACCGGTGAGTGACGAACCGCTGGGCTGCGAGCAGTTCTCTCGCGGCAAGCACCGCCAGGGCGACCACGATCATGCCCATGCCCGCGCCCTCGGCCAGGGTTGGAAGCTCACCGAGCTGAAACCATGCCGAGACGACACCCACCACCGGGACGGCCAGACTGCCGAAGCCGGCCGTGTTAAGGGGCAGCTTGTCGAGTGCGTACAGCCAGAGGACCCACGCGATGGCATTGCCGGGCACAGAGCTGAAGACGAGGGCCGAGATGAAGCTCGCGTTCCAAGTCGGGAGGCTCTCCGCCGTGAGCACTGCCACGACGATCAGCGGGATGGTGCCGAAGATGCCCTGCCACGCGATGAACGACAGTGGCTCGATATCGCACCGGGTACGCAACCGTTTGACGATCAGGGAGGCGATGGCCCACGAGACGCCGGCCGCGACTGCCAACAGGCTGCTGGTGAGTCCTCTCAGGTTCCAAGGCTCGACCACCAGCACCAACCCAGGCAGCGCTATGCCCACGGCGAGCCATTGGAGGTCGCGGACAGGTTCCCGAAGAGATAGCCAAGCTATCAGCAAGAGCCAGAAAGGCATGGTGTAGGTGAGGAACGAGATCTTCCCGATCCCACCCATCTGGACTGCGAGCATGGCGAGGCCGGCGGACCCGCTGGTCTGAAAGATGCCGAAGAGCGCCGTCTGGACGATAGCCTTCGGTCTGAGCGATCTGCGCAGGGCGACCGCCACCGCAAAGATCGCGAGTGCTGCGACCAGATTGCGCAAGGCGGAATAGGTGAAGGGCTCAGCCCACTCCAGACCTACCTTCATGACCACCCAGTTGTAGCCCCAGAGCAGTGCGACGAGTGTGAGGGCTCCGAAGGGAAGGGAGGCGGACCGGCTGTCTCTCAGCGTCACTGTCCGCCTTCTCTCATGGGAGTAGCTACTCGAGGCCTGAAGTGGCCACGGTCAGTGAGGAGACAGGAGGATCCCCAGGTTCTTTGCCCAGGGCAGGAGGCAGGCTAACGCTGCCATCGACCACTTGATGGACCCCCTCCATCGATACAACAGACGGCACATCAAGGATAGCACTACTGTAAGAGAATCAACTACACATTTTGAAGATTCCGAAAAAAATTTGCCCGTTTTGCGTGGTCTGTCAGAGCTCGCCGGTAGGATGAGCCGGGCTGCGCGTCACCGCTTATCGTACAACTGGGGAGACAGGGTGTTGCCGTGCAGATGATTGTTGTTCTCTACGACCGGATCAGCTGTGGCCTCGACGAGGATTCCGATCTTGTTCGCGCTGCACTCATTGAAACGCGCGGTTCCGCGACTCTGGTGGTTGAAGAGGATCCCGGCTTCGGCGTTCGAGAGGCAGGTATTGCGTTCCACGAGGGCGCTGCTGCGATCGTTGAGACTGATGCCGTTCAGACCGTTGGACGAGCATTCGTTGTCCCGGATCGTTCCGCCGGCATCGCCGAGGAGCGAGAGTCCGCTGCCGGCATTGTTGCTGCAGGTATTGCCCTCGAGGATCACGACGGCGTTCTTCTGTGCCGTTATCCCTCTCGTCCCGTTGTGCGAGCAGTAGTTGTCGCGCGCGGTGCCGCCGGCATTGTCGGAAAAGAGTATGCCCGCGCCGGCACTGTTCGTCATGCAGGTGTTGCCTTGTAGAAGCACCTGTGCCTCGTCCTCGACTGAGATGCCGTGAAGACCGTTCTTGGTGAAGACGCAGTTGGTCACGGTCGCAGTGGTCGAACCGCCCAGGAACAGTCCATATCCCCCCGAGTCACTCAAGCGGTTGCCTCCGGAGAAGTAGCACGATTGCAGGTCCAACACGGAGTCTCTGACTTCCATCACCACTGAGCGTAGGGTGGTTGCTGCACTCACGAAACGGATGTTCTCCGCGTGCAGATCGGCGCCATTCACGGCGACCACAGTGCCCGCGTAAGCGACCAGCGTGTTTCCCGTCTGCCACCCGGAGCCCACCAGTTCAAGGGCGTAGTCGACGGCAAGCGTCTTGGTGAGGGTGAAGGTCCCCTTGCCGAGGCGGATGGTGGAGCCGGGACCAAGCGCCGCGACGGCCGCTTCGATGGTGGGGTAGTCACCGCTCCCATCGGCATGCACCCATACGTCGCGCGCCGGGCGAGTGAGGGGCGCCGTTGTGGGCGGCGAGGTCGTAGTCGACGGCTCGTTCCCGTTCCCGTGGAGAAGCGTCAGCAGGTTGTGGAGCATGTGCGCCACCTCGCCGCGCGTGGCCGTCGCCGTCACGCTCCATCCCGGGCCGATCCCCA